>VGYW01000655.1 GCA_016872875.1 Planctomycetota bacterium | reverse complement strand
GCGCGTCCCCCCCATCCAAGCCCCCGAAGGGGGCGTTTCACGCCCATTGAATCGCCCCGCTTCGGGGGCTCTACGCTGGCGGGGCCTTTTCCCAGGGCTCCCTTCGGTCGCCCTGGGCTACGGCTCAGACGCCCCCATTCGGGGGCTAAACCCCAGCCCCCAGAAGATGTGGGCGAAGATCAGGGCGAAGCCCTGGGAAGCAGGCCCGGGCGTGGGTCAGCCCTGAAGGGGCGTACTACGAGGCGCGGACGCCATCGCCTGTCGTGAGTGGCTGGTACGCCCCTACAGGGCTGGCCGGGGCCGTCTCCCATTCCCAGGGCTTCGCCCTGGGCTGATATAGTACGCTCCGTTCGGAGCTTCGGAGCCCAAGGAGGTTACCAGGATTGGGGGCCATACTCTCAGATCGGCTCGGCAGAGGCGGGAGCGGGGAGGGGCCGGTCGCGGCTGGTGAGGGTGTAGAGGACCGGGAGAATGATGAGGGTGAGTGCGAGGGAACTGACGAGGCCGCCAAAGAGGACGGCGACCAGGGGCTTCTGGATTTCGGACCCCGAGCCGGTGGCCCAGAGGAGCGGCAGGAGACCCAGGAGCGTGGTGAGGGTGGTCATGATGAGGGGGCGCACGCGGAGGCGGCAGGCCTCCACGACCGCCTTGCGCACCGGCAAGCCGTCGGCCCGCAACTGGTCGAAGAAGCTCACCAGCACCAGGCCGTTCTCCACCGCCACGCCAAAGAGGGCGATGAAGCCAATCGAGGCCGACACGCTGAGGTTGATCTTGAGGAGCCAGATGGCCAGGACGCCGCCGACGAGCGCGAAGGGGAGGTTGAGGAGGACGAGGAGCGCGCTCCTGAGGGATCCCAGGGAACTGAAGATCATGACGAAGATCAGCAGAAGCACAACGGGGACGACGATGCGGAGGCGTTCCATGGCCCGCTGCTGGTTTTCGAACTGGCCGCCCCAGGCGATGCGGTAGCCCTGGGGTAGGCCGCTCTCGATGGGCGCGAGCTTGCGCCTGGCCTCCTCGACAAAGCCGCCGATGTCGCGGCCCCGCACGTTGCACTCGACGATGAGCCTGCGGCTGGCGTCCTCGCGGCTCACCTGGGCGGGGGTCTGCACCTCGCGGACGCGCCGCCCGTCGGGGCCTTCGGCGAGGAGTTCGGCGAGCGGCACGTGGTAGCCCGTCGGCGTGGGCACCAGGAGGCGTTCGATGGCCTCCGGGGAGTTGCGGTGCTCGGCTGGGAATCGGACCTGGACGGCGAAGCGGCGCTGCCCCTCGAAGAGGGTGGTGGCCACCTTGCCGCCGACCGCCGCCTCGATGAGCTGGTTGATGTCCGCCGCGTTCACCTTGTGCCGCGCCATCGCCTCGCGGTCCATCTGCACCTCCAGCTCCGAGAAGCCCGAGACCTGCTCGATCTTGATGTCGGCCGCCCCGTGGATCGAGGTGAGGATGGGGGCGATCCGCTCGGCCGTCCCGCGCAACACGTCCATATCTTCCCCGAAGACCTTGATCGCGATGTCGCTCTTGATGCCGCTGATGAGCTCGTTGACGCGGAGCGCGATGGGCTGGGAGAAGGCGGCGTTGATGCCGGGGAATGCCTTCAGCTCCTCGCGGACGGCCTGGACGAGTTGCTCCCTGGTGCGGCCAGTCGTCCATTCCTCGCGCGGCTTGAGCATGAGGAAGAGGTCGCTCTGCTCCGGCCCCATGGGGTCTTCGGCGATTTCGGCGCGGCCTGTCTTTGAGACAGCGGAGGCGATTTCGGGGAACTTGGCCAGGAGGCGGCGCTCGATGGCGGAGCACTGAAGGGCGCCGCCCTCCACGCTGGCGGTGGGGAGGCGGACGAGGTTGATGGCGAGCGCCCCTTCGTCGAGCGCGGGGAGGAACTCGGTGCCGAGCTGCGGGAGGACGGAGAGCGCGCCGACGAGTGCGGCGGCCGCGGCGGCGATGGTGATCCAGCGGCCGCGCAGGGCGAGCGACAGGAGCGGCTGGTAGACGGCCAGAATGAGGCGGACCAGGATGTCGCCCTTCGGCTTGGCCGCGGCCCGCCTGGCGAGGAGCGAGGCCAGGGCGGGCACGAGGGTCAGCGACCCCGCGAGCGCGCCCAGCATCGTGAAGATGATCGTGAGCGCGAGCGGCTTGAACATCTTGCCCTCCATTGACTCCAGGGCGAAGAGGGGGAGTATGACGATGACGATGGTGAGCATGCCGCCCATCACTGGGCGAGCGACCTCGCGGAGCGCGCCGAGGGCGATCTCGGCCCGCGAGAGCGCCGTGCCCGCCTTCTCGTGCATGTGCCGCACGATGTTCTCAGTGACCACGATCGCCCCGTCGTCAATCATGCCGATGGCGATGGCCATGCCGCCCAGGCTCATGAGGTTGGCCGTGAGGCCCTGGGCACCCATGAGCAGGAAGCCCACCGCCGCCGCCGTCGGCACCGCCACCATCACGGCCAGCGACGCACGCAGGTCCCACAGCACCACGCACAGCACGAGCATGATCAGCCCCCCGCCCTCAAGGAGAGCGTCCGACACGGTCTGCACGCAGGCCTGGATGAGCGAGGTGCGGTCGTAGAACGGCTCGATCTTCACGCCCGCGGGCAAGGACTTCTCGATCTCCGGCACCGCCGCTCGCACGCGGTCCACCACGGTCTTCGAGTTCGCGTCCTTCAGCATGATGGTCATGCCGATGACCGCTTCGCCGTCGCCATTTCGGGTGACGACGCCGTGGCGGGTCTGGTGGCCGAGCTTGACCTCTGCGAGGTCCTTGAGGTAGACGGGTGTGCCGGTCTCGGCCTTGAGCACGATGCGCTCGATGTCCGCGATGTCGTGGAGCAGGCCCTTCGAGACGATGTTGATCTGCTCCCAGTCCTTCACGATGAAGCCGCCTGGGGCGTTCGCGTTGTTCGCCTCCAACGCCTCCAGGATGTCGCGGAGCGACACGTCGTACTTCAGCAGCTTGGCGGGGTCGGGCACGACGTGGAACTGCTTGACGAGTCCGCCGAAGCTGTTGACCTCGTTGATGCCTTGGAGGCGGCGCAGTTGCGGCGTGATCACCCAGTCCTGAAGCGTCCGCAGCTCCATCAGGTCGGCCTCGTTCTTGCGCAGCTCGGCGCCGCATTCGGGGCACTTGCCCGCGTCCTTCGCCCAGACTCGCGGGTGCTTGGGGCAGAAGTGGCCTGCGAGGACGGCGTACTGGTAGATTTCGCCGAGGCCGGTGGAGATAGGGCCGAGCTCGGGCTCGACCCCCTCGGGCAGCTCCTCCTTCGCGTGGGCGAGACGCTGGAAGACAAGCTCGCGGGCGAAATAGATGTCCACCCAGTCCTCGAAGATCACCACGACCTGGGAGAGTCCGCTCTTGGAGAGGGAGCGCACCTGGCGGACGTCGGGCAGGCCGCCCATCTCGACCTCGATGGGGAAGGTGATGAGGCGCTCCACCTCGCCGGGGGCCAGGCCGGGCGCGTTCGTGAGCACCATCACCTGCACGTTCGTCACATCGGGAAAGGCGTCAATGGGCAGCCTGCGCCAGGCCATGTAGCCTGCGCCGAGCACCAGCGCGCCCGCGAGAATCACCAGCAGGCGCTGGCGGAGGACGAATTGGAGGGCGTGGTCGAGCATACAGAAGGCCCCAAGAGAAGATCGAGGACGAGGACGAGGACGACGACGAGGACGAGGACGATTGGGGGGCGAACTGCCCCCCGGGCGGCTAGTCCGCTCACCCGGCGCCCATCTTGCCGCGGAGGATGTCGCTCTTGAGCATGAAGGCGCCGCCGGCGGCCACCGTAGCGCCCGCATCGAGGCCGCTCACCACCTCGA
>VGYW01000654.1 GCA_016872875.1 Planctomycetota bacterium | reverse complement strand
CGTAGAGCCCCCGAAGCGGGGCGATTCAATGGGCGTGAAACGCCCCCTTCGGGGGCTTGGATGGGGGGGACGCGCCATCCCAGGGCTCCCTTCGGTCGCCCTGGGCTACGGCTGGGTCGCCCGCGTCGGCGGGCTACAAGGCCCCGAGATGTGGGCAAAGATCAGGGCTTCGCCCTGGGCTGCTATAGTACGCCCCTGTCGGGGCTCCGGAGTAGTTCACCAGAATTGGGGGCCATACTCGTGTCGACCGCCGCGCTTGCGCGCCGGCGTGGCAGAGCGTATCATGGCCAGCGAGGAACGAGCATGAACGAACGCGAGGTCACGGTCGGGACGGCAGCATCCTGTAGTGCTCGCCATCCTCTCGCTGGACCCTGACCCACTCCTCCACAGCCTGGCAGAGCTCGTTGTAGACCTTGGCCTCAGCGGAGCCGTGGACGCCGCCGAGCATGAGGCCGGGGCAGGTGCCCACGTAGCAACCATCCTCCTCGGACCACTCGGCAATCTTCAGATACCTGCCGCTGGGTTTCACTCGCTTGCCCCGCCGAGGACAGTGAAGCTCGGGTTCTGCTTCAGGCCATTGTCGAAGGTGTGGGTAGTATCGGCGCCGGCGGCCCTGTTTGCGCGACCGATGTAGCAGTCAGCGAATCCGCCCAGGCCGCGGCGGTAGTCCTCGAACGCCTGCCACACTGTTGTCCTATCTGCGATCTCGAACTCCACGGTGTGGAGGATGTTCTCGAGAACCGGCAGGAGGTCCGCCCTGGAGAAGCCATAGACCCGCTCGAGAACCCAGTGCAGCTCGCATAGGACGACGGGCTGGATAAGCAGGGTCTCACCGCGCTCGACGGCCTCCACGATGGTGCGGCGGGCAATGGCGGCCTCCTTCGGGTCGTCCAGGGTGACGGCGCGAACCAGGATATTCGTGTCGAGGCCGTTCATATGCCCTCCGATGCCCCTTCGCGGATCGCGCGTTCCATCTCCTCAAGCGTTGCGACCTTGCCGTTCCGCGGCCGCAGACAGCCGAAGAGCGACTGGACGTGAACGGTCGCGGGCCGGAGAACGACATCGCCGTTCTCCTGGACGATGAAGTCCACCTTGTCGCCGGCGTGTAGCCCCATGCGCTCGCGGATCAGCTTGGGGATCACGAGCTGGCCTCTTGTTGACAATGAGGCGCGGACCATTGCTTTCTCCTTTGCTTACCAATTCCGGCGTCACTTACTCTATTGTAAGACGGTGCCTACGGATTGTCAAGCGCTCCGAACGTTGGGCACATGGTCAGGGCGAGCCGGCCTGGGCGAGGATTCTGTCGAGGGCGGCGGAGGTGCGACGGCAGGCCTCGAAGACGCAAGCTGAGGGCAGGAGGCCCAGTCACCTCTTCTCCAGGAACGATCGGCAGGCGGCGACGAAGTCGCGGGCGACCTCGAGCTCCTTCTGAGCATCCTGGCACGTGTCAGTCGGCTTGGCGCGGTACTCGCTGCGGGACCGGGCCGAGAAGAGGCGGATGCCTTCGTGGTGGTCAGCGACCTCGGGCTTCATGCGGGGACCCCCTCGCGGACGATGCTGCGGTGGATGGCGTAGGGGGTGGTTCGGTACTCGTCCTCCGAGAGGAAGAATGCGGCGATGAGGCAGTTGTGGCGGAGCGACAGGTCGCCGATGACATCGCAGGTCCTCCGCCCCTCCTCCGCGTCGTCCACCGGGCCGGACAGCACGATCGCCACGTCAATGTCAGACTCCTCGTTCGCTTCGCCGCGGGCGTAGGAGCCGTACAGGTAGACCCCCTTCAGGCGCGGGCCGTACAACCCAGCAAGGCGCTTATGGACTTCGCGCGCGATCTGAAGGGCCTGATCTCGCGTGTCAGCCATGGCGTGACACCTTCGCCAGAAACGCAACCCGCCCACCTATCAGGATAGAGTCGGCAGGGCAGGGAGTCAAGCGGGTTTGCCTCCAAGCGGATGGTGGGAACGAGGCCGGACCGCGCGGTTCACCTGGCAACACGCCGTCGGAGCGCGTCCGCGCAGTAGGAGTTCAGGCTGCGGCCCTTCCGCAGCGCCCGCAAGGCCAGGGCCTTGTGGAGCTCCTTGCCGACGCGAAGGACGAATCTGCCGGAGTAATCCTTGCGTGCGGTAGGCTCAGGAAGGGGATTGCCATCCTCTTCCTCGATTCGGATCCACTCCTCCACCTCTTGGCAGAGCTCCTTGTAGACCTCGGCTTCGTCGGGGCCATGCACGCCGCCGTACATCAGGCCGGGACACGTCCCCACGTAGCAGCCGTCCTCTTCGGACCACTCGACGATCTTGAGATAGCGATCGCTCGGCTTCATCGTCTGGCCTCTTTCAGCGCTCGTGCCAGGTCTTTCTCCTGGTACGGCTTAGCATCGTCACCGGGGTTGCCACTGATCGTCACCCTCACTCCCCGGGGGTGCCTGAACCTCCGGTGGCTCCCCTTGCCAGGATGGCTGATGAATCCCGCCTTCTCCAGGTCACGAATCAGCTCTCGGACCTTCCTGGGCATGCCATAATGATACCAGCATAGTATCAGGTTGTCAATGGCCAGTGCCAGTCGCGCCGGGCTTGCAAATTCCTGTCGCTGGCGATATGATTCCCGTGTCGCGGGGTCGTTGCGAGACGCCGCGCGCGATGGCCCCTCAGCAACCACAGAGGAGCCCAAGGAGGTCGCGCGCCTGGGCATCCAGTGAACCTTCGCAACCCTCTGGAGCAAGGAGCGTGACCATGGCGGACATCTCGGCTCATCTGAAGGCCATCGCGGGCGACCTGCGCAAGGCGCAGAACGCCTTCTTCAACCGCAAGTTCGAGGAGGCCCTGGCCATTGCCGACGGGGTGGCGGCCACGGTGGAGAGCGCGAAGGCCCAAGACCCCGCGAGCGTGCAGCTCAAGTCGCTCGAAAACCAGCTCGCGAAGCTGCGGAAGGACGTTACGAGCCGCATGGGAAAGGGCGCGGCCCCCGCGGCGCCCGCGCCGCAGCCGCCAACCCCTGCGCCCGCAACAGCGGCGCCCGAGCCGCCGAGGCCCGCCGAGGAGCCAACGCCCCCGGCTCCCGTCGGACCCGCCAAGCTGCCCGGGGGCGTCTCGAAGCGCATCCGAGACGTCCACGACCTCCTCCGCCGCCGCCAAGTGGACGATGCGGCATCGGTCTTCGCTGAGATTGACCGGTCCTACGGCGGCCAATTCGACGTCACCAACCCCGACTACGTGGCCGCGAAGGACGCCCTGGCTCAAGCCCAGGCCGCGCGGGACGAGGCGGCACGGGCCAAGGACGCCGCCGCACGCGCCGCCGACGAGCAGCGCGCCGCCATGCAGGCACAGTCCGACGAATGGCTCGCCAGGCTCCGCGCCTTCGCCCCCCACGGCACTGCACCCTTCGGCCACGGCACCGCGTCCGTGGCGGAGCTCCTCGCCCAGAGGCAGGCCTACGCCGACGCGCTCCCTGTGTGGCAGGCCTACACCGCGGCGAGCTTCCCCGCGGGCAAGACCGACCAGTTGCTCGACCTCGAGCGGGGCCTTGCCCGCAGCTTCGAGGAGTTCCCCGCCCTCTTCGAGCAGACGAAGGCCCGGATGGCCGACGAGGCGGCCGCGGACCTCCGCGCCACCCTCGACCAGCTCGACCGCGAGATCGAGGGCAAGCCCGCCATCATGAGCGACCGCGCCCTCGGCGAAGCCGGGGAGCGCCTCGCAGGCCAGGGACTCCAGGCCCTCGCGAAGTCTCGCCACCAACTCCCCCATCGGGAAGGCCAGACGAACCATCGCCTCCTCGCCCGACGCCTCGAACCCCACCACACGCCCCCGCGGGGCCGGGC
>VGYW01000653.1 GCA_016872875.1 Planctomycetota bacterium | reverse complement strand
CAGCAGGTTGGTCGTCTGGCTGTCCTTCCCCAGCACGTCGGTGAGGTAGAGGTAGACGTATTGGCCGAGGTAGCCCAGGCTGAGCACCCGCGTGGCGCTGAAGGCGAGGTAGCAACGGAAGCTCCTATCGGCCAGCGGCTCGCGGAAGAGCCTGGCCAGGGTGATCTGCGGGTCGGGGCGGTGCCCAACGTCGGGGATCGGCAGCAGCCAGAGGAAGTCAATCACCCCCATCAGGGCGGCCAGGGCGAAGGCGACGCTGATGGTGAGCAGGAGCGCCCGCTGCCCCGCCGGCTCCGCCCAGTCGAGGCAATAGGTCACAAGGAACGTCGCGAGCAGGCCCACGAGCTGCCCGCCCTGGCTCCAGCGTGAGAAGAACCTCCCCCGAATCTCGGCCGGGACGACGTCCGCGAACCACGAGAGCACGGCCGGGCTCATGATGTAGGCGCCAAGCGAGGAGACGGCTTGGAGGGTCATGAGCGCCTTCCACCACCACGCGCTCGGCAGCACCCAGGGCACCAGGGCGATGAGCACCCACATCGAGCGGTGGGCGATGCCGGCCACGAGGAAGATGCGCTTGCGGCGCCCGCAGCGCGCGATGAAGTACGTCGTCGGCAGCGCGCTCACCGCGCCGACGAGGGGCAGCGCGCTCAGCAGCCCGTAGCGCTTCAGCGGCAGGTCAAGGCACTGCGCGAACTTCGTCAGCGCCACGCTCGTCGTCGTGAACATCCAGGCCGCGCCGAACAGCCAGGCCACGCGGATGCGCCACATCGCCTCGCGGACGTTCAGCACCTGGGCCTCGCCGCCAGCCGCGGCGGAGGGAGGGTCAGCAGCACTCACAGCGGCGCCTCTCTGGGCATCTCCTGCGGACATCAAGTCGAGTAGACAGGGATTCTACCGGCGCACGGGGCCAGGTGCAACCGCTGGCAAATCAGCCGCAGGGGGCAGTCTTCACCTCTCCCTCCGGGAGAGTGGGGGTGAGGGCGCAGCCCCCTCCCGAACGTTCCAACACGTTCGGGAGGGCTGGAAGGGAGAACGGGCGCTTGCAAAACCCTGGCATTGTGGTAGCATGATTGAAGGCGGGTGGTGGCGCCAACGCCGGGGAGGCTGGGGCTACGTGCAAGAGGGTCCAACGATGTGCTTGAGGACGAACCAGCGCCTGCGCAGGCCGGGGTTCACGCTCGTCGAGCTTCTCGTCGTGGTGAGCGTCATCATGCTCCTCATGGCCATGCTCCTCCCGGCGCTCCAGGGGGGCAGCTCGAAGGCCAGGGAGGTGAAGTGCATCTCGAACGTCGGGCAGATCGCCAAGGCGGTGGTCTCCTACCTGATTACGTTCGACAGCTTCCTCCCCTCTCCCGCCCACGTGACCTTGCCGTTGAAGGCGACGTTCACGGAGCTCAACGCCACGGCGTACTTCGACGGCGACAGGACTCTCCTGGAGACCGAGAAGCCGAAGCTCTACTGGTACAAGTCGTACACCTGGCGTGGCAAGGTGATGCCCTTCCTGGGCGCCAGCGCGTACAACGTGCGGGACGAACTGCGGCTCCTCGGCGGCTACTACGAGCCCTCCGAGAACGAGGCCGACCGCTACGGGATCATGCGCTGCGCCGCCGCGCGCGACTTCCGCGGCCACCAGAGCTTCTACGGAATGAACGGCTACCTCGCCATGTACACCCAGCCCGAGCGCGTGCGCGAGCCCGACACAGACAAGGGGGTGATCAAGGCCATCTACCTCGAGGACATCCGCGACCCCGCGCGGACCTTCCTCGTGGGCGAGAACAACGACGGCCACTGGGCCGTCAAGCCCCCCAAGCCGCGGAACGCGGGCGATTTCAAAACCCTGGCCGAGTGCGGCGTGACCCCCGTCTACCCGGGCCAGGTCTACGGCGGCGAGGTCTACGGCCGCCACAGCCGACGCTCCACCTGGGCCTACCTCGAAGGCCACGCCCTCTCGATGGACCTCACCGAGACCCTCAGCAAGCGCTGCTTCCTCTGGCTGGACGACAAGGACAAACCCTAACGCGGCCACAAGCCGCAACCAAAGAGGATGATTGGAAGGATGGATGAATGGATGTTTGTCTGACATTCATCCACCCATCCATTCATCCACCCATCCTCGCCAACATGCGCGAAACCGCGCACGAGTCACGACCGAAGGCTCTAACGTGAACCGTCTGAGCTGCGACCTCTGCGGGGCGGCGCTCCTGGCCGGCGAGCCGGTCCGCTACGAGGTGCGCATCCAGGTCTACGCCGCCTACGACCCCCTGGAGCTCACGCCCGACGACCTGGCCCGCGACCACCGGGCCGAAATCCGCGCACTCCTCGAACGCCTCCAGGACGCCGACCCCGCCGAGCTCGAGGAGAGCGTCTACAAGGACTTCCGCTTCGACCTGTGCATGGCCTGCCAGCGGCGCTACGTGCGCGCCCCGCTGCCACGCCCGCGGGAGCAGGAGGCCCAGCGCGACGCAGCGGCCCAGGCCCCTTGAAGCCCCTGCGGACCCGCGCTAAACTTGGCCGGTTGCGGAAGACACGCCCAAGCCCGGCCTGGCCGTGGCACCCATCATTGCCCTGTGACAGCCCCGGGTGCCACGCCCAAACCTCTCTGGGCGTGCGAGCGCACAGGAGCACACCGGGATGGACACTAAGGAACTCATAGCGGTGCTGGTCCTCGCCGTCCTGGTGGGCGCGGTGGTCGTCCTGCGACCCTTCAGCTTCCCGGTCACCGCCTCCGCCGAGCGGCCGAGGCTGAGCTCCCCGCGCCGCGGCAACCCTCCGCAACCCGGCAGGGACTCCGGGAACGCCCACGCGGCGGTCCCGCTCTGGCCGCGGCTGGGCGACGCCGTGCTGCCGCGGGACCCCGCGGCCAGGAGGCTCTTCGACGCCGCCGAAACCCTCTACGCCGAGGGCCTCCTCGACCCGGCAGTCGCCGCCTACACCCACTTCAACATGCGCTGCCCCGACGAGCCGGCCGCCGAGCTCGCCCTGCTGCGTCTCGGCCAGTGCCACACCCTCCTGCGGCGCCACAAGGAGGCGGCCGACTCCTACGAACGCTTCCTCGCCAAGCACCCCGAATCGGACCTTCGCCCGATGGCCCTCCTGTGGAGCGCCGACTCCCTCGTCCACCTCCGCAAGCCCGAGCCGGCGCGCCAGCGCCTCAACGAAATCCTCACCCGCCACGCCAAGTCCCCATTCGCCGAGGGCGCCAAGGCCCTTCTCGACACCCTCGACGCCCCCAAGCCCGCCCCGCCCAAGACCAAGACGCCCTGAACCGCCCAGCGCTGCGCACACGTGGCAAATCGAATGTCGAACGCCGAATGCCGAATGCCGAATGTCGAATGACCGGTTGGGGTCAGGTCGTAACTCGAAACTTTCCGCGGCCAGGAGAGCACGTTGCCGAAAAGTCTCGAGCTACGACCTGACCCCAAGGCCATGCGAGCGCCCAGCACATGCCGGCGTCTGGGGGACCAGTCCCCCAGACCCCCTGGGATTTGCCGCATTGGGCCGCCGGCAGCCCTCTGGGAAGCCAGCGCAGCCACCATCCTATGGGGCTGCCGGCGGCCCGAAAGCGGAGAATCCTGGGGTTCGGGGGCAAAGCCCCCGCACGGCTGACCCCCGCACTTTCGACCCGAACCTCAAGAACTTGGGACGTTCCTGAAAAGTTTCGAGTTACGACCTGACCCCAAGGCCACTGGGGCGATGGCTGGCAGCCACTCCGCGGCCTTGCCCGCCATCCTCCCCGAAGGCGCGACCTCGGCGTCTGCCTTCCGTCGAGCCCGAGCGGGGGCACTTGGCCGAACAGTGCCGTCCGCTGGCAC
>VGYW01000652.1 GCA_016872875.1 Planctomycetota bacterium | reverse complement strand
GGTGGCTGCGGGGATGCGGAGCAGTTGTTGAGGAGGGGAGAGAGCGCTGCCCGCAGAAACTGCGGGCGGCGTCACTGCCGGGCTTTTCGCGCCGCACGGAGATGCTCCTCCAGGCCAAGCTCGCGGATGAGCTTGAGGAGGGTGTTCTCGGAGGACCGGTCCCAGTGCCCGGCGATCCGCGCGACGTCGCCGCCGTAGTGGTCAATGAGGGCCTTGAGGTACTCGCGCTTGGCGTAGTCAATGTGGGCGGGCCATTCGTGCTGGTGGGTGCCCGGCGGCTGGGGCGTGGCGAGGGCACCCCTCAGTGCCTGGGGGTCAATCACGTTACCCGCAACGCGTGACGCGTGATGCGTGAGAGGGGAGTCGGACGGGGGAGCAGCAAGGCCGGACACCGGGGAAGGGAAATCGGCAGGTTGGACCTCCGACCCCTCGGCGAAGGCGAGGGCGTGGCGGAGGGCGTTCTCCAGCTCGCGGATGTTGCCGGGCCAGGTGTGGGCGCGGAGGGCGGCCAGGGCCCTGTCGGCCAGGCGCGCCCAGGGCTTGCGCGCGTCCGCGCACACCCGCTCGAAGAGGCGCTGGACGAGCGCCGGCAGGTCCTCCGCGCGCTCCCGCAGCGGCGGCAGCTCGATGCGAATGACGTTGAGGCGGTAGAAGAGGTCCTCGCGGAAGCGTCCCTCCTGCACGCGCTTCGCGAGGTCCTTGTTCGTGGCCACGATGATGCGGACGTTGACGGAGAGGTCGCGGACGCCGCCGAGCATCTTGAAGGTCTTCTTCTCGATGACGCGCAAGAGCTTGGCCTGAAGCTCAGGCGAGGCGTCGCCGATCTCGTCGAGGAAGATCGTGCCTCCGTCGGCCAGGGCGAACAGGCCCTGTTTCTCCTCGTCGGCCCCCGTGAAGGCCCCGCGCGCGTGGCCGAAGAGGTTCGACTGGATCAGGTTATCGCTGCCGACCTCGGCGGTGAGGCCGACTTCGACGAAGGGGCCATCGCGCCGCCCGCCCAGGTCGTGGACCACGCGCGCATAGTAGCTCTTGCCCGTGCCCGACTCGCCGCACAGGAGCACGGTTTCCTCGGAGGCCGCGGCCTTGCGCACCCGCTCCCAGGTGCGGCGCATGGCCGGGCTGACGTGAAGGTTGGCCTCGAGCACGCCCGCGCCCGCGGCCGGCTCCCGGCGCTCGCGGAGCCGCCGCACGTAGTCCAGCAGGATGTCTATGAAGTTCTCGTAGTGGAACCTGTTCTCGTCTCGGAAGGCGAGGCGGAACGCACCGCGGAGCCCTCGCACTTCCGCCTGGAGTTGCTCGGGTCGGAAGGCATAGAGGACGCGCGGGAGCAGGGCCGCCAGCGCCCCGTGGAAGACGCCGAAGCTGTTGGCGAAGGCCCGCTCGGGCTCGCGACCGCTCCGCCGCAGGGAGTCCACCATCTCCTTCTCGCCCCGGTAGGCGACGGCCATACGAAGGAGCCGTTCGCTGGAAGCGGGGTCCGCGGCCAGGGCGTAGAGGGCGCCCGTGGTGGCGCCGACCACCTGGTTGACCAGCCAGAGAATCTGCTCGTGGAGCCGGCCCCCGCTCGCCAACGTGCTCTGGAGGATGTCGGGCATGTGCCTCCTGAGCACCGCGTCTGTCAGCTCTGCCCCCACCGCATGCGCCACGTTCTGGCCACACACCTCCTCGGCGAAGTCGTAGAGGTCGTGGAGCACGGAGTAGAAGATGAACTTGCCGCCGGCCCGAATGCGCCGGAGGTACTCGCGCTCCCCGGCCCCCCGCCAGACGATGAAGGCCTCCCACACCGCATCGTCGTCGGCGAACTTCGGGCAGCGCTGGCGGATGACAGCCATGGCTGCCTCGGCGATGCGGAAGCTCAACCGGTCGTCGAACGCAGGTCCTGCCGGCGCCGCGGGCGCCGCCGGGACGCGCCCGCCGAGCAGCCGCTCGAGCTCCCGCGCCAGCTCGGCGGCACTCGCACAGCGTTCCCCCGGCTCCTTCGCCATCAGCCGCTCGACCAGCGAGGCCACCGGCGCGGTCACGGCGGGAGCGGCCCTGAGGATGGTCGGGACAGGCTCATGGAGGTGTTTGTACAGGACCGCCATCGCCGTCTCGCCCTCGAACGGCCGCTTGCCCACGAGCATCTCGAACATGGTCACGCCGAGGGAGTAGAGGTCGGAGCGCGCGTCGAGCTTCTCCCCCTTGCACTGCTCGGGACTCATGTAGAGCGGAGTGCCGATGAGGCCGCCGTGCCGCGTGAGGTCCGACGCCCCCCGCACGGACCTTGCCAGCCCGAAGTCGCCGATCCTCAGCCCACCGCGTCGGTCCAGGAGCAGGTTTGAGGGCTTGATGTCACGGTGCAGCACCCCACAGGCGTGTGCGGCGTCGAGGCCCCGCGCGGCCTGGAGCACCAACTCCAGTGCTCTGTCTGCCGGCATCCGGCCCTCGCTGTCCAGCAGGTCCCTCACGCTCCCGCCGTCCACGAACTGCATCACGATGAAGTGGTGGCCGTGTTCCTCCCCCACGTCGTAGACTTGGACGATGTTGGGGTGTTCCACCTGGGCAGCGAGGCGGGCCTCGAGCAGGAACCGCTCCAAGTCGCCCGGCCCGCCCGTTGTGAAGCCGGGCAGCAGCAGCTTGAGGGCCACGGGGCGCCGGAGCTTCACCTGCTCCGCGCGGTATACCACGGCCACGGCGCCTTGGCCGATGCGATCGAGGATGCGGCAGCCGCCCAGCATGGCGCCCAGAAGGGGGTCGCGGCCGGACAGCACCCCTGCCCCGCGCAGCTTCGCCGCCACGTCGGCCTTGCACTTGGGGCACTGCAGCGATTGCGGGGTCGTGCCAGAGGCGACCGTGAGGATGGCGCCACACTTGGGGCACACCACCTGGGACGGGGGAAGCTCCTGCGTGATCTCCCCGCTGACCCCTCCGCGGTCAGGTTGGTGCCCTTTCCGCATCACGTCGCCCCCTCCTTATCCCCGCACGGCCGACACGCCGACCTTGCCTGGCATAGTATCAGGCCCTTGCTGCAAGATCAAGTGCAATCGCTCCAGCCTGAGGTGTCAGTGTGCCGTTGTGTGGCGGTGGTGGCGGTGGTGGCGGTGTCAAATCTTCAAATATCAATTATTCCCTCGTTCTGCCCCTGGGCAGTGGGGGCACGTCACTCCTTGCGCTCGAAGGGCCGGCGGCCGACCTCGCCGATGTCAATCGGCTTCGCGTCCTTGGGCGCGTCGGCGAGCTTTTTGAAGACAACGTCGTCCCAGTAGACGACGCCGGCGGGCCAGTAGGCGTAGAGGCCGATTCGGCATTTCTTGGGGGTGTAGACCCGCTGGGCGCGAGTGAGGTAAATCTGGGGATGGCACTCGCGCTGCTCGGCGACCCATTTGCCCCTCTCCGTGCGGCAGTTGATCTGCGTGCGGCCCACCTCGCGCCACTGGCCCTGCGGCTCGGTGACGGTGTGGAGCCAGGCGTAGTATTTCACGAAGATTTTGCAGGTCGGGGCCATCGTCTTCACGCGGAAGGCGATGCGGTAGGTCGCGCCCGGCTCGATGTCGAAGAACTCGCTGAAGTAGTAGTCGCCCTCCATTGCGGCGACGCCCTCACTCATGCGCATGACGATGCACTTGCCGTCGGCGTCGGGGTTCTTCTCCCAGTGGACCTCTTTCATCTGCCAGTCAACTCCGAAGGGCTCCCAGCCGTCGGGGTGGTCCTTGCCGGTCTCGAAGCCTTCGCCCTGGACCAGGTTGGGGGCCTTCTTCCAGCGCTCCTCGGCGTCGGGCGGGAGCGGGGCGTAGCGCGGGTCCTCGCGGCCGGTCATCTCCCCGAGCTGCTTGAAGACG
>VGYW01000651.1 GCA_016872875.1 Planctomycetota bacterium | reverse complement strand
CCGCCCCTTCGCCGCAAGGCGGTCCCCCAGGCTCTCCCCGTCCACGTACTCCATCGAGAAGAAGTGGTAGCCGCCGGCCTCGTCTATGTCGTATATCTGCACGATGTTCGGGTGGCTGAGCTTGGCGACGGCCTGGGCCTCGCGCTTGAGGCTGGCCAGGAAGGCGGGGTTGAGGCCCGCCGCCTCGGGGAGCACCTTGATGGCCACGCGGCGCTTGAGCCCCTCCTGGATGGCCTCGTAGACGGTGCCCATGCCGCCGCGGCCGGCCAGGCGCTGGATCGTGTAGCCGCCGAGCCGCCCCCCCGGCTGTAGTTCCGCCTTCGGGCGGTCCTCGGTTCCTGCGCCCTCCTTGGCCTTCGGCGGCAGCAGGGGTTCTCCGGCGGGCTCCGGGGCCTTGGCCGCCGGCTCGGGGGGCGGCGCGGCAGGCTCGGGCGCCGGGCCGCTCGGCGGCACGGGCGCCGCCAGCGTCATCGTCGTCGTCTGGCTCTCCACCGCCTCGTCGCCGCCCGACTTCGGCGCGGCCAGCACCGTCTTGCACGCTGGGCAGCGGAAGCGCTCGCGGCCCTCGGGCGCCGCCAGCTTCCCCTTGCACTTCGGGCACGTGAGGATCAGCTTCGCCACGATCGGTCCCCCACTCGATGGGTCGCGGCTCACAGGCGCGCCAATTATATCACCCCCCCGCCCGGCTTTGCAACAGGAGCGGGGTGGTAGGGTATGACTTCCAGTATTGGCGCAGGCCCCGCGTTCGTTTTCTCGTGCTCGTCGTCGTCCTCGTCGTCGTCGTCGAGTCCCACGGTTCTCTCCCTGATCATTCGACGACGAGGCCGACGACGACAGCGACGGCGATTGGGAACCCCATGATCAGGGGCCAGACTCGCGGTCGAATCTGCGCTTGACAATGAACGGGGCTTGTGGTATAAGCTTGTGCTTTTTTGCACACTGGGGTACGGCCGGGGGGACCAAGGGGAGCTCGCTCCCCAATGTCTGGAGGGTACGCCTTGCGAAGCGGAACAGCGTTCGTGTGGGCCGTCGTTGTTGTTGTGGCGTCGCTGGCTTCTGCCGGCGAAACGCCCGCGGAGAAGCCCCCGGAGGCGCCCGCCGCCAAGCCCCCGGCGCCTCCGCTGCCTCTCCACTCCCTCGAAGGCTTCTCGGGCGTCTACCTGACGGAGACCGCGGGCTTCGCCAACCTGCCCGATGGCGACGGCTGGTTCGGCAAGCCCAGCTTCGCCTTCTCCGCCGTCAAGCTCGGCCACAAGAACCTCGAGTCGCTCTCGGTGACCACGAACTTCCTCAAGCGCATCGAGCTCGGCTACTCGTTCCAGCGCCTGGGCCTCGGGGACTTCCCACGCAACGTCAGGAACGCGACCGGCCTGGACGCCAACCGCCACTCCATGCTGCTCCACACGGTGGGCCTGCGGGCCATGCTCGTCAGCGAGGGCGAGGGCGGGAACCCCTGGGTCCCCGCCATCACCGCCGGCATCCGCTACAAGTCGAACACCTCGATAGACGCCATCAACAGCAACCTGGCGGACGTGCCCAAGACCCTCGGCTTCCGGCACAACGCGGGCACCGACTTCACCCTCGTGGCCAGCAAGACCTTCGCCGGCATCCTCCCCAAGCCCTTCATCATCTCGGCCGGGGTCAGGAACACCGAGGCCATCCTCGGCGGCTTCGGCGGCTTCGGGCGGGACCGCCACTGGGTGTTCGAGGGCAACGCCATCTTCTTCATCACCGGCCGGCTCGTCTTCGCCGCCGAGTACCGCCAGATGCCCTCCGAGCTGCGCACCCTCGGCCGACTCGTCCGCCGCGAGGACGACTGGTGGTCCATGGCCTTCGCCTACGTCTTCAACGACCATCTCACCGGCACCCTTGGCTTCGCCCACCTCGGCAGGGTGCTCAACCACCACGAGGACGTCTGCCCGCTCGCCCAACTGAAATGGGAGTTCTGACCGAGGTGGGGTCACGGCTTCGCCCCCAGCTTCCTGTCGAGCGGGAGGCGCCAGCCCCAGGTGCCGCCCCACTCATAGCTCTCGGTCTTGTCGGGGTTGCGGGTGACCTTCACCCCCTCCTTGCATCGGTAGGCGGCGCGGAGGCGGCCGGCGGTGATCTGGATGATGAAGAAGCCGCTGGCCGACTGGCCGTCGTTGATGATCTGCCACTTCTTCGCCTCGCCCTCGGGCGCCCACTCGCGCAGGCCGGTGCCGCTGTGGCCGTAGAGATAGAGCACGATGTTGTAGGGCTTCGCCGCGTCGTAGAACTCCTTCCAGTCGGCGGGCACCCACCAGTCGGTGTCAACTCCGCAATGGCTCATGAGGACGACGGGGCGGCCGGTCTCGCCCACCTTGTCGGCCAGGTCCTTCTTGAGGAAGCTGAGCGCGCCCTGCGGGTCGTGCCACACGGGCGAGTAGCGGATGCCCTCGCGCTGCTTGTCGGCCGGGTAGAGGCCCAGCATGACGAAGTGCACGTCGTCCCAGTCCCACGAATAGTGAAGTCCGTTCTCGGAGAGGTTCGCTATCAGGCCCTTGGCCTTTCGGGCCAGGTTGCGTTTCCTGAGGTGTGCCTGGAAGCTGAAGGGGTTCTTCTCCTTGCCCTCGGGCGGGCCGTCGTGGTTGCCCCAGGTTTCGAAGACGGGGAACTTGAGGGCGCCGTCGGTGCCGTCGAGGCCGAAGTCGGCGGCGAACGCCTTGTATTGCTCTGGGGAGACGTGTTTGCCCTCGATCACGCGGTCGCCATCGTCAATGCAGTCGCCGAGCATGACCACGCCGCGCGGCGTCTGGATCGGGTCGCCGCCGAGCCTGTCGGGCCAGGTGAGCTTCGCCGTGCCGTTGATCGCGAGGATCGTGAGGTGGTTGCGCTCGTTGTGCGCCCTGCGTTCGGCCTCGCGGTAGTGGGAGTCGGAGGTCGAGATGAAGGTGACGTCGCGCGGGGGCTTCTCGGCAGTCAGGGCGGCCAGGGCGGCCAGCCACAGCCAGGCCATAGAACACGGGACGGGCAGCGGGCGCGGTCGGCACATGCTCGTGTCCTTTCAGTGCGCGAGGGTCTTGCGGGCCACGAGGCCCCAGGCGCCATCCAGCATACACTCAGCCACGGCCATCTGTCCACCAGCGGTCTGCACGACGCGCAGGGCGCAGTTCTCGGCCACATCGAGGCCGGGGAGGCGGTGCCTCCCCCCCCGAATCTGCCGAGGCGGACGCGTTGGACTGAAAGCCGGCCAGAGAAGCGTCCGGTTCGCCAATGCGCCCATAGTGTGCCAAACATCAGGCGCGCAATTGGCACACTATGGCAAAACGGCCCCGGAAGCGTCCGGATCGCCAAAGTAGCCATAGTGTGTCAGGTATGACGTTGACACAGTATGGCGGGGCCGCCACGGATGCGTCCGGATCGCCGAAACGCCCATAGTGGACCAAGTGTCAGGGGCGCGGGGTTGGCATAGTATGGTGGGCGCACGGGCTTGAGGTGGTGGGAGGCAGGGTGATTGAGAGGGCAGATGATCGCTTCAGGCGGATGAGCCAGAAAGCTCGGTTCTCACGACCCGACCCCAAGGGCTTTGCCCTCGAAGGCGTGGACCCGGCCGTCAACCAGCTCTTCCTCCCGGTGTCGCCAGAGGAGCTTCTTGGTTCTCGTCGAGCTTCGCAACTGGCAGAGGCTGCGGCTGGAGCTCTCGGTCACCCTCTGCGACCAAGAGCGCATTGCGCAGCTCTCGGGCTCGGACATCCGCATCCTCACGGGCGACAACCCCCCCTTCTCCGGCTACCATCCCGTCGACCCGCCGCCAGTCGGCGACCAGGGGCAAGGGCAGGCTTGCCCGCGAGGGGCCGGGGCTTGGATTCCGTCGCCCTTACCAACCCCGGCCC
>VGYW01000650.1 GCA_016872875.1 Planctomycetota bacterium | reverse complement strand
GGCCGTTCAACCCCTCCATCAACGCCGAGTGCGGCCTGCTCGTGGAGGGCTTCGGCCGCCCGCCCTCCCTCATGATGCCCTACAATCCGCCCTACTACCCCGAGCTCCTCGAGCAGGCGGGCCACGCCAAGCACAAGGACCTGTTGGCCTACTACCTCGACCAGGATATGATCGCCCCAGGGACGGAGGCCCGCGCGCGGCTCGAGCGCATCGAGGCACTCGTCCGCCGGCGCCACCCGGAGGTCGCCATCCGCACCCTCAACATGGCCCGCTACGAAGAGGAGGTGCTCGCGCTCGGCGAGCTCTTCAACGCGGCCCGCGAGCGCAACTGGGGCTTCGTCCCGGTCACCAGGGCCGAACTGCTCCATACGGCCCGCGAGATGAAGCCGATCATCGTGCCCGACTGCGTGATCATGGCGGAGGTGGGCTCGCGGCTGGCCGGCTGCACGATGGGCCTGCCCGACATCGGCCCGCTGCTTCAGAAGGCGGACGGCCGCCTCTTCCCCTTCGGCTGGTTCCACCTGCTCTTCGGGCGGCGGCGCCTCGATGCCATGCGCATCTTCGGCGCAGCCGTCCACCCCGACTTCCGCAACCTCGGCATCATACCCGTCCTGTTCCTTCAGTTCCTGCGCAACACGAAGGCCCGCGGCTTCTTCTGGGGCGAGCTCTCCTGGGTGGCCGAGGACAACCTGGCCTCCGTCCGCACCCTCGAGGCCGCCTTCAAACCCCGACTCTACAAGCGCTACCGCGTGTACGAACGCCAACTCGCGTAGCATCGGAGGGGAAGCTCACGAACAGCGAGAAGGCCAACCGCTCCGTCAGGCGCGAGCTGGCCCCGGCGTCGCGGGCGTTCACGATGAACTCATAGGTCTTGTCGCCGCTCAGCGCGCCGATGTCGCGCGTCGTCGCGCCTGAGATATTCGTCTCCACGAACGCGGGCGCGGTCCCCACGTTCACCTGGTCCTGCCACCCGATCAGCCCCGCGTCCGCCGTGAGGGCCGCCGCGACGAGCGCCGCCGCCGCGGCCGCGCAGCGCACTGCCTTCCCCGCTTGATCTTCCCACGCCTAGAGGTAAGATGGACGCCGGAGCGTCCGACACACTGCATCCCGACGGAGGACCGTCGGCACGAGCAATGCCCCTTCGCCTTCCCGATAGGACCTATAGGTCCTATCGGTGCCGGCACCATCCTCAGGAGAGCACCATGCGCCTCAAGTCAACCCTCTGCCTCATCCTTCTCGCCGCCTCTCTCACCGCCCTCGCCGACACCGGCCTCGGGCGGCACAAGAAGGTCTACGCCGTGCCCGTCCCAGGCAAGGTGGCGATTGATGGGAAGCTCGATGATTGGGACCTCTCCGGCCAAATCTTCATGTACGTGGTCTCCGAGACGAGCGAGATGCAGAGCGCCCGCTGCGCGCTCATGTACGACGCCGACGCGCTCTATATCAGCGGCGTGGTCCGCGACCCCTCGCCGATGATGAACCGCCACGACCCGAACGTGGACCCCGACCGCGCCTGGGACGCCGATGTCTGCCAGATCTTCATGTCGCTCGACCCCGCCCTCGGATACCCCATCCACAAGTCGTCCTTCAACAAGGACGAGAGCGACAAGATGTGCACGCTGATGCTCTGGTACTACACCGACCGCAAGGAGCCAAACCTTGTGGCGATGCGGGCGATGACGTTCAGCAAGCCCCTCCGCCCCGACCTCTCGCCCAATGGCGTCATCCCCCGCGACAAGTTCCAGGCCGCCTACGCCAAGGCCGACGATGGGCGCGGCTACACCTTCGAGTACCGCATTCCCTGGGACACCTTCGGCGTCAAGCCCGTCAAGGCGGGCGACATCCTGGCCGCCTCGGTCTGCGTCTTCTGGGGCACGCCCGACGGGTTGAAGACCGCCGGCGGCGGGGCCTGGTGCTACGACGTGATGGCCGGGCCGGGATTCGTCTACCAGTCGTCATCCGTCTGGGGCAAGATCATCTTCTCCGACAAGGGCAGCCTGCCCAAAGACCTCGTCGAGGAGGGCCTGCCGCCCGAGAAGCCCATGCCGCTCACCTTCACCTATGACGTGCCCGAGGACAGCGAGGTGAGCATCTGCCTCGGCGATGCGACGGGCATGGTCAGGCGCATCCTCGTCGCCTCGGGCGCACGGCGGGCGGGGCAGAACGTCGAGCGGTGGGACGGCTTGGACGACGCGGGCAAGCCCCTCGCCCCCGGCACCTACACCTGGAAGGGCCTCACCCACCAGCCGCTGAAGACCAAGTTCATCCTCTCCGCCCACAACAGCGGCCAGCCGCCCTATAAGACCGACGACAACACGGGCGGCTGGGGCGGCGACCACGGCTGCCCGACCAGCGTCTGCGCCGCGGGCGACGCGATGTTCCTCTCCTGGAACATGAGCGAATCGGGCTGGGGCATCATCAAGACCGACCTCAAGGGCAAGAAGCTCATGGGCATCCGCCACAACGCCGAGGACATGGCGACCGATGGCGAGCGCCTCTTCGTCGTCGGCGACCACGGCTACGAAGGCGAGCACTCCGTCAAGGTCTTCGACGCCAAGGACGGCCGCCCCCTCAACTGGGGCAACAGCAAGCCCTTCCTCGCCCCGCCCCCCGGCGGCGACGAAAAGACCAACGTCGCCACCGCGGTAGCCTACGGCAACCGTAAGGTCTATGTCTCGTGGACCAAGCGCGACCTCATCGGCGTCTACGATGCGAAGAGCGGTGATCCGAAAGAGCCGTGGACAGTTCGTGCTCCGAAGCGGCTGGCTGTGGGTCTTGGTGCTGATGTGGCCTTCATCACCGATGGCAAGGCCCACGTGGAAGACCTCGCTAGGAGCGTCATGCCACGTGAGGACCTGACGAGAGAACGCACGGACGACCCTAGGGGGCTAGCCTTTGGGCCCGATGGTTCAATCTACGTGGCCAACGCCGGCAAGCTTCAGAACATCTCGGTCTTCGACCGGCAGGGCAAGTACCTCCGGAGCATCGGCAAGGAGGGCGGGAGGCCGCGCGTCGGGCGATACGACCCCAACGGCATCCTGGAGCCGGGCGGCATCGCACTCGACAAGAACGGCAACCTGTGGGTCGCCGAGACCCTGGACGGGCCAAAGCGGCATAGCGTGTGGGACACGAAGAGTGGAAAACTCGTCGCCGAGTTCTTCGGCGGCTCGTCCTACTTCGGCTGGGCCTACATGGACCCCAAGCACCCCGACGAGCTGTACTGCCACAACGTCCTCTGGAAGGTGGACCTGGCGAAGGGCACGTGCGTGCCGTGGAGCACCATCTGGCGACCGACCGCCGAGAACATGATCGAGATGCCCAACCCCGGCGGCTACGCCGGCCACTTCCGCGTGATGACCGCCAAGAACGGCAAGCAGTTCGGCTGGGGGATGATTGACTACTCGAACATGCTCTTCATCCGCGACGGGGACATTTTCAAGCCGTTCGCGGGCACCATCCGCATCGCCTTCGGCCCATTCGGCGGCGGCGTGCTCTATCCCGTGATGAAGGGGATGAAGGAGGGCGCCTACCTGTGGCAGGACGCCAACAACGACCAAACCGTCCAGGCCAACGAGCTGACCACCTCGCCCACGGGCCGCGGCGAGACGGCGTTCAACTGGATTGACGCCGACCTCAATGCCTGGAGCGACGCCGGGTTCATGTTCAAACCCGTCCGCTTTGAGGCCGACGGGCGGCCGGTCTACGACTTCGCCCAGCGGGTCGAGGTGCCCTTCAAGGGCAACAACTCGAACGGCACGAGCCTCATCTACGACGACAGCGACGGGGCGGTCTACACCCTCAGCCCCGGCCGCGACCCCGGCTTCGCACGCTGGACCCGCGACGGCAAGCTGGTCTGG
>VGYW01000649.1 GCA_016872875.1 Planctomycetota bacterium | reverse complement strand
GATCACCGTCCAGATGCTCCACGGGCGCTTCAAGGACCTCGTGCCGAAGACCGAGCTCGAGGAGCCCGACTACAAGATCAGCCGCATCAGCGAGCTCCACCACGTCCTGCGCGTGGTGAACCGGCGCAACAAGGGTGGCGAGCCGCGCGTCGTCGCCATCGGCGGCGGCACCGGGCTGCCCGTCGTCCTCCAGGGCCTCAAGGACCTCACCTCCAACCTCGCCGCCATCGTGACAGTGACCGACACGGGGCGCTCCTCGGGCGAGATGCGCCTCGAGTTCGGAGTCCTCCCCCCTGGCGACATGCGCAACTGCCTCGTCGCACTCTCCGACTCCAGCAAGCTCCTCAACGACCTCTTCCAGTACCGCTTCGCCGAGGGGCGGTTCAAGGGGACCAGCTTCGGCAACCTCTTCATCGCGGCGATGGCCAAGATCACCGGCTCCTTCGAGAGCGCCGTCCGCGAGACCAGCCGCATCCTCGCCATTCGCGGCAAAGTGCTCCCGTCCACCTACGACGACGTTCACCTCTGCGCGAAGCTGGCCGACGGCTCGGTCGTCGAAGGCGAGGTCGCCGTCCGCGGCCTCGGCAAGCCCCCTATCCTCGACGTCTTCCTCCGCCCGGCCGACGTGAGGGCCAACGAGGAGGCGATCAACGAAATCCTCCGCGCCGACCTCATCGTCATCGGCCCCGGCTCGCTCTACACCAGCGTCGTCTCAAACCTCCTCGTCCCAGCCGTCCCCGACGCCATCCGCGCCTCCAAGGCCAGAAAGGTCTACGTCTGCAACATCGTCACCCAGCCCGGGCAGACCGACTCCTACACCTGCGCCGACCACGTCGCCGCCATCGAGCGCTACCTCGGAGCCGGTGTCCTCGACACCGTCCTCATCAACTCCACCGTCCCACCCGCCGCCATCCTCGAGCGCTACCGCGGCGAGCGCGCCGAACTCGTCCGCGTGGACGACAAGCTCGGCGCACACCGCGTCAGGGTCATCCTCGACGACCTCGTGGAGGACCTCGACCACCGCCGCATCCTCTGGGAGAAGCAGGACCTCCTGCGCCACGACCCCGAGAAGCTCGCCGAGCTGATCTGGAACCTCCTCTGACCAGGAGCGCGAATATGCCACCGACCGCCCACGCAATGAGCTGCCCGCGCTGCGAGGGGGCAGAGCTGCGGCCCGCGATGACACGGCAAGGGGTCGAGGTGGACTTCTGCCCGGGCTGCGGCGGCGTGTGGCTCGACAAGGGGGAGCTCTTCCATTTCACCCGCAAGCACAAGGCACTCGCGGCCATGATGCAGGAGGCCGCCCGCCGCGGCCGCGTCGGCAAGCTCCTCAGCCCTAAGACCGGCCAGCCCATGCTCAAGCTCCTCCTCTTCGGCGGCAGGCTCACGGTTGACTACTGCCGCGACACCGGCGGCCTCTGGCTCGACAAGGGCGAGCTCCAGGACATCGCGGCGCGCGACGACATCGAGATGTCGCTCACCCTCGGCCCCGAGGCGGCGGCGGAGCCTGCCGAGGCCGCCCCGATGACCCCCGGCCGCCTGGCCGCCATCGCAGCCGCCGCCAGGCCCCTCCCCAACCTCGCCATCCGCTCGGGCGGAGTCCTCATCGTCCTCTACGCCCTCCTCGGCGCGCTCCTCATCGCACTCGTCGAGTTCGCAGACCTCTCCCCCGAAGCCGCCGTCTGGGCCGGCGTCATCATCGTCGCACTCCAGTTCCTCCTCGGCCCATTCCTCATGGACCTCTCGCTCGGCTGGTTCTACCAGTGCGAATGGATCAACCCTAGAGCGCTGCCAGGCCACCTGCGGGACTTCGTGCAGGAGCTGAGCGCGAAGCGCGGCATCCGCTTCCCCCGCTTCGGGGTGATCAACGACGGCGCGCCCAACGCCTTCACCTACGGCCACACGCCGAACAACGCCCGCGTGGTCCTCACGCGCGGGATGTTCGAGCTCCTCGGCGAGCGCGAGGTCGAGGCAGTCGTCGCACACGAAATCGGCCACGCCGTCCACTGGGACATGTTGGTGATGACGATGGCCTACCTCGTGCCGCTGGTGGCCTACTACGTCTACCGCACCCTCATCCGCGTGCGGGTGCGTGGGCGGGACAGGTCGGCCGCCGCACGCCTCGCCATCGCGCTCTCCGCATACCTCGTCTACATCATCTCCGAGTACCTGGTGCTCTGGCTCTCGCGCACGCGCGAGTATTGGGCCGACCGCTTCTCAGGCGAGGCGACGGGCGACCCGAACGCGCTGGCGAGCGCGCTGGTCAAGATCGGCTACGGGCTTGCCGGCCGCGAGCGCCCGGAGGCTCCCCGACGAACCGAAGAGGCGCCGGAGCGCAAGCCCAGCCTCGAGGCCGTGGGCGCGCTCGGCATCTTCGACCCCAGCTCGGCCCGCTCCCTCGCCATCGCCTCCGCAAGGGGAAGTGTGGGCGGGGGCTCTGTCCCTGTGGGCGGGGGCTCTGTCCCTGTGGGCGGGGGCTCTGTCCCCCGCGACAGGTGGGAGAAGACGCGGGGCACGGAGGCCCCGCCCACAGCCGAGGCCCCGGCGGCGCTCGACCTCGATCAGCTCAAGGGCGCGATGCGGTGGGACCTCTGGAACCCCTGGGCCAAGTTCTACGAGCTCAACTCCACCCACCCCCTCATCGCCAGCCGCCTCGACCACCTGGGCCGCCAGGCCGCGGGCATGGGCATCGAGCCCTACGTGGTCTTCGACCTCAAGAAGCCGGAGTGCTACTGGGACGAGTTCCTGGTTGACCTGTTGGTGCTCTTCCTCCCCGCGCTCCTCGCGGCGGGAGTGGTGGGCGCGGCAATCGCCCTCGGGCAAGAAAGGCTCCTCCCCCTCGCCCTCTCCGCGCTCGGCCTGGGCATGCTCATCAAAACCCTCTTCTCCTACCGCGGCGGCGCCTTCCCCGAGGCCAGCATCGCCGGCCTCCTCAAGAACGTCAAGGTCTCTGCCGTCCGAGGCATCCCCTGCACCGTGCGGGGCACAGTCATCGGCCGCGGCGTCCCAGGCCTGATCTGGAGCGAGGACTTCGTCATCCAGGACTCTACGGGCATCGTGTTCCTGGACTATCGGCAGCCGTTCCGCATCTTCGAGCTCCTCTTCGCCATCCTGCGGCGGCAGGACCTCAGCGGGCGTCCCGTAGCTGCGGTCGGCTGGTATCGCCGTGCCCCCGTCCCCTACATCGAGCTCAAGGCCATCGCCACCCACCACTCCACCCATCGCTGCCACGTCTACCACTACCGCCTCTTCGTCGCCCTCCTCCTCGCCGCCGCGGGCATCTATCTGTTCAGCATCATGTAGACGGTCTGCACTCAGAGGTTCTCGAAGATCGCGCTCACGGGGCAGCGGAAGCCGGGGATGACGTCTTGGCCGTCGAGCTCGTCGTTCTCGGTGAGGGTGGTGATGTCGGTAGTGCTGCGATAGACGGTGACGGACCGCGAGGCGGGGTTGACGACCCAGACCATCGCGGCGCCGGCGTCGAGCCAGGCCCTCACTTTGTCGTCCACCTCCCTTTGTATATTACTCGGTGAGACGACTTCGACCGCGAGGTCGGGCGCGCCGGGCCAGCAGGCCTCACTACGATCCCAGTGACGAAGGCGCCCGCTGCTGATGAAGGCGACGTCCGGCACCCGCACGGTGTCGGGGTCGCGGGAGAGGCGAAACGATGGCTCCGCGGTGAAGGTGGCGCCGAGCTTGTTCAGGGACACGTGCTGCCTCAACAGGCCGACAAGCTCACCAGCGACGAGGCCGTGTACCATGCCAGCGGGGCTCATTTTCCTGATCTCTCCTTCGATGAGTTCGTAGCGGAAGCCGTCGTCGGGCATGGCCAGCAGGTCTTCCGCCGTGGCGAGCGTGGTGATGCTCATGGC
>VGYW01000648.1 GCA_016872875.1 Planctomycetota bacterium | reverse complement strand
CCAAACTCCAGACCTCTCCCTTGGGGAGAGGTCGCCCGCCAGAGGCGGGCGGGTGAGGGTGCTTCCTGCCTCGTCCGCGGCAAGCCGAGCACCCTCACCCCAGCCCTCTCCCCGAGGGAGAGGGGGGATGGTTCCACGCATTGCGGCTGGGGCTACGGCGTGGTATAACCAGCGTGGATCCAGGGGATACGCCATGATGAGGACGATATGGGCTGTCGTGCAGGACGGCAAGGCGTCTCCCGTTGAGGCCACGGAACTGCTCGAGGACGCTCGCGTGCTCCTGACGGTCCTCGACGACGCCGAGCGGGACTTCTGGCTCCGCGCCAGCGAGTCGTCACTCGACGCCATCTGGGACAATGCGGAGGCCGACGTGTATGCCGAGCTGCTCGCGGCTGCTTGGCCGGCATCTCTGACCAACCGGCCCAGCTCCGACAGGAGCGAGAGGATTTTGCCGGCGGCGTAAGCCGCCGGAATGCGGAGCCAAAGGTGGCAGCCCCAGCGGGGCGGAAGGAACTCCCTGACGTGCCGCCCCTTCGGGGCTGGGCCCTCTCTTGCCCGCGATCCGGCGGCTTACGCCGCCGGCAAGAGCCTTCCGTCCCTTCGGGACTTTGCGGGTTGGTGAAGAAGGGTAGCCAAGTGAGCCGCCACGAGCACGGCAAGATCACCCTCGCCGAACTACTCATCACTGTCGGCATCATCCTGCTGGCCGCGTGGGTCGTGTTCGGGACGCTGCGGCGCCGCGCAATCGAGGCACGCAACGCCCGGTGCCTCCAGAACCTCAACCAACTCGCCAAGGGCGTGGCCACCTACCTCAACGAGTGCGGCGACGGCCGCTTCCTGATGTATCCCCTCGGACAGGGCCGCAAGGCCGACGACTTCTCCGGCGCCGAATGGCTCGCTTCCCTCTACTGGACTCAGATCATCCCCGACCCCGGCGTCTTCCTATGCCCGAACGCTGGCGACGGGAACAACGGGGGCAAGGACATCGGCCGCTACGCGCCGCCCCCCACCTTCGGCTCGCGCACGGTCAGCTACGCCGGCCTCCACCGCCGCAGCTTCATCGGCCCCGACGGCCTGCCGATCCACATTTCCGTGTACCTCCCGCTCTGCGAACCCCTTGCGTCCGACGACACGGAGGGCGCCCTCAACCACAGCGACTGGCTCTACAGCGGCATGAACGTGCTGTTCAACGACGCCCACACCGAGTTCGTAAGCAGCGACAAGTTGGACCCCCGCACCGCCGTGGGCGCCACGGGGCCACCCGTCCGCGCCCAGCCCCTCCTCTGGAGGCTGAGGAATTGAGGCGACACCGGGCCAGGTCTCCGAAGATCGGTGCGACGCTCTCAGCCCCCGAACGGGGGCGGTTGGGCCGTAGCCCAGGGCGACCGAAGGGAGCCCTGGGTCCAGGTGCACCCACCATGGAGCCCCCGAACGGGGGCGATTCACAAGCCCATGAATCGCCCCTTCTCGGGGCTCAGGAACGGGGGGGCGGCGTTCCCCAGGGCTCCCTTCGGTCGCCCTGGGCTACGGCTGGTTCGCCCGCCTTCGCGGGCTGCCAAGCCAAGCCAGCAGAGGCCATTGGTTGCCGCACTGCGTTTGCGGGAACCAGGCGAGGCACCCGAGTGGCCGCGGCGCTCGCGCTCGCGGCCGTGGTGGTGTTGGGCTGTTCCTCCTCGTCCGAACCGCCAGGTGAGGGGGCCTCCTCCGGCGCCGCGAAGGCCCCCATGGCGCCCCTCCCCGCCTCCGAACAGGCGAGGCTCCGCAAGCTCTTCGCCGAACAGGACCAGGAGGCCACCAACTCCCTCGGCATGCGCTTCCGACTCATCTTCCCCGGAACGATCGAGACCCGTGCAGGCACCGCCACGATCAAGAAGCCCTTCTACCTCGGCGCCTGCGAGGTCACGCAGGCCGAATACGAGAAGGTGACTGGCGAGAACCCGTCGCACTTCCGCGGCGCCAACCTGCCCGCCGACAGCATCAACTGGGACGAGGCGTTGGCGTTCTGCCGCAGGCTCTCCGAGGTCGAGGGCGCCGAGTACCGCCTGCCCACAGAGGCCGAGTGGGACTATGCCTGCCGGGCCGACGCCGCCTCCCGCTCGTGCCGGGCGGCGCCCCTCGGCGACCACGCCTGGGTCAGCTCGAACAGCGGCCAGCAGACCCACCCCGTGGGCCTCAAGAAGCCCAACGCCTGGGGCCTCCACGACATGCACGGGAACGTCTGGGAATGGTGCCAGGTGGTCCCTGGGGCCTACGGCCGGTACGCTGCATACAGCAGAAGAGCCTTGCCTGGCACCCTTCGTGGCGGTTCCTGGGTCGAGGACAGCGCCGGCCACTGCGAGCTGGGCCATTCCTTCGGCAGCGTGCCGGGCAACCGCCTGGCCGACGTCGGCTTCCGCGTCGTCAGGTCCCTGCCCTGACGACAATAGCAGCGGCCCGGCTGGGGTGAGACGCCCACGATGAGAATCCGCTCAATCGCCTTCCTCGCACAGCACGTGGAAGAACAGTAGCAGTTTCGGCAGCGCCTATGGCGGCCCTGTTGACACGGCACGGACCCATGTTGCCGCATGTCAACGCGCCGTAACTCCTTTGGTTGCAAGCAGAAGCGGAGAAAACGCGGGATGCAGCCGAGCAGCGACGTTGCAGGCCGTCAACGTGGCTCTGGGGACCAGCCGGGCGGCGACTCCGGTGGCTAGGGGCCATGGCCGTAAGTCCTTATGTGGCAAGTGGTAACGCGAATCAAGGTTTGTCCGAGCCAAGCGCGCGCGCCGGCACGTGATTTGCGAGCTTGAACCCTCACTACCATGTTAGCTGTGATGGCTCCCCCGGCGTCACGGCGGGCTCAGGAGACAAGAAGATGTCGTTCCACCGATTCGCTGTCGTCCCGCTCATCCTCGCACTGGTCCTCGCGCCGGCGGCCCAGGCCGCACTAATCGGCTACTGGACCTTCGACAACACCCCGAACGACAGTTCGGGCAGCAACAACAATGCTACACTTCAGGGGGGGGCACTCTACAATGCCGCCGTGCCGCCGCTCGTGGCCGGCAGCACCGCCTCGCTCTCCCTCAATGTCGCCGCCGGCAGCAACAGCCAGCACGCCACCATCCCCGACTCCGCGAGCATGCGGCCCAGCCGCTACACCGTCTCCTCCTGGATACGACCCGACGTGAACGCCTACTACGGCTGGACGGGCGTCTTCGGCAAGCCGGGGCGCAACTACAACATGTGGATGGGCAACTCCAACTCGGCCAGCGGCTTCATCCATCACAGATGGTGGGACGCCGCCGGCACCAACAGCGGCGCTGCCGATGCCTCCCCCGTCCCCATTGACGCCTCCACCTGGACACACGTCCTCATCATGAACGACGGAACGGTCGGGCGCACCTACCTCAACGGCATCCTTGCTGGCTCGGGCAACGTCAGCGGCTCCCTCAACGTCAGCCAGAACACCACCTACGTCGGCAGGAACCTCGATGGCGGCGGCGACGCCTACTTCAGGGGCCTTATTGACGACGTCGCCATGTGGAACGGCGTCATCAGCCCCATAGACGTCCGCCGTCTCGCCCAGGGCACCGTCAGCCCCATGGGTGTGGCCGACGCACAGAGCGTCTCCTACCGCATCACGGTCGGCTCCCCGAGCACGATCACGGCGTTCAACGCTTACGTGAACGACAACCTGAACTCGGTGGGGACTCAGTTCGCCACGGGGACTTCGGGCGGGACGGGTCTGACGCTGACGGGGACGGTGCCGCTGCGGGTGAACGAGACGGACTACATTCAGTTCATGGCGCAGTACAGCGGGACTGGGGGCTCGACGACGCCGTACGTGGCGGCGACGTTCACGGCGCCGCCGGGCTACATCTTCGAGAATCCCG
>VGYW01000647.1 GCA_016872875.1 Planctomycetota bacterium | reverse complement strand
TTTCAGCGGCGGCTCGACGAGGCAATGTTCGGCCCCGAGGCCGTCGCCAAGCTCGGCGGCATCAAACTCTGGGACACTCAGCGTGGGGGCCAGCTCGATGCGCTGCTCGCCGAGCACAAACTCCCCGTCGGCGGCTGGGCGGGCAAGATGCGACCCTTCCGCGGCGCGAAGATCGTTACCTATCACCGCAGTTGGGTCTACTTCGCCCGCCGCTTCGCCCTGGAGGTCGCCGCCGAGCTGGAGCCCAAGCCCGGCGTGCCGCCCAGCCCAGCCCACCTGCGCGACGTGATGAGCAAGGTCCAGGCGGGGAAGCTCCGCGCACTGCTCGTCGAGCCCTTCTACGACCTCCGCGCCCCGAACCTCGTCGCCGAGCGGACTGGCATCAAGGTGCTCGTCGTCACCCTCTCGGTCGGCGGTCAGGAGGGCGCGGGCGACTATCTGGCCCTCATCACGAGCATCGTGGACAAGCTCAGCGCCGCGCTCAAGGGGGATACGCCGTGAGCAAGCAGGAGACCATCGTCCGCTGTCGGGGGCTCACCATCGGCTACGGCCGCGAGGTGGTGCTCCGGGGCGTGGACCTCGATGTGCCGCGTGGGGCCTTCCTTCCATTTGTCGGGCCGAACGGCGCGGGGAAGACCACCCTTCTCCGCGCCATCCTCGGGCTCCTGCGGCCGCTCGACGGCACCATCGAGACGCCGTTCGACCACGCTCCGCCGGGCTACGTGCCCCAGCAGAAGGCCGTTGATCCCCTCTATCCCCTCAGCGCGGAGCAGATCGCCCTGATGGGCCTCTATCCGCGCCTGGGCTGGTGGCGGAAGCCAAGCGCGGCTGACCGGAAGCTTCTCGACACGATCTTCGACCAGCTCGCACTGACCCCGCACCGGCGGAAGACCTATGGCGAGCTCTCCGGCGGCACGAAGCAGAAGGCCCTCATCGCACGCGCCTTCCTCAGCGGCGCCGAGGTCTTCATCATGGACGAGCCGACCTCCGAACTCGACGAGCCGTCCGAGATCGAAGTCCTTCACCACCTCGCCCGCCTGAACCGCGAGGAGGGCAAGACGGTGCTCCTCGCCTGCCACGCCCTCGACCACGTGGCGGCGCTGGCCGAGCACGCCTGCCTCGTCAACCACGGCCGCATCCGCCTGGCCTGCGTCAGCGACCTGCGCCCCGTAGCGTTTTCAATCGAAAATGGCGAGGGGGATTCCTGATGTTCGGCGACCTCGCCGACCTGTTGGCCATGTTCCCCGAGGCCGTCATCGCTGGCGCCGTGATCGCTACGGTTTGTGCCTGCCTCGGCGTGTTCGTCATCCTCAAGCGGGTCGTCTTCATCGGCATCACGCTCGCCCAGGTGGCCGCGGCGGGGGTCGCAGCCGCGATGGTCCTCGGCCTCTCGCCGTTCCTCGGCGCCGCAGCGCTCACCCTGGCCACCGTCACCGTGCTCGCGGCCCCGTTCGAGACCCAGCGGATTCCGCGCGACGCCGTGCTCGGCGCGATCTTCGTCCTGGCCGCCGGTGGGAGCATCCTCATCGTCGCCAAGAGCGGCTTTGGCCTCACAGAGGTCAAGTCGGTCCTCTACGGCGACCTGATCCTCACCCAGCGCGGCGACCTCGCCGTCATCCTGGCCACGCTCCTCCCCGCGTTGCTCGCCCTGGTCCTCTTCTGGCGGCCCATCGTCTACACCTTTGCGGACCGCGAGGCCGCACGGGTGCTTGGCATCCGCGTGTTCGTGTGGGAGCTTGCCTATTTCTACATCCTGGGGATTGTCGTCTCCGCGGCCTCGAAGGTCGGGGGCGCCCTGCTCGTCTTCGCTTACCTCGTCGTGCCGCCCAGTGCCGCCCTCCTCGTCACCCGGCGGCTCGTTGTGGCGGCGATCCTCTCAGCGTCCATTGCCCTCCTATGCACCCTCGTCGGCCTCTATCTTGCTTTCCGCTTCGACCAGCCGACCAACCACGTCATCGCCGTCGCCACCTTTGCGAGCCTGCTCTTGGCAGCCATCGCACGCCTCGTTGCCAGCATACCGCGGCGCCGCGCCCGCACGAGGAGGTGAGCATGTTGTTTGACCAGCCCGCGTTAGGGGCGTAGAATCCCGCTGTCTGCTTTCGGGAGGTCACGAACAGAGGGCCGGTGAACTATGGTCGCGTTCGAGCCGATGGCCAAGCTGTTGCTTTTCCTCCACCTCACGGCAGCCGTGCTGATGTGCGGTGCCGTCGTTCACCTGGCAGGCATATGCGGTCTGGGAAGTCGCCGCCTTCGTGGCCATCCCCGAATCGCCAGTGGCCAAGGAGCCCAAGCCATGAGAAACCGCCCTCTTGTCTCGGCCTGTACTGCTGCCATTCTGCTGGCAATCCTCGCGGCCAGGGTGCCGGCAGGGGAGAACATCGTCTTTCCCGATGACGCCGGCGTGGTCAATGTGAAGACCCAGTACGGGGCCAAAGGCGATGGCGTGAGCGATGACACGGCTGCGATTCAGGCGGCCATTAGCAAGGTGAGGGGCATCCCCGACACCCTCTACTTCGCGAACGGAACCTACCTGGTGAGCGACAGCGTGGGCATCTTCAACGGCAAGGCCCACAGCCGCGACCGCTTCCTCACCTACCAGGGCCAGAGCGAAGCGGGCACCATCATCCGGCTCAAGGACAATTGTCCCGGCTTCGGCGACCCGAGCAAGCCCAAGATCGTCTTCTCTGTCTACGAGGGCCAGGGCACGGGCGACGTGATGCACAGCTACGTTCGCAACCTCACCGTGGATGTCGGCAGCGGCAATCCCGGGGCGGTTGGCCTGCGCTTCATGTCCAACAACTCGGGGGCGATCGACCACGTTACGGTCCGCAGCAGCGACCCGAAGGGCGCCGGCAAGCTCGGGCTCGACCTCACGCAGGGCCAGATCGGCCCCTGCCTCATCCGGCACGTCGCGGTGGATGGCTTCGACCGTGGCGTGGAAACCGGCGACACCTTCTCCTTGGTCTTCGAGCACCTTACGCTGCGGAACCAGCGGGCCGTGGGCTTCCTCAGCCCGTTCGCTCGCATGACGATGCGCGGCGTGAAGAGCGTCAACCGCGTGCCTGCCCTTCAAGTCGGCCGCCACGCCCACCTGACGCTGATCGAGGCTGACCTGTCCGGGGGCAGCCAGGACAACACGGCCATCGTAACCGAGAGTCCGAATCTGTTCCTCCGCGACATCAGACAGAACGGTTACGGCCACATCCTCAAAGATGCCGCGGGGAAGCTGCACGACGCGGCCGCGCTCGACGAGTGGCACGAAGGGAAGGCGCACGCGCTCTTCGGAGGCGAACCGAAGAGCCTTCGACTCCCCATCAAGGAGACGCCCGAGGTGCCGTGGGAGACCGACCTCTCCAGGTGGGCGAGGGTGAACTGGTCGAAACGCGGCGAGGACCTCAGCGAGGCGTTGCAGGGGGCCATTGACCGGGCGGCGAAGGAAGGAAAGACGACGCTCTACTTCCCCCGCCGCACCAGCACCTACGACTACCCGAAGCTCACCCGCCCCATCCGCGTCCACGGGAGCGTCAACCGCATCCTCGGGATGTCGAACATCATCGACATCGAGGACCCGACCGGCCGAATGCACAGCGGCGAGCAGGCGGTGTTCACCTTCGAGGACATTGCAGGCCCGGCCATCGTGGTGGAGCGGTTCTTCCTCCTCGGCGGCTGGAAGGGTCCGCGCGGCGCGTACATGTTCGAAAACAGGTCCGGTAAGGCGGTGGTCATCCGCAACCTGGGACACAGCGGGCTCCACAAGAAGCCCGCGGCGAGCGGCGAATGGTTCATCGAGGACGTTCCGGTGATTGGGCTGTTCGTCGGCCGCGGCGAACGGTGTTGGGCGCGCCAGTTCAACCCGGAGTCGCCTGAAGCGACC
>VGYW01000646.1 GCA_016872875.1 Planctomycetota bacterium | reverse complement strand
AGACTACGTGGTGTTGCCCGCGACCCTGGGGGCTTGCTTTGGTCATTGAGCATTCCGGGCTTGGAGATTGTTTGGTGCTTGGCGTTTGGCTCTTGGGATTTCCCGCATTTCGTGAGAAATGCGGGCTAAACCCCAGCCCCCAGAAGATGTGGGCAAAGATCAGGGCTTCGCCCTGGGCTATCCCATCCCGCCCTTGCAGGGCTATAGACAGCCGAGTGCAGTAGCTCAAGGCGTGTCTGCAAAAAATCCGCTTGACTCTCCCGCCTCTGGCCGCTAGAATCCACAACATGCTGTAATGGCCCCTTGCACAAACCACAAGGGGCTGCTATACTCAGGGCGCACTACCGGAGCACGCGCCCACGATGCCCGAACACGACTGGTTCTTCAAGTTCATGTGCGAGCTCGGCACCAGCGGCACCTGGGCCAGACTCTCCAAGGCCGCAAAAGCCGTCTACCCCATGCTCGGCATCCACACCGACGGCTCGTTCAAGCCCGTCTACCCCTCGCTGCCGCGTCTGGCCAAGCTCACCGGCCTCAGCAGGCAGGGGGTGCTCGACGGGTTGGGCGACCTCGAGGCCCACGGCCTCATCCGCCGCCGCTCGGGCAGGAGCAATCGCCAGGGCCAGGGCAACCGCCAGAACATCTACGAATTCGCGTTCGGATACGCGGGTTCGACCCTTGTCCACCCATTAGACAAGGGCTTGTCTACCCGCCAGACCACCCCCTTGTCCACCCGCCACCCCTCCCCTTGCCCACCCAGTAGGCCAGAACAAGAGTCTGCTCAACAAGAGCCACTTCAGCAGCAGCCGACCATCAACCTCAATCTCACGCTACGGCAAGACGAGAGCATTGCTGCTGCTGCCATCGAGCTGCTCCGAAGATACTTCGACGAGACGGCCGCCCAGCACATTGCCGCGAAGTACCCGCCCGACTACATCCGCGAGAAGGTCGACCTCGTCGAGCGCCGCGCCAGGAGCAATCGCCTTCGCAACAAGCCCGGCTACCTGCGCCGCGCGCTCGAGGATGGCTGGGCACGGGGCGGCACTGAGGCTGCCACTGACGAGTTCGACCGGCTCGTTGCCTCCATCCGGCGCGGAGCCATCCGCGAGGCCGTCATCGGCGACGTCCCCTGGCGCGCCGGCATCACCGCCGATCGGCGCGCCATCTACCTCACCCACATGACCACCGGCGCACAGATGCGTCTGAACGCCTGGGAGGACTGCCGCCCCCTCAAGTGGCGTTGACCGCCCTTTCTCACCCCGACACCTTGGCGGCTGTTCGTAGTGCGGCCTTCAGGCCGTGCCTGTTCAGCACCGGGAGGGCCTTCCCCCTGTCCCTCGGGGAGAGGGTTAGGGTGAGCGTGCCCGGGGCGCCGAGTGCCCAGGAGAGGGTGCCCTGAACGGGGGCCGTTGCGGAGGGCACATCGGAGTTGGCGCAGTGTCATAGAATCATTGTTATATGACACTCAATGCCCCCTCCCCTCCCCGCGCTACTCGGCTTACGGCGCGCCCCGTGGCCCCCAACTCGCACCGTTATATTCAACTGGCCCCGCGCCACAGCCCCGCAGGAACCACACGGACCGACACGGACACACACGGACGCCCCCCTTCCCCCCTCGGCCGCGCCCCTGTCCGTGTCGGGCCGTGTGCGTCCGTCTTCCCTCGGCATCGTCCGCAATGTCAACCGTGTCCACCCCGTCCATCTTTCACCGTATCGCGCCGGCTTTCTTTTCTTCACTGCCTCCTGCCGACTGCTTGCTGCCTCGGATCGCCTCCATGCCCTTCTTGATGAACTTGGGGCTGAGGTCGCTTATGCGCGTCGTGAAGGCGTCAGGTCGGCGACGAGCTGCGGAGTGGATTCCTGACGCGTGCCGCGTCGCGCGTGCCCGAATTGTTGTTGTAGGCAGGGACGCCCCGCCTACATCGCCATGCCGCCCTGGCCGAGGGAGCCGCCGAGCGCGTAGCGCCCTCCCCCACCCTCCTCTTCGGGCGCTGCGGGCGGGGAGGGTCAGCGTCCGCGCCGAGGCGGCGGCGCGGGCTGGTGAGAGATTCGGGTCAGGCTTCGGAGGAGGATTGACCGGTCCTCCGTTCCGGTGCCCGGACGCGCCAGGCCCAAAAGGAAGGCCCGGAGAGCATGTCCCCGGGCCTTCAGCGGCCCGATGCGCAAGGGAGAAGGGGACTAGGCTCAGCCTGTAGCGCCAGCGTCCCGCTGGCATTCCTTGCCGCCGAGGCGGCGGCGCTACTCGGGAGCGCGCTCTTTGTCTCCTTTACTGTGGGGCGTTGTGCTCAGTGGGCAGCGAGGGCCTTGAGCTGCGCGGCGAGCTCGAGGATGAAGATCAGGGCCGCGATGCTGGCCGCCGCGGCGAGCACCAGGTAAGCTGCGTAGGCAATCCTCCTCGCCCTGCCCCATCGCCGCTCGGCTATCAGCTCCTCGAGGATGCGGTTCTGCTTGATCTCGCTCGCCTTGACGAGTGCCGTGACCTCGTTGGCCCGGCTGATTACGGCGGCCACATCGGTCGCGGGGGCCGGCGTCGCTCTCGCGGCGAGTTGCGCCTCGAGTTCCTCCCTTGCCCTGCGCTCTCGCGCGAGCTGCTCCCGCAACCCCTCGACCTGGGCGCGAAGCTCCTCCAGGAGGCGGACATACCCCCCTCCCCTATCCGGCGACTGACCGGCCGCTGACCGGTCATCCTCACCCGCCAAGGACACTTCGCGGTCAGTCTCGGGAGCCACCTCCCCATCCACCACATCCCGAACCAACAGCCCCTCGTGTGCATTGAGGCGGCCCAGCGCGCTGGCCGGGATAAGCTTGACCTCCCGACCATTCCGTATCCCCACCGCCTCCGGCAGCACTCCGCGCTTGATGAGGCGGTAGAGGTACGACCTGGTGACGTTGAGGCGCGCGGCCGCCTCCTCGGCTGTCAGGAACTCCTCAGAGGCATCGTTCACGACACACCCTTTCGATAGGCTCCCCCTCATGATTAAGTCGCGCACACCGCGCGATTCTTGAGTTGAAAATGACAGCGCAGTGAAATGCCACAGCCCGGTCACCCGCCTTCCCATGACCCGTCGCTGCCCGGTCAGGCACCCACGCCGTGGTTGAGTGACCGGTCACTAGCGGGTCAGTGAGAGGCCGGCACGGGCCTGGGGGCGCGAGGGCACCACCCCCGCGCCGTTCCACGCGGAACGCGAGGGTAGCGAGGGGAGCCAAGCAGGCCAGAGCAGGCACTCCAAACGGATCCCCCTGCGCGCTCGCCACCCGTGACTGAGTACAACGCCCCAGAACATAGGGGACAATGAGGGAGCGGCTTCGCTTGTAGCGCCAGCGTCCCGCTGGCATCCCTTGCCGCCGAGGCGGCGGCGCTACGTGTGGGTGCGTCTTTGTCCCCTCTAGCAGCGGCGGCCTTCCCCGAATCTCAGGCGGGTCGGCTCCCGCTAAGTACACCGCCCCACAAATAGGGGGACAAGATCGCGGGTGTTCGGTCTCTTGCTCCCAACGGGAGCACAGTGGGTAGCCGGCGGCTTTAGCCCGCATTTCTCACGAAATGCGGGAAATCCCAAGAGCCAAACGCCAAGCACCAAACAATCTCCAAGCCCGGAATGCTCAATGACCAAAGCAAGCCCCCAGGGTCGCGGGCAACACCACGTAGTCTCCGCTTGGACCATTGAGGATTGGAGTTTGGGGCTTGTTTGGCGCTTGGTGCTTGTGGTTTGGTGGTTCCCGCATTTCTCACCAGCCGCTGGTGAGAAATGCGGGTTAGCCGCCGGACTCGTGCGCCAGAAGCAGACAAGTCCCGAAGGGACGGCAGATACGTGCGCAGGGCCGGCTCCTGTGGGCTTCTGCCGTCCCTTCGGGACTGGGCTGTGTGTGCGCCACGTTCCGGCG
>VGYW01000645.1 GCA_016872875.1 Planctomycetota bacterium | reverse complement strand
GCCGGTGGCCGAAATGCGAAAAATCCCAGGGGGTCTGGGGGACTGGTCCCCCAGCCCAGCCTCGCGCTTGGCGCTCGTTCGGAGCGATCGCCACTGGGACAAGCTCAAGAACTTGGGACGCTCTCAAGCCTTTTGTGAAGTCCACCCGCTGGTAACCTGCCAGCCCCCACGAGACGGCCAAGAAGTCGCAAGACTTGTGAAGTATGGGGACGATGCGGTCTGTGTATCTGTCAACTTCGAGCGCGTAGGCCAACTCACGCCTGACCCACTTGGAACTCATTGCGGCCGGAGAGATGACTAGGAAGAACCAGTCGCACCGAGCCAGGGCATTGCCGATTTCTTCGTACCAAAGCTGTCCCCCGACAAGATGTGCCTCGCTGTACCATGCCGGGATGCCGCACGAGCGAAGACAGCGCGCCAGGCGCCTGACGAAGGCGCGGTCCTCGCCCGAGTGAGAGATGAATGCCTCGCGTGGGCAGGGCGGCATGCCGGCGGCCATCAGCTCGTTACCCCCGCGAGCTTACGGGGACGCCGACGCAACGGTGCCAGCCCGAGCTCGCGCATCGTGGGCAGCCGCGCCGGCGCGCGCAGGGCACTGATGATCTCGTCGAGGGCTTGTTCCGGACTCTCATGCCAGTTCGGCGGTGACAGCGAGCGCAGGATCGAGGGCATCCCCTTCGTCGGCCGGACCAACACGGGGATCAGCCGTTTGTAGAACCTCTTCCGGGTCAGCGCGTACTGGATGTCACGGTGAACTCGTTCCAACGCCCAGGCATCAGGAGAGAGGAGCACCACCATGGCGTTAGCCTGTTCGAGGGCCTTCCCTGTCTCCAGAGCCCAGTTGTCGCTGGGGAAGACCTCGATGTTCCACCAGACCTTGAAGCCTTCGGCTGTAAGGCGCGCGGCGATCTTCGCCGCCACGTCGCTATCCTTGTCTGCATAGCTCAGGAACACCCTCATGATTTCCAACCTGCCTTTCGTACGGGCGTGAGCAATGGCCGATCCCCAACGGCAATGATACCCCACGGTGGCCCTGTGGTCAAGGGAACCACGAATGCGAACATGATCGAACTGGCCCTCGCCGCGAATCACTTCGCCCGCAGGACCTTCTTGAGGTGGGCGAGGGAGCGGACGGCCTGCTCCTCGGTGCCGCACTCGACGGCCAGCACGCCCTTGAAGCCGGCCTTGCGAAGAATGGCCACCACCCGCGGCCAGTCTATCTCGCCGTCCCCGCACGCGCAGCCGCTCGGCACGCCCGTGACCTTGCCGACCTCCTTCGACACCTTCACGTCCTTGGCGTGGACGTGGACGACCCGCTTCGCAATCGCCTCGAGGGTCGTGTAGGGGTCGCCGCCCGACATGAAGATGTTCCCCGTGTCCGGGTTGCAGCTCATGCAGGGCGAGGGCACGAGGTCGAGAATCCTCAGGTAGAGGGGGAGCTGGACGGTGAACTTCTGGTGCTGTTCGAGGGCGACGTGGACCTTGTGGCGCTCGGCGACGGGGAGGATGCGCTTGAGGCTGTAGCGGATGATGGCGAACGCCTCGTCCTGGCTCATCCAGGCGGGCACCACCCCCTCGTCGGTGTTGATGCAGCGCGCGCCCAGGGCGTGGGCGAAGACGATGGCCTGGGTGTGGAATGGGACGCTGACCTCTGGCTGGGCCATGGGCGCGTGGCAGCTCAGGCCGCTCACCTTCAGCCCGCGCGCGTCCAGCATCGCCTTGATCTCAAGGGGGTCGCGCTCCATGCTCACCGAGGCCGAGTAGAGCGCCTCCGAGAACAGGTCGCGCCCGGTCTGCACGTTGAGTTCCACGTACTTGTAGCCCATCCGCGCCGTCGCGTCGAGGCAGTATTCGAGCGACTTGTCGGCGTGCCGGAACGCCTCCGTGTTCAGGCCGATCTGGATGTCCGCCATCCCGTTCTCCTTTCGTGCCAGGTTGGTGAACCGCCCTTCTGCCGAGCATCCTAGCGCCCGGCCAGTCCCCCGTCAAGTCATCTTCAATCGTCCTCGTCCCTCGTCCTCGTCCTCGTCCTTCCCGCCATTCTGGATCAACCGCGCCGCCGCCCCGGGGGCGTCATCCAATATGGCCGGCCAGGACTTCGGCGTAGGGACGGGCGGCAGTGCCACGGTCGGCTCGTCCGACCGTGTTCCGCCTGCCGCGTGCCGCCACGCCGCCCCGGGACATTCGTTTTCCGCCACTTGACTCTCCGCGATCTCGGTGTATGATCAGATTGTGCCGTCGTCACCTATGCGCGCTTTGCGCGCATGTTGGGGGATGAATGGATGAATGGATGGGTGGATGGGTGCCACACAATCATCCATTCATCCACACATCCAATCATCCCCTTTGGTTGCGGCCATAGGCCGCATTGAAGCATGGGCATCCGGCGCCACGGGCTTGGTCTCGCCGCGCTCGCGCACCAGGCCGCTCTGAAAGGTGCCCCGCGTTGCCCCGATCATCTGCCTGGCGGACCCCCTCCGCAGAATGGCAGGGACCGCGGTCGCTGAATAACTCAAGGATTGGAGGCCTGACACCCGAACATGGCGTCTGTGGGCGGGTTGGCAGAGGCGGAGGCCGGACGCATGGGCATCTCGCCAGCGGAGTTGGGTGGCCTCACGGCCATTGCCAACGCCCGCAAGCGCGCCGAGGGGCGGCTCCAGGAACTGCCAGGGAACCGGGCCAAATGACAAATGAAGATGTGACCCCAAGGACCCCTCACATGACTAGGCAGCTGTGCCGAATGGGCCTTTGGCGAGTCCGACTGACCCAGGCTCTCGCGGCAATCTGGGCTCCGGTTGTCCTGGGGTGCGCGACGATCGCGTCAACGAGAGACTACGGTGCGAATCAACCAGCGGGCATTGAAGGCAAGTCATTCACCCTTGAGCTCGGGGGCGGGGTGACGATGGTCCTCGTCTACATTCCCCCTGGCACCTTCACTATGGGCAGCACCGAGGAGGAGGTTCTGGCGGTGCGCCGGAAATGGGGGGAGGTCAAGGACTACTACGTCTCGAACGAGATTCCCGCCCACAGAGTAACAATACTCAAGGGGTTCTACATCGGCAAGTACGAGGTGACACAGGAGCAGTGGGAAGCAGTGATGCGGTCCAACCCGAGCGACTTCCGGGGACCGAAGAAAGCGGTGCAGGCGAGCTGGTATGACTGCCAGGAGTTCCTTAAGAAGCTCAACGAGAGGACGGGGCGGCGATTCGCCTTTCCCAGCGAGGCCGAATGGGAGTATGCCTGCCGCGCAGGCACAACCACCAGATTCTACTTTGGCAATAGCGCGGGCGCACTTGGGCGCTACGAATGGACGTGGTCTCACCTCGGGCGCGTCCGAGAGGTAGGTCAGAAACAGCCCAACCCATGGGGCCTGTTTGACATGCAGGGGAATGTGGGCGAATGGTGCGAGGACGTGTGGCACGACAGTTACGATGGGGCGCCATGTGATGGATCCCCGTGGCTTGAAGGCGGAGACAAGCACTATCGCGTGCTGCGGGGCGGCTGCTGGGACAGCGCGCCGTATCATTGCCGCTCAGCTGCCCGGTTCTGTTACTTGCCTTACCTGAAGGCGTGCTCGGGCATCGGCGGCTTTAGGGTTGTCCTGCGAGACCCTTGAACGGAGGCCCTTCCAGATTTCTTGTGGGTAGCTACAACATGGGTGCCTGTGTGTCACGGCCGATATCCACGCCACAATCACCGACTCAGAAGGGAGAACCGAAAGAGAAGGGACAGGGCCTTGGGGTCACATCTTCATTTGCAGAACTCAGATCATCTGGGTGCGCTGACACCACAATTTCGCCTACGATCGAGTGACCAAAGTGAAGCAGATGGGGTAGCCGGCAGGCCCGGAAGTCCTGGGTGCACGGGCGTTGATCTCGGCGAT
>VGYW01000644.1 GCA_016872875.1 Planctomycetota bacterium | reverse complement strand
ACTCGCTCCCACGCTCCGCGTGGGAGCGCATGGGCTTCGACGCTCTGCGTCGCGCCGGTGGGACGCGGAGCGTCCCAGGGCGCGCGTTCCCACGCAGAGCGTGGGAACGAGGGGGGAACGCGGCTTCTCCTCACGACTCGCTCCCACGCTCCGCGTGGGAGCGCATGGGCTTCGACGCTCTGCGTTGCGCTGACGGGACGCGGAGCGTCCCAGGGCGCGCGTTCCCACGCAGAGCGTGGGAACGAGGGGGGACGCGGCTTCGCCTTCATGGCAGCTTCACTGTAAGCTCGGCCTTATCCCCTTTGGCCAGGTGGAACCCTGTCTTTACGCCCGCCGCGGACACGGCATAGCTCCCGAAGAAGCCGCGGAAGGTGAGGCGGCCTTCGGCATCGGTCTTCCCCTCGATGCGGGTGTGCCAGGTTTCGTGGATGAGCTTCTTCAGGGCGTCGTAGGCGGGTTTGGGCGTCATGTCCTTGCGGAGCAGGCCGCCGCCGGGGAGCCAGGAGCCTTCGTCGCAGAGGTCCCACCACGTGATGCCCCGCATCGCGGGATGGGCGAAGCAGAGGGTGTAGAACTTCGCCGCGTAGTCGGCCTGGGCCGCCTCGTCCCACTTGCCCACGATGTGCGAGCCGGTGATGGGCTGCCCGCCCGAGCAGGGGCAGTATTCGGTGATGTGGAGCTCTTTGCCGAGCGTGGCGTAGCGGTCGAGGATGCGCTTGACCTGGTCGAGGGGGAAGCGCATCGTGCGCGGCTCGTGGGCCTGGATGCCGATGCCGTCGAAGGGCACGCCGCTCTTGAGCGCATCCTGGAGGAGCTTGAGGAAGCCGGGCTGGCCGTCGGCCAGGACGTAGTAGTCGTTGACGATGAGGTAGGCTTTGGGGTCGGCCTCGCGCGCCCAGCGGTACGACTCGTCAATCTTCACGCCGCGGCAGTGGGAGGGCTCATTGACGACCTCCCAGAAGGCGATCTTCCCGCTGAAGCGTTTCACGATCTCTGTGACCCGCTCCTTCTGGACGTCGGCGGATGGCTGGCCTTTCGACCAGGGCGGGACGCCTGCCTCGTGGCCCCAGAGGAGGGGGTGGCCCTTCATCTGGATGCCGTTGTCGAGGCACCAGGCGACCACGGTGTCGGTGTACGCGTAGTTGGGCTTGCCGCGCTCGGGCTCGTACCAGCGCCAGTAGAAGCCGACGGTGGCGTAGTTGAACAGCTCGCGGAATCGCCGCTTGTAGGCGTCGTTCCGCTCGGCCTCCTTGTAGCGGTCGAACATGTAGATGTTGCAGCCGAAAAGGAAATCGTGACTCGACTGCACGATGGCCACGGCAGCGCCCGCCACGGGCTTGCCCGCCGCGTCCGTGACGCGCACGACGGCATCGCCCTTGCGATTCGCCTCGATGTCCTTCCGCGCCTGCTCCAGCACCGCATCCTCGGTCTTCTGTGCTTCCACGGCAAGCTCCTTGGGGTCGGCGGGCACGGGCTCGGGGGCGCCCGCGATGGGGCGAATCTCGATCCTGTCGAGATACAGATTCCTGTCCTCCTTGCCCTCGACGGCATCGTTGGTGAAGGCGACGCCGAGGGTGTGGAGGCCGGCGGGCACGTCCAGCTTGAAGGCGTAGTCGGCGAACTCCCGCGTGTCCACCGTCACGGCCTGCTTCGCCTCGCCGTCGAGGACGAGTGCCATCCTCGGCCACTCGCCCCTTGCGGGGCTGCCGTGGGCTCGGACGATGATCTCGTAGGCGCCGGCCCGCTCGAAACGGAGGCGTTCGCCCACCGTGCCGTTGGTCCACAGGTTCCAGCCGCCGGCCATCGGCCCGCCCTCGGTCCTCACGCCCGCCTTCTCGGCCTCGATGGTGAGAGCCCAAGCGGCTGCGCCACAGGACAACACGCCAATCGCGATCTGCCTGGTGATACGCCCCACATTCCACTCCTTCCCCGCCCAAGCCGTCCCCCATGTTGCCAGTCAGGTCACGCTTTGTCAAACGGCTGGATTGCGCCGGAGACGCAGAGGGCATACAATGGCGCGAAGTCGGGGGTACGGAACGGCGTGGGACGCCCACGCGAGAGGAGGCCCAACGGTGATGAAGCGAAGCAACTGGTTGGTGGTGCTCGGCGCAGCAGTGGCGGCTTGCAGCGCCGCGGAGCCCGCAATCTCCAACGAGGTGCAGGAGGCAATCAGCCAGGGAGACCTGGGCAAGGCGCGCGCGCTGATCGCAGCCGACCCAACGCTCGCCAACGCGAAGGACAGCTCCGGCACCACGCCGCTGCACGTCGCGGCATCGAATGGCATCAAGGAGATGGTGGAGTTTCTCCTGGACAAGGGCGCCGACGCCAATGCCAAGGGCAGGTATGGTGAAACCCCGCTGTTCGGGGCCGTGAAGAAGGGCAGCGCGGACGTGGCCAGAATCCTGCTGAAGAAGGGCGCTGAGGCGAATGTCAAGAGCAAGCCCGGCTACATCCCCCTGGGCCTCGCCGCCAACGCGGGGAAGATGGAGATCGTGGAACTCCTCCTGGGCCATGGCGCCGACGTTGATGCCATCGGGCACGACCAGTGGACCGCCCTCCACGAGGCGGCCTACAAGGGCCATGCCGGCGTCGTGAAACTCCTGCTGGCGAAGAAGCCCAAGCTGAGCCCGAAGACCGACCGCGGCTACACGGCGCTCGACTTCGCACTCGACGGCGCCAACAGGGAGATTGTGGAGCAGCTTCTGGCCCACGGAGCTGAGAGCGACGCGTTCACCGCGGCGGCGCTCGGCCAGGCCGAGCGCCTCACCGCCATCCTCCAGGCACAGCCCGCTTCGCTCAATGCCGCGGGGCCGCACGAGCAGACCCCGCTGCTCGTGGCGGCGCGGTTCGGCGCGAGAGCGGCGGTGGAACTCCTCCTGGCCAAGGGCGCCAACCCGAATGCTCTCGACAGATTCCGCAAGACGCCCCTCCACTGGGCAGCGGAGCTGGGCCACAGGGACGTTGCAGGACTCCTCCTTGCCAAGGGCGGCGCCGTCAACGCAGGAGACAGCCACGGCTCAACGCCGCTCCATTGGGCAGCAAAGGCGGGCCGAGCGGAGATGGCCGAGCTGCTGGCCGCCAGCGGCGCCTCGGTCAATGCCGCCGACCGTCACGGCCAGCGTCCGCTCCATTGGGCGGCCGAGGCGGGCCAGAAGGACGTGGCCGCGCTGCTGCTCGCCAAGGGAGCCGAGGTGGACGCGAAGGGGGAGGGCAACAAGACCCCCTTGCACCATGCCGTCGGGAAGCACCCCGAGGTCGTGGCACTCCTGTTGAAGAAGGGGGCGGACCCCAACGCCAAGATGGTGCACGACTGGACCCCGCTGCACCTCGCCGCCACCGGCGAGGTGAAGCGCGCGGAAAGCCTGGCCTTGCTGCTGGACGGCGGAGCACAGGTGAACGCCAAGGACGCCCAGGGCACGACCCCGCTCCATTGGGCCGCCGGGGCCGGACTCAGGGATGCTGTGGAGCAACTGCTGGCCAGAGGCGCGGACATCCAGGCCAAGGGCTACTACAACTACCAGTCGGAAGCCGGCTTCCGAGACCCGCCTGAGAAGCGTGACTATGGCTGGACCGCCCTGCACGTGGCGGCTCGCCTGGGCAAGACGGAGGTTGCCGAACTCCTCCTCGCAAAGGGCGCGCAGGCCAACGCCAAAGACGATACGGGCCTCACGCCACTCGACTGGGCCGCGGCGTGCGGGCGCGTGGAGACCGGGAAGCTGCTCCTGGACCGCGGCGCCCAGGCAGGGGTCTTCGCCGCGGCCGGCCTCGGCCAGCTCGAACGGGTCAGGGAACTGCTCAAGGCCGACCCCGGCCTCGCCAATGCGAAGGACCCCGCCGGGTGCACCCCGCTCTTCTGGGCGCTCCGCAATCGCCACCTCGACGCGGCGCGGCTCCTCGTGGCAGGCGGCG
>VGYW01000643.1 GCA_016872875.1 Planctomycetota bacterium | reverse complement strand
GCGCGGCGGAAAGGTCTACCTCGTCAAGAACTGCCGCGCCTGCGGCACCTCCGAGACCCTCATCTCGGGCGACGCCGCCCGCTACGACCGCAAGCGCGCCCTCGACCCCGGCCACGACTACAAGAGCTGCGACCTCAACTGCCTCTCCTGCCGGCACAAGCGCCCCAACATCGTCTTCGTGGACGTCACGAACCGCTGCAACCTCAACTGCCCCATCTGCATCAACAACACCCCCAGCATGGGCTTCCTCTTCGAGCCGCCGCTCGAGTACTTCGACAGGATCTTCAAGCACTACGGGGCGATGAACCCGCCCCCCTCCATCCAGCTCTTCGGCGGCGAGCCAACCGTCCGCGAGGACCTCTTCGACATCATCCGCATGGCGCGCTCCTACGGCCTCGCCACCCGCGTCGTCACCAACGGCCTCAAGCTCGCCGACATGGGCTACTGCCGCCGCCTGATCGAAACGAAGGCCACCATCCTCATCGCCTACGACGGCGCCAACCCCGAAACCTACCGCGTCCTGCGCCACTCCGACAAGGCCCTCGAGCTCAAGCAGCGCGCCCTCGACAACATCCACGCCATCGGCGGCGCAAAGGTCACTCTCATGTGCCTCGCCGCAAAAGGCTACAACGACACCGAACTCCCCTCCCTCTTCCAGTTCTGCCACGACCGCCGCGACGTCATCCGCGCCATCTACTTCATGCCACTCGCACACACCTGGAGCCGCGAGCGCTTCGCTCTCGAACCCGACCGCATCACGGGCGAGGACATCGAGCAGATCGTCGCCGACGCCTTCCCCGGCGACCCCGTGGCCTTCCTCCCCGCCATGTTCCTCGGCGAGGTGCCCACCCTCGTCAAGTACCTCAACATCAGGCCCCTCCCATTCGCGGGCGCCCACCCGAACTGCGAGAGCATGTACATGCTCGTCTCCGACGGCGAGCGCTACCGCCCGCTCGGCCACTTCCTCAAAAGCCCGGTCGAGGACTTCGCCCGCGCCCTCGTCAAGGTCGAGGCGCGCCTCGCGCGCCGCGACCTCAAGCTCGGCCTCACCGTCGCCAGCGGCGGAAAGCCCTCCTTCCGCCAGCGGCTCCTCAAGCTCCGAACCATCCTCGCCGTCACCCGCGTCATGCTCCGCCACGGCCGCCTCAGCCGCGTCCTTAGAGGCAAGGGCATCGGCAAGCTCTGGCACGCCCTCGCCCTCCCCTTCGCCCTCGCCTTCGGCCGAAAGAGCGAAGCCTCCATCGCCCGCCACACAAACGTAAACGGCATCCTCCAGATCATCGTCCTCCCCTTCGAGGACCGCTACACCCTCGAGACCGACCGCCTCGAGCGCTGCCCCAGCGGCTTCGCCTTCTGGGACCCCGCCGACGGCGAGGTCAAACACGTCCCCGTCTGCGCCTGGGGCCTCCACAAGACCGCCGTCATGAAGTCCATCCGCGAGCACTACGCCGCCCCCAGCGCCCAGCCGCCCGCTGCCGAGCCGGCCCCCGCCCCCGCAACGAGATAGGAAAGCAAAGTCCGATCCTCAATGACCAAGTGAAAGAGAGAGCCCTGCCCCGATCGTGCTACCTGGACATTGAGTATTGAAAGTTGGATATTGAGTATTGGATTCCGCTTGACACGACAACGCTAGTTTCGGTGGCTCCACAGGCGGTAACCACTTGTCAATACAGGGGATACGCTACAGTAGCATGTCATTCTGAGCGGAGCCAGCCGCCCGGCGCGCGGAGCGAAGAATCTCTCTGCGCGCTGAGCCCCTGGTTGAGGGGCAGACTCCGTGGCCGGACACAGGCCAGAGAGAGATTCTTCATATTGCGGGCGCTTGCTTCCCGAGACCACAATCTGTGGCCCGTCGACAGTCTGGCTAGTCTGGCCGCCCTTGAGGCGGCCGGCAAGTGTATTGCTCTACCACCTGCGCGCCGTTGCCCACTCGCCGAGGGCCGGCGCCGCAGCTTGCGCCCCCCGGTCCGTCTCAGCGCTTGTGCTCGCCCTCGGGGTGGGCGTGGTCGTCCTTGCCCGCCTTGAAGAAGTTCTCGGTCGGGCCGGGACCCAGGAGGGCGGGGTCGGGACGGAACTTGTTCATCATCGCCGTCGGGTCGTCCTTGCCGCCGGGGAGGGCGGAGTCGCTCTTGGAGTAGAAGACGTTCCCCAGGCGGGCGCGGTCCTGGAAGTCGTTCTCGGCCAGGCGGAGGGCGGCGTCGCTGGCTACGAAGATGTTGGCCCCGCCCTTCTTGCCGTTGCCGGAGAAGACGTTGGCCGAGACGTTCGCCCGGCACTCCTTGCCCACCAGCGCGATGCCGTGGTGGGTGCTCGATGACACAGTGTTGCGTGTGACGCTGACGCGGGAGCCGTTGAGGAGCATGCCCACGGTCCCCGCGTTGGTGATCGTGTTCGCGTCGAGGGTGGCCACGGCGTCGTCCAGGCGGATGCCGGCGCGCGCCGCGCCGTCTATCTGGTTGCCAGAGAGCGTGGCCGTGGCCTTGATGACTGCGATGCCGGCCATCGTGCCGGCCTTGATCGTGTTCCCCACGACCGTGGCCGTGGAGCCCTCGACGACCGCGATGCCCGGCATACCCTCGCCGTTCTTCTCAACCGTGTTCCCGATGATGGTGGCCCTCGAGCCGATGTTGACGCCGATGCCCGGGCCGCGGTTGGCGCGGACCACGTTGTTGCGGATGACCGCCTCCGCGGCGTGGTGCCCGCCCAGGCCGATGCCGGGGAACTGGTTGCCGTAGACCTCGTTGTCCTCGATGAGGGCGAACGCCTCGTTATCCACGCTGATCCCGCAGATGGCGTTGTCGAATGCCTTGTTCTTGCGGATGACGGCTCTCGCGCCGTCCTTCACCCCGATGCCGGGCCAGAGGCTGCGCGGGTCCTTGTCGAACTTCTTGCACTCGTCGGGGTCCATGTCCTTGTAGCCGAAGCCGTTGCGGCAGACGATGTTGTCCTCGATGAGCGGGGCGGCCTCGTTGCGCGCGCCGATCCCCGCCTCGTGGTTGTCGAAGACCACGTTGCCGACGATGACGGTCTGGGAGCGGTGGTTGTTCCCGATGCCGATCCCCTTGTTTCGGAAGACGAAGTTGCGGGCGACATAAGGTGCGGCGACGATGCCGAGGGTGGCCCCCTTCTTGGCGTGCTGGCCGATCCCCGTGCTCCCGTTGTCGCGGATTATGTTGTTGATGATCGTCGCCGAGCAGTTGCGGCACTCGATGGCGTGGACGTGGTTGGGCAAGTGGTGGTTGACGTGGCCCAGGCCTGTGATCGTGAAGCCGTCAATCGTCGCGCCGTCGGCGCCGGCGACGACTGCGGCCTTGGTGGAGCCTGCCACGTCAATGACCGTCTGCTCGGCGCGCTTGAGCGGCTTGCGGCCGCAGAACTCCTGGGTGCCGGGCGAGTCGTCCCCCTCGCTCTTCAGGCACACGCCCTCCTTGAGCTGGATGTGCTCGCGGTAGGTGCCGGCGCTCACGAGCACGGTGTCGCCCGCGTTCGCGCCGTCGAGCGCCTCCTGAATCGTCTTGAAGTCAGCGGGCACCCGAATAGTCTTCGCCGCGGGCTGCGCCGCGAGCGCCGCGGCGGCCAGCGACACCACAAGGCCGATGACAGCTACCTTCTTCACGAGTGCGTCCTCCTAATCAGGGGAGAAGAGGAACAGGTAAAATGATTACGGGTAAAATGATAAGAGAAGAAGGGGAGAGGAGAGCGAAGCCGGGAGGGGCCGAAGCAGGCCCGTGTTCTCCCGGCCCAGGGTTGTTCTCCGGCAGCTCTGTCTTTTCTTATCATTTTAGAGAGTGTAGCATCATTACAGAGTCAGTTCCACATGCAACAGGCCCTCGCGCGGTGAAGAAGGCCGATGGTCTGGGTTCGGCCGTCGGCCTGGGCGTCGCGTTGCATGTCGAGGGCGATGCGGCCAT
>VGYW01000642.1 GCA_016872875.1 Planctomycetota bacterium | reverse complement strand
CTCGGCGCGATGGAACAGTTCGCGCGGCTCGTGAACCTGAAGCAGGTAGCACAGGAGCCCGGTATCGAGGAAGTAGAGCTTCGGGCTCTTGACAAGCCGCTTGCCGAAGTTCTGATGGTGGGGCCGCAGGAGTGTGACGATGAAGCTGGCCTCGAGGACGGAGAGCCATCGCTTGGCGGTGACGTGCGAGACGCCGCAGTCGGATGCCAGGCCGGAGAGGTTGAGGAGCTGCCCGGCGCGGCCCGCGCAGAGCCGCACGAACCTGCCGAAGGTCTCCAGGTCGCCCACGTTGAGGACGCTGCGCACGTCGCGCTCGATGTAGGTCTGGTAGTAGGCTGCCAGCCAGTCCCGCGGGGGGATCTTTCTGTCGTGAATGCGCGGGTAGAAGCCCGCGAACAAGGTCTCCATCAGGCCCGCCTCGGGCGGCTTGGGGTTCCGCGGGAGGGCCGTTCCCAGCGCGTCGAGCGGCAGCGGCCTGCGGCCGGCCAGCTCGGCCAGCGAGAAGGGCAGCAGGTGCAGCACCGCGCACCGGCCGGCCAAGGACTGCGAGAGGCCCTGGAGGAGCTGGAAGTTCTGCGAGCCCGTCAGGATGAATCGCCCAGCCCAGTCCCTGTGCTCGTCCACGAGAACCTGGATGTACGACAACAGGTCGGGGGCCCGCTGAACCTCGTCCAGGATGACGGGCCTGTCGAACTGGCTGAGGAAGCCGCGCGGGTCCTCGGCAGCGAACTGGCGCTGGTCCGGGAGTTCCAGGGAGACATAGTGGTGGCTGGGAAACACGGCTCTCACCAGCGTGGTCTTGCCGGACTGCCGCGGCCCGGTGACAGTGACCACGGGAAACGCCGATGCGGCCTCCTTGAGCTTCCGAGCCAGGGTTCGCTCCAGCATGGGCCAGTCTCCGTGCGGACATTTGAATATCCGATATTCAATTTACACACCCGGCGGTGCATTGTCAAGCGGTATGGGGGTGTCGAATCCTCTTCTTCACTTGTTCCCCTCCGCTCGCCTGCTTGGTGAGACGAGGCGCCATCTGGTTTCATCCCGCTGGAACACGGCTTGCCTCTGCCTGGCCCGACTGGTAGACTCGGCGGGGGGAAGGGGCGCATGCGCGCCGCAAGAGCCGGCACTTCGCATGACCCGTGCAAGGGAAGACAAAGACTCTCAGGTAAAATCATTACGGGTAAAATGATAAGAACGGAGACCTTGCTATGATGAGATTGCTTTCCGTCCTGCTGTTGACGTTTGCCGCGGCGCAGGCCGACACGGTGCTCATCGAAGCCGAGAGCTTCTCCGATCCCGGCGGCTGGGTGCTCGACCAGCAGTTCATCCCCGAGATGGGCTCGCCGTATCTGCTGGCACATGGCCTGGGCGAGCCGGTGGCCGACGCGAAGACAACGGTGGCCTTCCCCGCGACGGGCGAATACCGCGTGTTCGTCCGAACGGTTGATTGGGTGGCGAAGTTCGGCCGCACGGGCGCGCCGGGACGCTTCAAGGTGCTCCTGGACGGCAAACAGTTGGGGAAGACGTTCGGGACGGAGGGCGCCGAATGGGCATGGCACGACGGCGGCTCCGTAAGCGTCTCGAAGAAAGAGGCCACCGTTGCTCTGCACGATCTGACAGGCTTCGAGGGACGGTGCGACGCGATCTTGTTCACCACCGAGGCCGGGCTGACTCCGCCGAACGAGCCGAAGGAGCTGGCGGCGTTCCGGCGCAAGGCCCTCGGGCTGCCCGACAAGCCGGCCGAGGCCGGGCAGTTCGACCTCGTGGTCGTCGGCGGCGGCGTGGCGGGCACGTGTGCGGCGGTCGCCGCCGCGCGACTCGGCCTCAGCGTGGCCCTCATCCAGGACCGCCCGGTCCTCGGCGGCAACTCCAGCTCGGAGGTCAGAGTTTGGATTCAGGGGCGGACGAATCTCGGCCCCTACCCACGCCTCGGCGAGATCGTCCGCGAGCTGAACCCCAAGCCGCCGCGCCACTGCCCCGACATCAAAGAGGCCCTCGGCGACGACACGAAGCTCGCCGTCGTCAAGGCCGAGAAGTCCCTCTCTCTCTTCCTCAACCACCATGCCACCAAGGTGGAAACGGAGGGGACGGGGGACGCGGCACGCGGCACGCGGGACGTGGGACGCATCAAGGCCATCGTGGCCACCAACACCGCCACTGGCGGCGAGTTGCGCTTCGCCGGCCGCCTCTTCGCCGATTGCACGGGCGACGGCACCATCGGCGCACTCGCGGGGGCCGACTTCGAGGTGACCGAGAAGGGACACATGGGCGGCTCGAACATGTGGCGGGTGGTGGACGCTGGCAAGCCCTCGCCCTTTCCCAGTTGCCCCTGGGCGCACGACCTCAGCGGCAAACCCTTCCCCGCCAAGCTCGACCAGCTCGGCCACTGGTTCTGGGAGAGCGGCTTCGACCGCGACCCGCTCCGAGAGGTCGAACGCGCACGCGACAACAATTTCCTGGGAATGTACGGCGCGTGGGACTGCCTGAAGAACGCCAAGGGCCTCCACCCGAACCACAAGCTGGAGTGGGCCGCCTACATCATCGGCAAGCGCGAATCGCGCCGCCTCCTCGGCGACGTCATCCTCACGAAGGACGACGTGCTGGGCAACAAGGAGTTCCCCGACGGCTGCGTCCCCTGCACCTGGTCAATTGACCTCCACGTGCCCGAGCCCGCCCTGGGCAAGTATTTCCAGGGCGACGAGTTCATCTCCGTGGCCAAGTTCACCCACTTCAAAGGCCCCTACCTGCTCCCCTACCGCTGCCTCTACTCGCGGAACGTCGAGAACCTGTTCATGGCCGGCCGCGACATCAGCGTGACCCACGAGGCCCTCGGCACCACGCGGGTCATGGGCACCTGCGGCATGATGGGCGAGGTGGTCGGCCGCGCCGCCGCAATCGCAAAGAAGCGCGACTCCACCCCGCGCGCAATCTACTCAAAACACCTCGATGAGCTCAAGCAGCTCATGTCCACAGCGCTAAGCAAGGTCCCGTTGCCCGCCCCAGCCGTCTCGCGTCCCCCGAAGCCCGCGCCCCCCTTCAATGCCCCAGGCCCGAACCTCGCCCTCGCCGCAAAAGTGACCACCTCTAGCGACCGCGACGCCAAGACCTATCCCCCCTCCGCCATCAACGACGGCAAGGCCGACACCACCACTAACGCCGGCCGCTGGGTCTCCGCCACGGGCGTGCCGAATTGGGTCGAGTTCGCCTGGGACGCTCCGGTCACCATCGCCTCCGCCCGCATCATCTCCGGCTACCTCGCCTCCGGCGAGATCGACTCGCCCCTGGCCGACTTCGCCCTTCAGACGCACGACGGCAAGTCTTGGGTTGACATCCCCGGCGCCAGCGTGAAGGACAACTCCTCGCCCTACTGGTTCGGCGCCTTCGCCCCCGTGAGGGCCAGCCGCCTTCGCCTCCACATCACCGCCGCCCCTGGCGGCATCTCGCGCCTCTGGGAGGTCGAGCTCTATGCTCAACAGGGAGGCAGATGACCTGTGGCAGCCGATCCGCAGCCGGCTCTTCGCCCATGTCGCGGGGGGTACGACTACAGGGAGCGTATTCCCCGTTCTACCGCTCCGCTGGCTACCAAAGCGGCATCTCGGATGCCGCACTCCATACCCTTCCCGTCTCGTCTACTCTGTTCCCCCCTCTGTGTCTTCCTCTGTGCCCTCAGTGTCCTCTGTGGTGACCCTCTTCCTTCCGCCTCTCACAGCCCCGCCTCTGGCACGGCGCGCTCGCGGAGGTCGGCGATCTCGAAGAACTCGCGGCGGGTGAACCCGAACATCCCGGCCAGGATGTTCGTGGGGAACACCTCCACCAGGTTGTTGTTCTCGCGGACGTTGCCATTGTAGAAGCGCCGCGCGGCCTGGATGCGGTCCTCCGTGTTCACAAGCTCGGTCTGGAGCTGGAGGTAGTTCTGGCTCGCCTTGAGGTTCGGGTAGTTCTCCACGCGGACGAGGAGGGCGGAGA
>VGYW01000641.1 GCA_016872875.1 Planctomycetota bacterium | reverse complement strand
GGCCATCCTCCGCGAAACGTTCCCCATTCCAAGCTACGATGGCACCCTCTCCCTCCAATACCTCTACTACGACCTGAGCCGCCCGCGCTACTCGCCCGACGAGTGCCGCAAGCTCCGGCTCACCTACGGCTACCCACTCAAGCTCCGCTGCCGCCTCGACAAGGCCCAGCCCGTCGAGGAAGACGTCTACCTCGGCGAAATCCCCATCATGATCGGTGGCGGCGAGTTCATCATCAACGGCGCTGAGCGCGTCATCGTCTCACAGCTCCACCGCTCCCCAGGCGTCGACTTCAGCGTCGAGGCGCACCCCAGCGGCAAGCTCCTCCACGGCTGCCGCATCATCCCGGAGCGCGGGAGCTGGATCGAGGTCTCCGTCTCCAAGAAGGACGTCCTCAACGTCCGCATTGACCAGAGCGGCCGCTTCCCCGCCACCACGCTCCTGCGCGCGATGGACGAGAAGTACTCGACGAACGGCGCGATCCTCCGCGCCTTCCACGAGACCGAGGTCGTCAAGCTCGACACCCGCACCGCCGCCGCTCGCCTCCCCAACCGCGTCGTCGTCGGCCACCTCCTCAACAGCCAGACAGGCGAAGTCCTCGTCGCCAGCGGCCAAGCCATCCCAGAAAGCCTCATCGAGACCCTCCTGAGCTCCAACCTCGGCGAGGTCGAGGTCCTCAAGGACGTGACCGACCCCCTCATCCTCAACACCCTGGCCGAGGACCCCACCGACAGCCACGAGGCGGCCCTCCTCCGCATCTACCGCCGCCTCCACCCAGGCAGTCCGCCCCAGATCGAGAAGGCCAAGCAATTCTTCAACGAGAAGTTCTTCGACACCAATCGCTACCGCCTCGGCAACGTCGGACGCTTCCGACTCAACCGCAAGTTCGACCAAAACGTCCCCGAGGACGACATGAAGATCCGTCCCGAGGACATCGTCAACGCCCTCCGCTACATCCTGAAGCTGCGCGCCGGCAAGGGCGAGATAGACGACATTGACCACCTCGGCAACCGCCGCGTCCGCACCATCGAGGAGCTCGCCTGCGACGAACTCCGAAAGGGCCTCCTTAAGCTCAAGCGCACCGTCCAGGAGCGCATGAGCATCAAAGACCAGACCACCATGTCCCCTCGCACCCTCATCAACTCCCGCACCATCTCCTCCTCCATCGAATACTTCTTCGGACGCGGCGAACTCTCCCAGGTCGTGGACCAGGTCAACCCCCTCTCCCAGCTCACCCACGAGCGGCGCCTGAGCGCCCTCGGCCCAGGCGGCCTCAACCGCAAACGCGCAGGCTTCGACGTCCGCGACGTCCACACCTCCCACTACGGCCGCATCTGCCCCATCGAGACACCCGAAGGCACCAACATCGGCCTCATCGTCTCGCTCAGCGTCTTCGCCGGCGTGGACGAATACGGCTTCCTCGTCACCCCCTACCGCAGGGTCGAGAAGGGCCGCCTCGCCTCCACCACCGACGAGGCCGGCCGCACCGTCCCCGACATCCGCTACCTGCGGGCCGACGAAGAGGACAACGTCTGCATCGCCCCCGCCGACACCCCGATGGACAAGTCGGGGCGCCTCAGGGACGAGACCATCCTCGTCCGCCGCGGCGGCGACTTCATCTACGTCCCACGCAACGACGTCAACTTCGTTGACATCTCCCCCAAGCAAATGGTCGGCGTCTCCGCCGCGCTCATCCCCTTCCTCGAACACAACGACGCCAACCGCGCACTCATGGGCTCCAACATGCAGCGACAGGCCGTCCCACTCCTCACCACCGAGCCCCCACTCATCGCCACCGGCATGGAAAAGCCCGTCGCCGCCAACTCCGGCATGGTCATCGTCGCCCAGGAGGATGGCGTCGTCACCTACGTCTCGGCCGATCGCATCGTCATCGGCGACCGCGAGCACGTCCTCCGCAAGTTCGTCGGCCTCTCCGAGCGCACCTGCCTCAACCAGAAGCCCATCGTCCGCGTCGGCCAGACCGTCCGCAGGGGCGAGGTCATCGCCGATGGCGCCGGCACCGCCTCCGGCGAGCTCGCCCTCGGAAAAAACGTCCTCGTCGCCTTCATGCCCTGGGACGGCTATAACTTCGAGGACGCCATCCTCGTCAGCGAAACCCTCGTCCAGGACGACCGCTTCACCTCCATCCACATCGAGGAGTTCGAGGTCGAAATCCGAGAGACCAAGCTCGGACGCGAGGAGTTCACGAAGGACATCCCGAACGTCTCCGAACGAGCCCTCCGCAACCTCGACGAAGAGGGCATCGTCCGAGTCGGAACCCGTGTCTCCCCAGGCGACTACCTCGTCGGCAAAGTCTCCCCCAAGTCCAAGAGCGAGCTCTCCCCCGAAGAAAAGCTCCTCCTCGCCATCTTCGGCCGAGCAGGCGAGGACGTCAAGAACGACTCCCTCACCGTCCCCTCCGGCGTGGACGGCATCGTGATTGACGCCCAGAAGTTCTCCCGCCGCTCCCACCTGCCCGAAGAACAGCGCCAGAAGGACCGCGAGGACCTCAAGAAGGAAAGCGCCGACTACAACAACCGCATCGTGGACGCCTTCAGGCAAATGATCGCCGCCATGGAGGCCGAGCTCGGCGGCCCGGTCGTCAGCCAGGCCGGCGCCAACTACTCCGAACTCGAAGGCCGCTCCACCCGCGAAATCCTCGACCTCGAGGAAAAGCTCGACCCCGAGGACATCCGCACCAAGTCCAAGAAGCAGCACGACGCCCTCCAGCGTATCCACGAGCTCCGCTCGGACGAAATTGACCTCATCAAGGACGAGCGCGACCGCCGCGTGGACCAGCTCCGCCGAGGCGACGAGCTGCCCACTGGCGTCCTCGAACTCGTCAAGGTCTACGTCTCCACCAAGCGCGTCCTCTCCGTGGGCGACAAGATGGCCGGCCGCCACGGCAACAAAGGCGTCATCGCCAAAATCATGCCCGTCGAGGACATGCCCTTCCTCGCCGACGGCACGCCCATCGAAATCGTCCTCAACCCCCTCGGCGTCCCATCCCGCATGAACATCGGCCAGGTCCTCGAAACCCACCTCGGCTGGGCCGCAAAGCTCCTCGGCTACCGCGTCATCACCCCAGTCTTCGACGGCATCACCGAGGAGCAAATCCGCAAGTGCCTCAAGGAGGCCGGCCTCCCCGAGGACGGCAAGACCCTCCTCTACGACGGCCGCACAGGCCGCACCTTCGACCAGAAAGTCACCGTCGGCTACCACTACATGCTCAAGCTCGACCACCTCGTGGACGACAAGGTCCACGCCCGCGCCACCGGCCCCTACAGCCTCATCACCCAGCAGCCCCTCGGCGGCAAGGCACGCTTCGGCGGACAGCGCTTCGGCGAAATGGAAGTCTGGGCACTCGAAGCCTACGGCGCTGCACACATCCTCCAGGAACTCCTCACCGTCAAGAGCGACGACGTCGAAGGCCGCACCAAAATCTACGAATCCATGGTCAAGGGCGAGAACACCCTCAAGGCTGGCACCCCTGTCTCCTACGAAGTCCTCATGAACGAAATCCGCGGCCTCTGCCTCAACATGCGCCTCGAAAAGCGCAAAATCTAGCCGTTCGGAGTGCGGGCTTCAGCCCGTTTCCTCGCCTCCCCCGCGTCCCCACGGCCCCCCGTGGGGACGCTCATGTCCGCCCAATCGTCCTCGTCCTCGTCGTCGTCCTCGTCCTCGGATTGTCTCACGCAGAGGCGCAGAGGCAGCGGAGAACAGAGCGCCCGCGAAACACGCGAAACGACGCGAAACACGAAACGCGAAACCGGACGCTCCGCCACGGATCGCATGCATGGGTGGGTAAGGTGTCAAATGGGTAAGGTGTCAAATCTTTATCTTTGAAGGCTCTCCGGGCTTTCTTGTGGGTGCCCACAAGGGGGGCGCCAAGCCGAGGAACCCTTCTACCTCCCTCAGCATAGGCATGGCAAGGACTTACGCCGAAATACACCTGTGCCGGCGCTGGATCG
>VGYW01000640.1 GCA_016872875.1 Planctomycetota bacterium | reverse complement strand
CTGGACCTTCCCCTTCATGAAGGAGGCCATTGCCCTCTACAAGGGCCTCGGCTTCCGCCTCGTCGAGGTCCACAAGAGCCACAGTGGCCGCCGCGTCCTCTGCATGGAGATTGGCCTGGGGCCTAGACCTCGATCTCCGTCCGCGTGATGTTCTTGAGGTCGGCCTGGCCCAGGCCCAGCTCGGCGGCGCGGCCGATGTGGATGGGCTTGTTGTTGTGGGGCGACAGCTTCATCTCGAGCCGTTTCGCCTTGATAATGTCGTCCATCACCGCGTCAATTGCCACCGGGTCGGTGGCGGCCACCACGCCGAAGTAGTCGAAGCGGGTGCGGGGCCGGAATTCGGGGCCGGCGTCGTAGAAGCTGTAGAGCGCGTCGGCCACGCAGATGCGGGTCTTCTCCTTGATCGGCGCCAGCGCGTTCAGGTCGGCGATGGCTGCGCAGCAGTTGTCGTGGAAGTCGCCCGCGTTGCGGATGCTGCCCAGGTGGTTCTTCAGCGCGCCCGTGCTCGAGCAGCGGTTGTGGCTCTTCATGATCGGCACGTTGATCAACACGTCGGCGTCCAGCAGGTGCTTCGAGAGCCTGGTGCTGACCGTGCCTGCCTTGACCTCGGGGCCGACGTCGCCGCCCGTGCCCACCACCTGGATGGCCTTGGGGTCGCGGCTGAGCTTGAGGCCCGACTTCTTCGCGTCGCCGTCCGAGCGGTCGTAGACCACGATGTTGCCGGGCTCCACGCCCGCCTGGAGCAGGCCGGCCGTGATCGCGTTGATCACTTCGCCGTGGGTCGCCGCGTGCTCGAATAGGCCGTTGAACTTGATCGCCACCTTGTCCTTCGGGCGGACGTAGACGCCCCAGGCCTTCGCCACGTCGTCCTTCCCGCTCAGCATCATCACCGCTTTGTCCACGAGGGCCTGGACGATCTTCGCGTCCGCCTGGAAGCCCTGGATGGCCTTCCTCGTCTTGTCGCGCACGACCACCACGGTCGGCCCCCCTGGCGCCGCGAGGCCGAAGCCCCGCGCCGCCAGCAGCCCCGCCGCTGCCGCCGCGCCCTGAACAAGGAACTGCCGACGACTCGACCCGTCTGCATCACGAACGCTCATCTCGATCTCCTGTTGTACTGTCCCGCGCCTCCACCGCCCATCAAACACGAGCACGGGGCGCGAGTCAAGCGCACTTGCCGGCGGGGAAGGTTCGCAGCATGCTCTCTCAGTAGCCCACTTCGTGGGCTACAGGCGCACCTGGCACACAGGTTCTGACAGCCTGTGTTCCGTGTGCTGGCCGCGAATGGGTCAGCGGCTCATTCCCCGAACAGGTAGTTGGGCATCAGCTTACGGATTCCGACGAGTTGCTGCAAGCGCTCGGGGACTTCCTCGGGCTTGAGGCGGCGGCTCAAGTAGCCGCTCATTCCACCTCCTCATACGTGGTCTGGAGAACGAAGCCAGGTATCAGCTCACGGATTTCGACGAGCTGGTTCAACACATCGGGGATTTCCTCAACGTCAATCAAGCTGCGGTCATAGTATCCGACGTAGAGCGCAAGGCAGTTGCCCACGACCTGGAGCGTCAGGTCCTTGTTTGCGAGCAGGTACTCCATCATGCGCGGATGGCAGATGTCGTAGGCAAGCTTGGGGCATCGCGAGCGCACACCGAAAGCCTTGGAGAACTCGGCTGATTCGAGTTGAATCTTGCGACGGTCTCTTGTGAGATCCACGTTCCATCTCGGCCATGGCGGCGCCACGAGCAACTCAGGAAGCCTTCCCCGGTGCTCGAGGAGGAAACACACGAAGTGGTTGCCCCTCTGCCACCGACCCCCAAAGGAACTGGTGAGGATAAGGGTCATGAAGACGTGAACCTGATGGCCGCGCCACACGCCGTAGAGCACGTTCTCGGCGGACTTAGGGTCCTGGCCCAATGTGTCGAGCAGGCCGCGTAGATGCGCCAAGTCCCGTGCGCGCTTCGAGTAACGGAGTCCCAGGCGTTGGGCCAGGCTCTGGACCGCGCGTCTCCGGCGGCCCTGCATCCTGATCCCTCCTACCAGCTCCACGACGAGGAGCACGATGAATGCGACGAAAGTAGCAGCCGCTACCCAGATGCCCCACATCGCTGTTCACCCTCGGTACAGGTACTCGGGGAACAGGTTGACGATCTGGACGAGCTGATTGAGGCGCTCGGGAATCTCCTCGGGCTTGAGGCGCTTGCCGAAGGAGAGGGCGACGGCGGTGTTCTCGATCTCGAGCGAGAGGTCGCGGTGCTGGAGAAGGTACTCCATCATTCGCGTGTGGCAGACGTCGTAGGCGAACTTGCGGTCTTTGGAGCGAACGCAGAAGGCCTTGGAGAACTCGAGGGACTCGAAGTCAATGTCCTCGAAGCCGATCATCTGGCCGAGCTTCTGCCAGAAGCCCTCGGGGTAGATGCGGAGTTCGGGGAAGTTGCGGGCCTGTTCGAGGACGAAGAAGCTGAAGTAGTGGTGATGGGTCTGCCGTTGGCCCTTGGAGTTGGTGGAGTGGGTTTCGTAGTGGTAGTCGAAGACGGCGACGGGGTAGCCCTGGTGGTTGCCGTGGAGGATGTTGAAGGCATAGCGGTTGGAACCCTGGCGGAGGGCGTCGAGGAAGCCGTAGCGGAGGGGGAGGGTGGTGTCGCGGCCCGGGGTGAAAGCGAGGCCGAGGCGCCGGGCCAGTGTGGCGAATGCCTCGCGGCGCTTCTTCTCCCTCAGGTGGCCCAGCACAGCGGCCACGATGGCGATGGCGATGAACGCCACGATGGCGATGATCACGATGCCGGGCATGGGCGGCCCCTCGAATGGTGCGCCTCTCGTCCCCACGCTCGCACGTGTCTACCCGGGGGCTTCCTCCCTCTCCCTCGGGGAGAGGGGTGGGGTGAGGGTGCCTGGGTGCATGCGTGTCCCGCAGGAAGCGCCCTCACCCCTGCCCTCCCCCAACGGGGGAGGGGGAAAAGCCCCTCTCGTCAAACGGGCACTCGGAGACGCGGGCTAAGGGCAGTGTAGCGTCTGGCAGCGGTCTGTCAAGTGGCGTTGCGCGACTGCGGCGCGTCAGAGTGCCAATTCCAGGGGGGGAGAGTTGGCATTCTGACCTGCTGCGGCGCCCAGGCCATGGGTTGGCGAGCGTAAAGCTAAGGCGTGTATGTGGTTATGACATCGCTGGCGTCATCTGGGGCTTGCGTGGGCCGGCCAGGGTGCCAGGCCCAGAGGGGAGCAGTGGCACCCTGAGCTGGCACGCTTGGGCGTCACGCGGCCCCCTCCCCCCGGCCTGGCCTTGCATGGCCGCGCCCGCTGTGGCACAATGGGGGAGCAACGGGGGGCGTGTGCCGCGGGGTGAAGGAGTATCGGATGCGAAGAGCGCTGTGCGCGTCGGTGGGACTGGTCTGGGCGGCCCTGGCGTTGGGCGCGGCGGCGGAGAAGGAGCCCGCCGCCCCAGCCGCCGAGTGGCCCGGCTGGCGCGGGCCGAACCGCGACGGGAAGTCGCCCGACAAAGGGCTGCTGAAGGAGTGGCCCGCCGAAGGGCCGACACTGCTCTGGAAGGCCGACGACATTGGGAAAGGCTACTCCGGCGTCGCGGTCGCCGGCGGCACCGTGTACATCACGGGCGACACCGAGGGCAAGCTGCGCCTGTTCGCACTCGGCCTCGACGGCAAGGAGAAGTGGCACGTGGACGTGGACGGGGCCTGGACCGGCTCGCACCCGGGCTGCCGCGCCACGCCCACGATTGACGGCGGTAGGCTCTATCTCGAGTCGGGCAACGGCCTCGTGGCCTGTCTCGACGCCAGGACCGGCAAGAAGGTGTGGAGCAAGCACCTGGTGCGGGACTTCGGCGGGAGCGTGCCGGGCTGGGGCTACGCCGAGTCGGTGCTCATCTACCGCAACTACGCCATCGTGAAGCCCGGGGGGCGCAACTGCGTGGTGGCCCTGAACAAGGAGACGGGCGCGATGGTGTGGGCGAGCAAGGGCTACACGGGCGGGGCCGAGTACTCCTC
>VGYW01000639.1 GCA_016872875.1 Planctomycetota bacterium | reverse complement strand
CGCGCTTCAGGATTAGCATTCCGCCCCCACCGACCTTGCGTCGGTGGGGCGGAGGATTGGCAACTAACGCGGAGCGCGACCCCCCACCCCCTTCCCCCTCCCCCGCCCGCCGCAGGCGGGCGGGGGAGGGGGGTGGGTGGGCGCTCGAGGCAGTTGCCAATCATCGTCCCACTGGGACAAGCCCAGTGGTGACGCGACTGATCGGAGACAAGATGCTCGCCCTGATCGCCAAACGCATCCTCTGGATGATCCCCACCCTCATCGCCATCTCGATGATCACGTTCGCGATCATCCAGCTCCCGCCGGGCGACTACCTGACCAGCCACATCGCCGCGCTCCAGGAGATGGGGGAGACCGTGGCGGAGAACGAGATCGCGGCGCTCCGCAAGCAGTACGCGCTCGACGAGCCGCTCTACGTGCAGTACTGGGAGTGGATGAAGGGGATGGTGTGGCGGGGCGACCTGGGGATGTCGTTCGAGGAGAGCCGCCCCGTCGCCACCCTCATCGGCGAGCGGCTCCTCCTCACCGTCGTCATCTCCATCGCCACCCTCATCCTCACCTGGGCCATCGCCATCCCCATCGGCATCTACTCGGCGGTGCGGCAGTACTCCGCGGCCGACTACGCCTTCTCGTTCCTCGGCTTCATCGGCCTGGCCACGCCGAGCTTCCTCCTGGCCCTCATCTTCATGTACATCGGCTACTCGGTCTTCGGCGTGAGCGCGGGGGGGCTGTTCTCCCCCGAGTTCCAGGGCGCCGCCTGGTCATTCGCAAAACTATGGGACCTGCTGAAGCACCTCTGGATTCCCGTCCTCATCGTGGGGCTTGAGGGCACGGCCGGCCTCATCCGCATCATGCGCGGCAACCTGCTCGACGAGCTCCGCAAGCAATACGTGCTGACCGCCCGGGCGAAGGGCGTCGGACGCCTCAAGCTCCTCCTCAAGTACCCCGTGCGGGTCGCCATCAACCCCATCGTCAGCACGATCGGCTGGCTGCTGCCGGCCATCGTGTCGGGGGCGACCATCACATCGGTCGTCCTCGGCCTGCCCACCACCGGGCCGCGCCTCCTCCAGGCCCTGATGAACCAGGACATGTTCCTGGCCGGCTCGATGGTGATGATGCTCAGCTTCCTCACGGTGGTCGGCACGCTGATCTCCGACCTCTTGCTCCTCTGGCTCGATCCCCGAATCCGCTACGAGAAGCGAGGAGAGTAGGCCATGTCCGAACCCGGCGACAAGCTCTCCACCGCCTCGCAGTGGAAGCTGATGTGGTGGAAGTTCCGGCGCCACAAGCTGGCGGTCGTCGCCGCGCTCATTATTCTGAGCCTCTACTTCGCGGCTCTCTTCTGCGAGTTCCTGGCGCCCTACACGCTGGACCACCGGGACGTAGCGAACGCCTACGCCCCGCCGCAGCGGCTCCGCTTCTTCAGCGACGACGGCTTCCACCTCCGCCCCTTCGTCTACGCCCTTGAGTGCCAGCGGCACCCGGAGACGCTTCGCAAGGTCTACGTCGAGGACCGCTCCCGCCGCTACCCGCTCCGCCTCTTCGTTCGCGGCCCGCGCTACCGCTTCTGGGGCCTGTTCGAGACGGACATCCATCTCTTCGGCGTCGAGGGCGGCGGCACGCTCTACCTCCTCGGCACCGATTCGCTGGGGCGCGACCTCTTCTCGCGCATCCTCTACGGCTCGCGGATTTCGCTCACCATCGGCCTGATCGGCGTGGCGATGAGCTTCTTCCTCGGCCTCACCATCGGCGGCATCTCCGGCTACTTCGGCGGATGGGTGGACGGCGTCATCCAGCGGCTCATCGAGGTGCTCCGCTCGTTCCCCTCGATCCCGCTCTGGATGGCGCTCTCGGCTGCGCTCCCCGCCCACTGGTCGCCGCTCAAGGTCTACCTCGGCATCACAATCGTCCTGTCGTTCCTCGGCTGGACGGGCCTCGCCCGCCAGGTGCGGGGCAAGATTCTGTCGCTCCGCGAGGAGGATTTCGCCACGGCTGCCCGCCTGTGCGGCGCCAGCCAGTGGCGCGTGCTTTGGCGCCACCTGCTCCCCTCGTTCATGAGCCACATCATCGTCAGCCTCACGCTTGCAGTGCCTGGGATGATTCTGGGCGAGACGGCGCTGAGCTTCCTCGGCCTCGGCCTGCGCCCGCCAATCACCAGTTGGGGCGTGCTCCTCAAGGAGGCCCAAAACGTCCAGGCGGTCGCTCTCCACCCCTGGCTTCTCACCCCCGTGGTCTTCGTGATCCTCACCGTCCTCGCCTTCAACTTCGTGGGCGACGGCCTCCGCGATGCGGCCGATCCCTATGCGAGGTAGGGGGTCACCACGGAGACACGGAGAGCACGGAGAGCACGGAGAAGAAAAGAGAGAAGAGAAGAAAGGAGATTTGGATGGGTAAGAAAGAAGAGCTGTACGAGGTGGACTTGACTGAAGAGATCATTGGGGCGATGATTGAGGTACACAGGCATCTCGGGCCAGGGTTGCTCGAATCGGCGTATGAGCGCTGCGTGGCACACGAGCTCGAGATCCGCCAGGTTCCTTCGGAGGCCCAGAAGCCGGTGCCCTTGGAATACAAAGGGGTCAAGCTGGACTGTGGCTACCGCCTCGACCTCCTCGTGGCAGGGCGCGTCATCGTGGAGATCAAGACTGTGGACGAGTTCGCGCCCGTCCACGAAGCCCAGTTGCTCACCTACATGCGGCTCTCCCGCGTCCGGGTGGGCATTCTCGTCAACTTCAACGTCCCTGTCCTCAAGGACGGCATTCGCCGGTTTGTTCTGTGAACCCAATCATCCTCTTCTCTCTTCCTGTCTTCTCCGTGTCCTCCGTGTCTCCGTGGTGACCCTATGTCTGGCCATTCACACCCATTGCTAACCATCGGAGACCTGAAGGTGTCCTTCTTCCTCGACGAGGGGACGGTGCGCGCGGTGGAGGGGGTGGACCTGGTGGTGCCGCGGGGCACGACGCTCGGGCTGGTGGGCGAGAGCGGCTGCGGGAAGAGCGTGACCGCCCTCGGCATCCTCCGCCTCATCTCGCCCCCAGGGCGCATCGTGGGCGGACGAATCGTGCTCCACCGCCCCGACGGCGACGTGGCGCTCACCGACCTCAAGGAGGACGGCGAGGCGATCCGCCGCATCCGCGGCAAGGAAATCTCGATGGTCTTCCAGGAGCCGATGACCTCGCTCAGCCCAGTCCACACCGTGGGCAGCCAGATTCTCGAGGCCATCACGCTCCACACGCCCAAGCGGGGCGCCGAGGCCCGCGAGCAGGCCGTCGAGATGCTCCGCCACGTGGGCATCCCCGACCCCGACCGCCGCTACCGCCAATACCCGCACGAGATGAGCGGCGGGATGCGCCAGCGGGCGATGATTGCAATGGCGCTCTCCTGCCGCCCGGCGCTCCTCATCGCCGACGAGCCGACCACCGCCCTCGACGTGACGATTCAGGCGCAAATCCTCGACCTCATGCGCCGCCTCCAGGCCGAGCTCGGCATGTCCATTCTCCTCATCACCCACGACCTCGGGGTCGTGGCCGAGATGGCCCGCGAGGTCGCCGTGATGTATTGGGGCCGCATCGTCGAGCAGGCCCCCACGGCGGCCATCTTCTCAGACCCTCAGCACCCCTACACTCGTGCCCTCTTGCGCTCGATCCCTGGCCGCGGCACCCGCCGCAAGGCGCGCCTCCAGGTGATCGCCGGCTCCGTGCCCGACCCCTTCGAGTGTGTCCCTGGCTGCCCCTTCCACCCGCGGTGCGAGGAGGCGAGGCCGGGCCTCTGCGACCAGGGCGAGCCGCCGCCGCTCCACGAGGTCCGTCCCGGCCACAAGGTGGCTTGCCCCGCGAAGAGTCTCACCACAGAGAGCACTGAGGGCCCATCGCGGCAAGCCGCAACCAAGGGGCAAGGCCGCAAATGAGGACGGGAGGTAACGTAGGCCTACAAACATCCAGAATCGTGTTTTTCGGAGAGATTTCAAGCGGCCTTTTTCGAGGGGCCCAGGGT
>VGYW01000638.1 GCA_016872875.1 Planctomycetota bacterium | reverse complement strand
GCCCTCTGTCGTCTGCCCTCTGTCGTCTGTCCTCTGTCGTCTGCCCTCTGTCGTCTGCCCTCTGTCGTCTGTCCTCTGTCGTCTGCCCTCTGTCGTCTGCCCTCTGTCGTCTCTCCTCGCGGCGCTCCTGGCGCTGGGGTGCTCGTCGGACTCCGGCGGCGTGGCGTCGGGGGGCTGGGGGAAGGCCGACGACGGGTTCCAGGCCATGCTCTTCGCGCCGCGCGGCGTGGTGAGGGTCGGCGAGGCGATTGAGCTCCGCGTGAGGGTGCGGAACCAGGTGGGCGAGATACGCTACTTCGCCTCGGCACACGACCTCACGCTCAAGGCCGCGCGGGGGGAGAAGGACCTGGGGGTTGACATTGACTACGTGGCTCTGGCGAAAGAAGGAATCAAGATGTCGCCGGGCCAGGAACTCGACTTTCCGCTGAGGCGTTACGCGACGGCGGGGGCGGAGGCGAAGCTCTGCCAGGGGGAGGGGCTTTACCGGTTCCGAGGCAGGCTCGGCAAGCTCGAACTGCCGCCCGTCGTCGTCCGAGTTGAACAATGATTGCCCAATGTGGCAAGGGCCACAACCGGAGAGGATGAATGGATGGGTGGATGAATGGATGATTGTCTGACACCCATCCAGCCATCCATTCATCCATTCATCCCGCGCACGTGCGCGCGGAACGCGCGCAAGCCATGGCCGAGAGGCCCATAGTCATGCTCCCCGTCGCTGCATCGAAGCTGCTCATTGTGGATGGGGTTGAGGACGAGCCTCGGATGCGCGCCCGCGCGGAGCGGCTCCGGGCCGGCGTGGCCACGGACGACGTCCGCGGCGTGGGCGACGCGGAGCTGGCCGCAATCGTGAAGGCCGAGCTGGCCGCCGCGCCACACCACGGCATGGCCGCCGACTTCAAGCCCGTCGTCATCTTCAACCGCTTCCGGTTCGACGACGACGCGGCCGAGCAGCGCCGCCGAGCCGAGGCGTTCCCGGAGATCAACCGCAACAAGTTCAACGGCTACGGCGGGTTCGATTGGCGCGACAGCGGCTCGCAGGAGTTCCGCGAAAAGACCGGCCTCGTCTGCCAGCCCGCCTGGCAGCTCCACACAATCGTCGGCTGCCACTTCCGATGCGCCTACTGCTCCCTCTCCTGGTCGCTCAACGTGATGATGAACATGGAGGAGTTCGCCGAGCGGCTCGACAGTTGGATCGAGCAGTGCCCGGTCCAGACGCTCTTTCAGTACGACAACTTCACCGACACGGTCTGCTTCGAGCCCGAGTATGGCGGGGCGAAGCTGCTTGTTGACTACTTCGCCCGCAAGCCGGGGCGCGCGCTCGAACTCTACGTGGGCAAGAGCGACCACGTGGACTGGATGCTGGACTACGGCCACCGCGGCCACACGGTCTGCTGCTGGAGCGTGAGCGCAGCCACCCAGAGCCGCCGCTTCGAGCACCGCTCCGCCACGATGGAGGACCGCATCGAGGCGATGCGAAAGTGCCAGCAGGCCGGCTACGCCGTCCGCGTCCGATTCTCCCCCATCATCCCGGTGAAAAGCTGGGAGGCCGAGAGCCGCGAGATGATCCGCCTGCTCTTCTCGCGGGTGAGTCCCGACGTGGTCACGATGGAGCCCATTCGCTTCCTCACCCACGCCGCGATGGCGAAGAGCTTCGACCTTTCGCTCCTCGATGAGGAGTTCCTCGCGGCGATGAAGGGCTTCGCGGGGGAGCCTTTCGCCCAGGGCTGCGAGGTGCCCGACGAATGGCGGAAGCGCATCTACCGCTTCTTCTTCGACGAGCTGGCGGCCGTCGCCTGCGAGGCCCCCGTGGCCTTCTGCCGCGAGAAGCGCGACCTGTGGGACTTCTTCGCCGCCGACTTCGCCCGCTATGGGCAACATCCCGACGCCTATATCTGCAATTGCGGCCCCTACTCCGCCCCGGCGGGGGCCGCCCTCATTGGTGGTTGATTGAAGTCCCTGGGGTCCCTGTGGTCCCTGTTGTCCCTTTCCGTGCCGCGTGCCGCGTCCCGCGTGCCAAGAAAGAAGGAGGAAGGGGTCCCGCTATGGTTACGCGCGCGATGGTTGTGCTGATGGCCCTGTGCGTGTCGGCAAGGGCCGATTGGCAGGTGTGGACGCTGGCCGATACCCGGCGGGTGCTGCGCGACGAGACGCCCGGCAAGAGCGTGGAGGCCAACCTCGCCGCCGCGCGAAACGACACTGAGAGCTTCCAGCTCCTGATGCGCTCCGACCAGCCAGTCAAAGGAATCATCATCCAGCCTGGCAACCTCGGCTTCGTAGGCAAGAGGGACTTCGTGATCCCCGCGGCGGACGCACGGCTCTATCGCCAACACCAGATCGAGATCACGCAGGGCACCTACCGCAACGATGCCTTCAAGCCGGGCTGGTATCCCGACCCGCTCATCCCATTCTGCCACCCCGTCACGGGCGAGCCGCTCAAAGGCGCGCGCTTCACCGCCGTGCCCTTCGACCTGCCGGCCAACGAGACGCACGGCTTCTGGGTGGACATCCCGGTGCCCGCTAAGGCGCCGCCCGGCCAATACCGAGGCATGTACCGCGTGACCGCCGAGGGGCAGAAGCCCGTGGAGATTCCCGTGACGCTGACCGTGTGGGACTTCGATCTGCCGCGTGTCTCCACGCTTGTCACAGCGTTCGGCTCGCCAGCCGGCCGCATGCGCGGCTACTACCGGCAGCGGGCCAAAGAGGGGAAGGACAAGGAGCCCGAGGACTGGGCAGCGGTGGAAGCCCAGTGCGCGGCGATGCTCAGCGAGCACCGCTTCAACGCCACACCGACCGGCGCCCTGGCGCCCGTGGCTAGGCCCGACGGCTCGTTCGAGATCCCATCCGAGCAGCTCACAGGCTTTGGCGGTCTCAGACGCTTCGTGGACAACTACCACGTTAATGCCATTTGCATCCCGCACCCTTCCTCCAGCGGCGTGAAGGACCCCGAGGCCGAGAAGCCGAAGCTGCACGCCTGGCTGAGGGCCTGGGACAAGACCGCCGCCGAACTCGACCGCCCCGTGCTGTTCTACACCTACCTCAAGGACGAGCCGAACAAGGAGGAAGAGTACCGTTACGTCCAGAAATGGGGCAAGGCGGTCCGCGAGGCAAAGAGCGTCGTCAAGGTCCTCGTCGTCGAGCAGACGAAGACCCAGGACGAGAAGTGGGGCGACCTCTACGGCGCGATTGACATCTGGTGCCCGCTCTTCTCGCTCCACGACCCCGAGACCGCGGCCAAGCGCCAGGCCCTCGGCGAGACGCTCTGGACCTACACCGCCCTCTGCCAGCTTCAGCCCACCCCCTGGTGGCACATTGACTATCCGCTGCTGCACTACCGCGTGCCCGCGTGGATGGCCTGGCGCTACCGCATGCGAGGGCTCCTCTACTGGGGCGGAATGTCCTTCTGGAACCAGGTGGAAGACCCCTGGACCGACGCCTGGACCTACGGCCACCCGAAAGAGAAGGAGAAGAAGGGCCACGTCTTCAACGGCGAAGGCACCCTCGTCTACCCCGCCCGCGCCGTGGGCTACGACGGCATCGCCCCCAGCCTGCGGCTCAAGGCCCTCCGCGATTCCATCGAGGACTACGAGTACTTCGCCATCGCCGAGAAGGCCGGCCTCGGCGACAAGGCCCAGGAGATCGTCCTCTCCGTCGCCAGGAGCTTCTTCGATTGGGACAAGGACCCCGCGGCCTACGACAAGGCCCGCGCCAAGCTGGCCGAACTGATCGCTGCGGCCAAGAAGTGACGCCGCTCCGTCCCCTCTCCCTCGGGGAGAGGGTTAGGGTGAGGGTGCTTGCTCACACGTCCCCACGAAGGGCGTCCGAGCCCGGCACCCTCACCCCCGCCCTCTCCCCGAGGGAGAGGGAGAAGGCACCCTCACCCCCGCCCTCTCCCCGAGGGAGAGGGAGAAGGCACCCTCACCCCCGCCCTCTCCCCGAGGGAGAGGGAGAAGGCACCCTCACCCCCGCCCTCTCCCCGAGGGAGAGGGAGAAGGCA
>VGYW01000637.1 GCA_016872875.1 Planctomycetota bacterium | reverse complement strand
CTCCACCCAGATCCGCTTCGACTCTTCCTGAACCCACTCGCCTGTAGGCTGTTCCGGGTTCCTTCGCGCCCACCCCGTATCCCTGTTCCCAACGCCCCCGCCCCTGCCACAGCAGCCCCATGCCTAAACAGCACTCTCCTGTGGCCCCAACCCTACCCCTTGCACCTGACCGCACATACCGCCTCTCCCGATTCCGCAGCCCTGATTACACGCACCCCCACTTGCAGTCCCCATTGCGCTGGTGTAGAATTGCCTGGCATTGAGAGGGAACGCGTCGGTGCCTGGAGCCCTCTGCAAGGCAAAGGTGAGAAGAGAATGGGAAAGCCAGTGGGCGCAGCGGCAGGGGAAGAGGGCAAGGCCACGGACGAATTCGGCACACTGGTGGCCACACCGGCGTACCCTGGGAGGGGAGTTTCGGCTACCGCCCACTTGCTGGCGTTGGGCCGGGCAGCAACGGAGGCTCTCGCAGGGACAATTGGGCTAGTCCCCGAAGTCCATACGGTCCTTTTCGCCATAGAGGGTCAACACATCAGGGTGGTGACCGCGGTGATGGAGTACTCCGACGACACGTTGGAGAGAGTGGCGGAGAAGGAACTGGAGCTGATGGACGCCTTGCCGGAGTACCTGCTCGAGTTTCGCGTAGTTCCCGTGGAGCGCCTGGGAAGCTACCTTCGAGCCGGTTATCTGGCAGTGCTCGAGCGGCAAACAGAGCGAACGTGACCATCGAGAATGCTATCCTTCCGCACGTGACTGCCTGAAGGCGGTCCCCGAATCACCGTCCAGGAAAGGTGGAAACGATGAAGCTTGGCCTGGTGACGTACAATCTGGCGAAGGACTGGGATGTGCCGACGCTCATCGCGATGTGCGAGAAGACGGGCTTCGAGGGGGTCGAGCTGCGCACGACGCACGCCCACGGGGTGGAGGTGACGCTCTCGGCGGCCCAGCGGGCCGAGGTGCGGAAACGCTTCGCCGACTCCGCCGTGGCCCTCGCCGGGCTCGGCAGCGCCTTCGAGTACGACGCGATTGACCCGGCGGTGGTCCGCCAGAACATCGAGGGGACGAAGGAGTACGTGCAGTTGGCGGCGGACGTTGGGGCGCCGGGCGTGAAGGTGCGGCCCAACCGCCTCCACGCGAAGGAGGGCGTGCCGAGGGAGAAGACGCTCGGGCAGATCGGCCTGGCGCTCCGCGAGTGCGGGGCCTTCGCCGCCGACTTCGGCGTGGAAGTCCGACTCGAAATCCACGGCCACGACACCTGCCAGGTCCCGAACATCCGCGCGATCCTCGATGCGGCGGACCACCCGAACGTCTTCGCCTGTTGGAACTCGAACTTCGAGGACCGCGACGAGCGCGGCTCGATAGACGCCAGCTACGCGCTGGTGAGGGACAAGATCCGCCTCGTCCACATCAACGAGTTGGCGGATGAGCGCTACCCCTGGCGCCGCCTCTTCGCGCTCCTGGCCGGCGACGGCTATGGCGGCTTCACCCTCGCCGAGATCGGCCAGCCGAGCTCCGAGCCCGAGCGCTTCATGCGCTACTACCGCGCCCTCTGGCTGGCGTATCAGCCGAAGTGAAAAGATTGCGGGGGAGGGACGCTTCTTGCAAGAAGCGTCCCTCCCCCGCACCCCCTCCCCGCAAGAACTCTCAACCTGCCGGAGAGGCGGAGAATGGACGTCTACGGCCGCGATTTCGCGGCGGCCTACAACGCGATGTGGGCATTCTGGGGGCCGAAGATGTGGCCGTTCCTCTCCGCCCAGATCGCCCGCCGCTGCCCCCGCGCCCGCACGTGGCTCGACCTCTGCTGCGGCACCGGCTCGCTGCTGAAGCTCGCCTGCGCGCACGGCTACGAGGCCGTGGGCCTCGACCGCTCGCCCCACCAGCTCCGCTACGCCAGGAAGAACGCCCCGAAGGCCCGCCTGGTCGAGGCCGACATCCGTTCCTTCCGCCTCCGGCGCCGCTTCGACGTCGTCACTTGCCTCTTCGACAGCCTGAACTACGTGACCGACCTCGGTGAGGTGGAGCGGGTCTTCCGAAACGTCGCGCGGCACCTGGCCGCACGCGGCCTGTTCGCCTTCGACGTGAACACGCCCGAGGGCCACGGCCAGTACTGGCGCGGCACCTGGATTCGCCACGGCAAGGACTTCACGATAGCCGGCGAGTCGTTCACCAGCACCCTGACCCAGCTAGCCCACCTTCGCCTCACGGGCTTCGTCAGGCGCGGAACCCTCTACCGCAAGTTCGAGGAGAGCCACGTCCAGCGCGGCTACTCGCGGGAGGAGATGGACGACCTCCTGGCACGCACCGGCTTCGCCTTCGCCCGCTACAACGGCAACGCCCTCGACCGCCGCATCGCGCGGGCCACCCGCCTGCTCTACGTCTGCTGGAAGGCGTAGACGCACACTCCTTGAGAGCAGTTCAGCGTTCGATGAGCTCCCTCCGTGCGCGAGCGACGATGGCGCGGAGGGCAGAGAGCTTATCGGGATCAACGGCTGGCTTGGCGTATGAGGCCGCAATCTCCCTTGCCTTGGCTTGGGCCTTGGCGAGGATGTCCTTCTCGTAGTCGGCGCCGGCCCAGCCGGAGCGGCGGAGGAGCTCGGGGAGCCAGAGGGAGGTGCGGAAGTGGCGGAGGGTGTGGTCGGTGCCGAGGTGGCTGCGGTCAATGCCCAGGCCCACCTCGGCGATTTCGTCGAGGGCGAGGAGCTCGGGCGATGGCTCGACCGTGCGGGCGAAGTGGCGGGCGCCGGCCGTGAAGTCGCGCTCGATGAGCAGTTGCACGGGCGAGAGGACCTTGCCCTCGTCGAGGAGGCCCGAGCCGATGCCGGGGTGGTGGCCGCTGAAGGCGGCGATGGTCATCGCCTTGTATGCCTTCTCGAGTGCGGCGTAGAGGCCGGGGGCCTTGGCGTCGCAATACTCGCCGCCGCCGACGGGCACCTCGATGCCGCACCAACTGCGGAGGAACTCCACCGTGGCGAAGGAGTAGAGCATGGCATCGAAGGAGCAGTAGCTCGTGCCGCTGCCGCGCATGTCCACCGTGCCGCCCCACATGGAGCCGCCGAGCCGCACGGACGGATTGAGCGCCCGCGCGGCCATCCAGGTGGCGAGGTGCTCGGCGGCGGCCACGGCCACGAAGCCCGCGAGGGTCACGGGCGCCGTCACCCCTGCCACGGGCATGGCGGTGAGGCCGGTCGGTGAGCCGGCCTTGACCTTGTGGACGAAGCGGTCGGCAACGTCGCGGTCGAAGCGGAGCGGGTGTGCGAAGCAGATTGCCCCGTAGTTGAACCAGTTGCGATAGCCCAGGATTTCGCCCATTTCGGCGAGCCAGGGGACTTGGCGGACGTTCCAGGCGAAGGCGGCGTGAGGCTTGTGGGCGTGCTCGGCCAGGAGGAGCGCGGCCTCGAGCGGCTCGACGAGCGGCGGAACGTCGGTGAGGAGGAGGCAATGTCCGACGCCAACGTCGCGGTGGAGCGCGTCGCCAAGCTGGATGAGGCGAACGAAGTCGGCCTTGTTCCCGCTCCGACGCTCTTCGGTCTCGGGGTCGAGGACGAATTGGGCCACCTGGGTTTCGAGGTCTGGCATGCCGATGGATCCGAAGGCCCTATCGTCCTCGTCCTCGTCGTCGTCCTCGTCCTCGATCCACGGCCGTTCCGCGTGCAAGTGTGCACGCCCTACGTCCTTGCGGAGCTGCTCGACGAAGTCGAGCTGCACGCGTTTGGGGAAGGTCACGCGTTGGGCGGCGAAATCCACCTTCGCCCCCATTGCATTGAGCGCTCGAAGTAGTTCGTCGTTCTGGCAGAGGATGCCGACCCGCTCGAGCACGGTGAGAGCGCCTTCCGCCAAAGGCTCGATGTCGCGTTCGCGGAGCAGATTCCTCTGAAGCATGTGACGCTTACCTCGTGGTGCCTTCTCCCTCTCCCTCGGGGAGAGGGCGGGGGTGAGGGTGCCTTCTCCCTCTCCCTCGGGGAGAGGGCGGGGGTGAGGGTGCCTTCTCCCTCTCCCCGAGGGAGAGGGGACGGAG
>VGYW01000636.1 GCA_016872875.1 Planctomycetota bacterium | reverse complement strand
GCTCGTCTTCCACGCCGCCACCGCGTTCACCCACCCGCGCCGCATCCACATCCTGCGTCGCCTGGCCGCGGGTGGGGCTCTCGACGTTCCCACCCTCACGCGCGACCTCAAGATGTCTCAGGCAGCACTGGGCAGGCACCTCGAGAAGCTGCTCCGGCGCGGCTACGTCCGCGCCCTGCCGCCCACGCGCAGGGGGTCGTACGAGCTCCTGCGCGGCGGCAAGAGCGGACTGCACGCAAGCCTGTTGGCGATCCTGAGCACCCACTGGGGCGAACGCAGCGAGCCAGTCTGACGGCCTATTGACCTCTGCAAGAGTGATGTAACGCCAGGGGGTTGGCCCAGGGTGGGTGGCACCCTCAACGGCTTCCGTTGAGGGTGTGAACGGGGGTGGCCCCCGAAAGCCACCCTCAAGCGAGGACGCTTGAAGGTGCCACCCACCGGCGTACCAACGCGATGCGGTGACTGAACCCGCGCGTGACATTGCTTTTGCAGAGGTCAATAATCTGCTGCGATTCAGACGCAAGCGTTCCTGGGCAGGGTTCTCGCCTCCACCGCATTGAGATGGGCTTTGTCCATCGGAACTGCTGCGGCCGTTGAGGCCGGCTTTCGACGACGGGCCACCGGTGTGCCTGCCGCGCGCTGGCCGGGATGGGGGCCTGGGAAGATAATTGCAGAGTCATATGACTCTGCAATTATCTCCGTGCCAGCAGGCGGCCCTGTTCCGGCCAGGTGCCTCCGCTCGGGCTCGACGACGGGCCACCGGTGTGCCTGCCGCGCGCTGGCCGGCAAGGGGGCCTGGGAAGATAATTGCAGAGTCATATGACTCTGCAATTATCTCCGTGCCAGCGGACGGCACTGCTACGGCAGCCGAGGCCGGCTTTCGACGACGGGCCACCGGTGTGCCTGCCGCGCGCTGGCCGGGATGGGGGCCTGGGAAGATAATTGCAGAGTCATATGACTCTGCAATTATCTCCGCGCCAGCGGACGGCACTGCTACGGCAGCTATTGGCTTCTGCAAAAGCAATAGAATGCAGCGTTGCCGGGCAACCCTTGGTTTCACAACGTTGATGGGTGGCACCCTCAAGCGTCCTCGCTTGAGGGTGTCTTCGAGAGCTGTCCCCCCCTGCACCCTCAATGGAAGCCGTTGAGGGCGGCACCCGCCCCGTGGTAAGCCACCGGGAATTGCGTTACTTCTACGGAAGCCAATAAGGCCGGCTTTCGACGACGCGCCACCGGCGTGCATGCCGCGCGCTGGCCGGCGTGGGGGTTTGGGAAGATAATTGCAGAGTCATATGACTCTGCAATTATCTCCGCACCAGCGGACGGCCCTGTTCCGGCCAAGTGCCCCCGCTCGGGCTCGACGGAAGGCAGAAGCTGAGGTCGCGCCCTCGCGGAGGATGGCGGGTAAGGCCGCGGAGTGGCTGCCAGCCGTCGCCCCGGCAAGATGCGTTCGGTGGAGGCAATGGGGTGACGTGCGGTGGGGCGTGCGAATCCGTCAGTGCGCCCCCCGGCGAGTTTGACAGTCCATGCGGCTTGCGCTAGCATCAGGAGGCTTCGCGCGAGAGAAGGATGGGCCAATGGATGATGGGATGCGATGAGCGGAACGATACGGGTGATGTTCGAGCCGGAAGGCAAGGCGGCGTTCGTGCTGCCCGGCAGCCTGGCGCTCGAGGCGGCGGCACGGGCGGGGATAATCATTGACACGCCCTGCGGCGGGCGCGGCACGTGTGGCAAGTGCCGCGTGGCGGTCCGCGACGGCTGCTCGCCCGTGAACGCCACGGAGCGGCGCATCCTGAAGCCCAGGGACCTCGCGGCCGGCCTGCGCCTGGCCTGCCAGGCACGCCTCCTGCACGACACCACGGTCACGGTGCCCGACGCCTCGCGCTTCTTCGAGCAGCGCATCCTGACCACGGGCGTGCACAGGGCCACCCGCCTCTGCCCGGCCGTGGCCAAGCGCGCCGTGCGGGCGCCCGAGCCCTCCCTCGATGCCCCGCGTTCGGATGCCGACCGCGTGCTCGACGCCCTGGGCGGCGACGGGCTGCGCCTCGACCTCGGAGCGCTCCGCCAGCTCCCCGCCGCGCTCCGAGCCACGGACCACCACCTCACCGCCGTGCTCCACGGCGGCGACGTGATCGCGCTGGAGCCCGGGGACACGGCCGGGCGCCTCTTCGGCGTGGCCTTCGACATCGGCACCACGACGGTCGTCGGCTCGCTCCTCGACCTGGCGACGGGCCACGAGGCGGCCATCGCCGCCAGGACCAACCCCCAGGTGAGCTACGGCGACGACGTGGTGGCGCGGATCACCTACGCCTCCGAGGGCGACGGCCTCCGCGAGCTTCAGGCGAAAATCGTCGAGTGCGTCAACGACATCCTGGCCGAGCTCGCGGCCAAGGCCGCCGTCCCCGCCGAGGCCATCTACGAGATGACGATGGTCGGCAACACCACGATGAACCACCTGCTCCTGGCACTCGACCCGCGCCACGTGGCCCAGATACCCTTCCCGGCCGCGGTCCGCGGGGCCGTCGTGGTGCCGGCGGCCGACCTCGGCATCGCCATCCACCCGTGCGGCCGCCTCTACACCATGCCCAACATCGCCGGCTTCGTGGGGGGCGACACCGTGGGGGTCATCCTGGCCGCCGACCTGCCCACCCGCCGCAAGCCCACCCTGGCCGTGGACATCGGGACCAACGGCGAGATGGTCCTCGGCACGCGCCAGCGCCTCGTGGCCTGCTCCACGGCGGCCGGCCCGGCCTTCGAGGGCGCGCGCATCCGCTTCGGCATGCGCGCCGCCGACGGCGCCATCGAGCAGGTCCGCTTCGGCGACGACGTGGAGACCAGTACGATAGGCGACTCGGCGCCCCGCGGCCTCTGCGGCTCCGCGCTCATTGACGCCGTCGCCGAGCTCCTCCGCGCCGGCATCCTCGACCCCAGCGGCCGGCTCCGCGGACCCGGCGAGCTGCCGCGCAAGCTCCCCAGGGCGCTCCGCCGACGCGTCGTCCCAGGCGAGCGCGGCAACGACTTCATCCTCGCCCACCAGGCCGAGACCAGCCTCGGCTCGCCCATCCTCCTCACGCAGGGCGACATCCGCCAGGTCCAGCTCGCCAAGGGCGCCATCCGAGCCGGCATCGAAGTCCTCAAGAAGCAGTTCGACGTGGACGACGCGGGCATTGACGCCATCCTGCTGGCGGGCGGGTTCGGCAACTTCATCCGCCGCCGCAACGCCCTCCGCATCGGCCTCCTCCCGCCCGTCGAGCACGAGCGGATTCACTTCATCGGCAACGCCGCACTCGTCGGCGCGAAGATGGTCCTCGCCTGCACCGGCTACCGGGCTCAAGCCGACGCCGCCTCGCGCGAGACCGAGTACCTCGAGCTCGGCGGCCTGCCCGACTTCCAGCACCACTTCGCCGAGGCCATGCTCTTCCCTGAGAGCGAGTGACGGAAGCACGATCACAGATTACAACCTTCCGTCGTGACTCGTGCGCGTCTTGCGCACATGTTGGCGAGGATGGATGAATGGATGAGTGGATGGGTGTCAGACAATCATCCATTCATCCACCCATCCAATCCTCCCCTTTGGTTGCGGCCACGGGCCGCCTTAAGAGAAGAGGGGAAGTGGGGTTCGATGCCTGCTTGGTCTCCTCTCCCGTCCGCGCTCATCGGCACAATCCGCGGCCTTCCGTCCTCGGCGGTCAAGAGCAGGAGTCTAGCCGCGGATAACGCGGATGGGCGCGGATAGGAGCAGCGAAGGCAGGAAGAGGGGCAAGACCGCCATGAGAAAGTCAAGGGTTTTTTGGGCACAGTCTTTCTCAATGGCCACCGTGAGGTGGTTTTTCTTGAAGCAGGACGTGCCATGCCCGGCCCCAATGTGGGCTCCTGTCTCTCGGCAGTGTGACCGTCAGGGCGCCTTACTGGTACGAATGTGGGGAGGGCCCCTAACCGCCGATCCGACGTTGACGGACCGAGAGAGCGCCTTGCTTGCCCGCGGGTTTGCCCCCAGGGAATGTGCGGCGTTGGTCGAGCCCGGGGC
>VGYW01000635.1 GCA_016872875.1 Planctomycetota bacterium | reverse complement strand
GCGGAAAATCCTGGGGGTTCGGGGGCAAAGCCCCCGACGCACCGGCCGCAGGCACACCCACGATCTCAAGGACTTGGGACGCTGTCAACATCTTGGGGGCACCCACAAGAAACCCGGAAGAGCCTGAAAAATGGAGATGTGACACGAATGGCACTAACTTAAGGGCTCGCGCCAACCCAGCCCCCGCAGGGGGCGATAGCGCGGTAGCCGTCCCGAGCGAAGTCGAGGGAGCGTAAGCCCGTGGGGCACGGCGTTGCCGCGTGCCCAGCCCCCTGCGGGGGCTGGGTTGGCGCGAGCCCTTGAGTTAGTGCCATTCAGATGTGACACCCGAACAATGCGCCCATACTGGGTCAAACGGCCGCGCGCGGGTGAACGAGTGTGGGAAAAAGGGCCAGGGATGCGTCCGGATCGCCAAGACACCCATAGTGGGTCAAACACCTGTGTCGCACAGGTGATACAGTATGGCGGGACCGCCCCGGATGCGTCCGGATCGCCAAGACACCCATAGTGGGTCAAACACCTGTGTCGCACAGGTGATACAGTATGGCGGGACCGCCCCGGATGCGTCCGGATCGCCAGAATGCCCCTAGTGGGTCAAGAATCAGGGACGCGGAGGTGATACGGTATGGAGAGGCGTCGGGCGACGCGGGCGAGCTGAGGGCTACCTGGGCGGGGGCTCCTGCGGGGCTTCGGGCTGGGCGCCCTGTCGGGCTTTCCAGGGGCGGTAGTGGCCGAAATACCAGTAGGCCGCGCAGCCGGCGAGGGCGAGGAGGATGAGGAGCGGGATGAGCCAGCGGGCGGGGCTCCTCTGGGCGTAGGGGTCGGTGAGGGAGCGCTGGGCGTTGGGTGGGAGCTTGGCGACGGCGGTGAGTGTGCGGCCGAAGGGGATGTTGATCTTGACTCGGGCGTTGACGGCCCAGCCGCAGGCGTCGAGGAGCGGGCCGAGGTTGCGCTGGCGCAGCTTGAGCCAGGCGATGATGACGGAGGGGCCGGAGATGAGGGCGAAGATGCCGAGGAGCAGCAGGGGCATCTGCCACCAGGCGAGGCGGAGGAAGCCTGCGACGATTGCGGCGAGTGCGGTGCCGATTGCGCCGAGGGCGAGGCCGATGGCGGCGAAGATGCCGGCGAACTTGGCGATGTCGAATGGCGCGGGGGCGGTGGGAGCCGGCGCGGGCGCGGCGGGGGCCGGGGGCTTGCCGGGCTCCGCGGGGAGCGGGGCCTGGCCGAGGCTGCCGGCGGCCTTGTCGGCCACCGCCTTGTCGCGCTCGGCGGCGAACTTCTCGATCTGCTCGCCGATCGTGCGGGCGATGCGTTTGTAGGGCGCCCAGACCGCCTGGCGGATGCTGATCGGGTGCTCGACGAGCCGCACGATCGTGGCGTCCCAGTCCTGCCCCTTGCGATCGTAGAAGACTCCGTTTCGGCCGACCATCAGGCGGTCGGAGTCGCCCGCCGTGAAGGCGGCAGCGATGGTCGCCTTCTCGGCGGCGCCCTTGCGGGTGCAGTCGCAGTAGGCGAGATAGGTCTTGCTGTGCGAGGCGAGGGCGGCGTGTTTGGCGGGGTCGTCCACGCGGACGCACAGCTCACAGCTCCGCCCGTCGAGGTAGAGGGTGCCTGCCTGGAAGACGGCTTTGCGGCGGCGCGAGTAGAAGTCGGCGAAGGCCACGAAGTTGTTGAGGAGCTGATAGAGGTCGCGGCAGTAGCGTGCGAGACGCTCGACGGCAGGGTCGTCGGCTCCGGCGGCGTCGGCCACGGAGATGGCCGCGGCGTCGGGCCCTGGCCCGAGCGAAGCCGAGGGCTTGCCCAGGGTGGCAAGGGTGCGGCGGGCTGAGGCGAGGATGCGGCGGCCCTCGTCAGTGGCGTCGTTGATCGCGGCGAGCGGCAGGGCGTCGGCGCCCTTCAGCATGTCATCGGGGTTCCTGAGGTTGGCGCACGCCCACCTGGCGGCCGCGAGTATCTCTGGCGCGCGGATGCGGCCGTCGCCGTCGGCGTCAACCAGGTCGAGGGTCCGCGAGTCGAACTCCAGGCCGCGGGTGGGGCAGCTCAGGGCGACCCAGAGCTTCTGGTCGAGCTGGTCGAGCGCCGCGATGTCGGCCGCGCCGTCCAGCCTGACCTGGTCGAAGCCGCCGGCGCGGAAGAAGTGCCAGATGTGGTCTCCCGCCTTGCCTGCACTGGCCAATCACCTGCTCCTTCGCTGTTCGTCCAGTCGTCCTCATCCTCGTCCCTCGTCCTCGTTCCCCCTGGTTTGCGGGGGGAAGAGTCGAGGACGAAGGACGAGGACGAGGGACGAGGACGATGAAGAGACCGGTCAGAGGCGCCACGGCTGCCGCATCACCCGGCTGGTCATTCGGGCGGCATCGGGGTCGTTAAGGAACTCCTCCTTGACGGGGTCCCACTTGACCGTTCGCCCGAGGCGGACGGCGATGTCGCAGACGTGGCTCACGGTGTCCGACCGCACGGCGTCGTCAATGGGGCTGACGGGCGTCTCGCGGGTCCGCACGCACTTGATGAAGTCGGCCTCCTGGCCGTAGCTCTCCTTGAGGTGGACGTCGTTTGGGCCGAGGGGCGCGGTGCGGAGGGAATCGGGCTCGCAGACCATTCCGCCGTAGTAGAGCGCGAGCCAGCCGTCGGCGCCGATGAGCTGGGCGTAGTTGCCCAGGCGTGCGAGCTTGGGCTCGGTCTCGGCCGTCACGCCCCAGGCCTCGTAGCGCATCGTCACGCCGTTGGCGAAGCGCAGGCGGCAGTCCCAATCAATCACCACGTCGTGTCGGCCCTCGGCGGGGATGACGCCTGTGCCCTCGACCTCCCAGGGTCCGATGGTGTGGAGGTCGTAGGCCCACACGAGGAGGTCGAGGGGGTGCGCGCCCCAGCCGGCGATGAAGCCGATGGCGTAGTCGTAGCAGTGGAACCAGGCGCCGCCACCCGTTGGACAACCCGTGTAGGGGCGCCAGGGGGCCGGGCCGAGCCAGAGGTCGTAGTCGAGCTCCGGCGGCACGGGCACGGGCCTGGTGTTGCCGCCGCGGGAGCTGTTGGGGGCCTTGACGCGGATTTCCTTGATCTGGCCGAGGCGCCCGCTGCGGACGAGTTCCGCGCCGAGACGGCAGGCCGCCATCGAGCGCGCCTCGGTGCCGTATTGGAGCACGCGCGCGTGGCGGCGGGCGACCTCGCGGCAGGCGAGGTCCTCGGCGATGCTCACGCCGAGGGGCTTCTCGACGTGGACGTCCTTGCCCGCCTTCATCGCCATGACGGCCATCGGCACGTGCCAGTGGTCGGGCGAGGCGATGCCCACGGCGTCAATGTCGTCGCGGGCCAGGAGCTCGCGGAAGTCGGCGTAGGCCGCGCAATCCTTGTTCCCGTAGCCCTGGTCCACGACGGCCTTCGCACGCTCGCGGACGGCCTTCCACACGTCGCACACTGCGACCACCTGGGCGTCCGAGCAGGCCATCTGCTCGCGGGCGTTCTGAAGCCCCCGCGGCCCAACCGCGATGTAGCCCGTCACCACCCGCTCGCTCGGCTTCGCCCGCCCCGCGGCCCCCAGGGCCGACGATGTTAGCATGTATGGCGCCGCAAGCGCTCCCCCGGCGAGTGACTTCAGGAACCCACGTCGCCCCTCCGCCTGACCGAACGTCTTCACGCCCATGGCTGCCTCCTTCCGTGTCGAGCACAGCACGCGATTATAGGCGCGCGCGTCCCCACGGTCAACCACGAGTATGACTTCGAGTATGGCCCTCAATCCTGGTAACCTCCTGGGGTTCGGAAGCTCCGAATGGAGCGTCCTATTTCAGCCCAGGGCGAAGCCCTGGGAATGGGAGACGGCCCCGGCCCAGCCCTGTAGGGGCGTACTAGCCGCTCACGAGAGGTGATGGCGTCCGTGCCTCGTGGTACGCCTCTTCAGGGCTGACTACCTATCGCGGCCTTCCCCAGGGCTTCGCCCTGATCTTTGCCCACATCTTCTGGGGGCTGGGGTTTAGCCCCCGAATGGGGGCGTTTGAGCCGTAGCCCAGGGCGACCGAAGGGAGCCCTGGGAAAAGGCCCCGCCAGCGTAGAGCCCCCGAAG
>VGYW01000634.1 GCA_016872875.1 Planctomycetota bacterium | reverse complement strand
CCACTGCCGCGGCGGGGCGAAGGTGAAGCGGCGGCCCACGTAGCCGCCCGGCGGGAGGGTGACGTGGTGGTAGAGCTCGGCGCGGAGCGAGGCGGGCACGGTGATCTTGGGGGTGGAGTAGCACTTGCGGCCGCTGTAGACCTCGTAGGCGTGGAAGCGGAAGAGCCACTCGGTGGCCTCGCCCTGGGCGTTGCGGGCGACGGGCTCGAAGTAGACCGTCACATCGCGTGCCTTCTCGCCGGCCCACCTGCGGGCCGCCGTGGCGTTCACGAGCTGGACGTCCAGCCTGATCGGCTCGCCGGGGCCATAGCTCTCCTTGTCGGTGCGGATGGCGAGGCGGAGGCCGTCTCTGGGCAGCGATAGGCGCGCGGAGAGGCCGCGGAGCTTCTCGTCCCGCGAGGCCACCTTGGCGCCTCGGCTGTCGTCCCCGCAGATGTCTACTCCGAGCCAGCCCAGGAAGAAGTCCGGGATGTCCTTGTAGTTGATGTTGCCGGTCACGCCGAGGAAGCCGAGGTGGAAGTAGTGGGTGCACTGGGGCCTGTAGACGGGGTTGCCTGTGGCGTCGGTGTTGAGGCCGAGGATTCCGACGTCGTATTCGCCCCCCGCCTCGCCCTCGGCGTCGCCCCAAGTGACCCGTTCGCGGCCGGCGAGGAGCACGCCGGCGGCGTCCTGGTGGTGTTCCATGACCCCCACCTTGCCTCCGCCGATGCCCGCGTAGTAGCCGTCAACCTTCGCGCCGCCCACCGGCATGGTGAACGGGCAGTTGGCGTAGAGGCCGAACTGGGGCTTTGCGGAGAAGGTGAAGCCGACGTCGAACATGTCGAGGGCGTCGCGGCCGCGGTTGCGCAGGTAGGCGCACCCCGCGGTTGAGGCCGCCAGGCCGAGCAGGAGCGCACCCACGGCGCCACGGGTTCCACCATTCATCGCAGCAGGTCCGCCCTGAAAACAAGCCGCACGGAGACATAGTCCCCATCTCATACCACGGTAGATCGTTCGCGACGGGAAGTCAACTCAGCAGTCGTCCTCGTCCCTCGTCCTCGTCCTCGACTCTTCTCCCTCCTGTGAAGGGAATCGAGGCCGAGGACGACAAGAGGAAAGGATGGGCGCTTTACCCGGCGCCAACCGTTTGCTATAGTGGCACGGACAGTTGATCGACCATCCTGTTGCTCGTTGGAGGCGAAGCGATGAGCGCGACGAGACTGGTTGGGTGGGTGGCCGCGGTAGTGTTCACGGGCGGTGTGCTCGCGGGCGAGGGGGCGGCGCCGACGATGGCGGAGCTGGAGGCGTGTCTGGCCAAGGTGCCGGCGTTCAAGTACGGCGAGAGCCGGGCCGCGCTGGCCGACGCCGAGCGGATGATCCCCGTGCTGGCGCTCGACGCGGCGCAGCGCAAGGCCATCGAGAAGCGGCTGATCGCGCTCCTGGACGGTGAGGGGACGAACGACGGGAAGGCGTTCGTCTGCCGCCAGCTCTCGTTCGTCGGCTCTGCCGAGGCCGTGCCGTCGTTGGCGAAGCTGCTGCCCGACAAAGAGATGTCGCACCACGCGCGCATCGCGCTCGAGCGAATCCCCGCCGCGGAGGCGCTAGCGGCGCTCCGCGACGCGCTCGCCAAGGTGCAGGGGGCGCTGCTCGTGGGCGTCGTCAACTCGCTGGGCGAGAGGAGGGACGCGGCGGCGGCACCCGCACTTGGGAAGCTGGCGGCCGGGGCTGACGAGGCGGTGGCCGAGGCTGCCGTGGCCGCGCTCGGCAAGATTGGGGGCGTCGAGGCCGTCAAGGCCATCGCCGCAGTGCGCACCAAGGCGTCGGACAAGGTGCGGCCGGCAGCGACGGACGCCTATCTGCTCGCCGCGGACGGCCTCGTCGCGGCGGGCAAGAAGGCGGAGGCCGCGGCAATCTACAAAGAGGTCTACGACGGCGAGAAGAAGGAACACCTCCGCATCGCAGCGTTCCGCGGCCTGCTCGCCACGGGCGACGAGGCGGCCTGGGCGCTCATCATCAAGACCCTCTCCGCCGACGACCCGAAGATGTGGGGGACGGCGGCGCAGTTCGCCCGCGAGATTCCCGGCACCGAGGCCACCAGGGCCCTGGCCGCGGCGCTCGGCAAGCTCGCCGCGCCCGCCCAGGTGCTCCTCCTCAAGGCGCTGGGCGCGCGCGGCGACCCGGCCGCCTGCCGCGCTGTTATGGGCCTCATCACTTCACGGGACGAGGCGGTCCGCCTGGCTGCTCTGGAGGCCCTCGGCGATGTCGGACATGAGGACCCTACCACAGCGGTGATGCTGGCCCGGTTCGGCGGCCCGGTGGCCCGCAGGAGCCTCGAACGCCTGAGGGGTAAGGGCGCCGACGAGGCCATGGTCGCCGCGCTGAAGGCTGTCGCGGCTCCTTTGCAGGTCGAGCTCATCCGTGCGCTCGCGGCGCGCAACGCCGCTTCGGCGGTCGAGACGCTCCTCAAGGTGGCTGCGGAGGATGCCGAGCCGACTGTGCGGACCGAGGCGATGAACGCCCTGGGCCTGCTGGCAGGAAAGGATGCCCTGCCGGCCCTCCTGAGGTTGCTCACCGAGGCCAAGAGCGACGACGAGCGGGCGAACGCCGAGAGAGCCGTCGTCGCCGCCTGCCGCCGCGTCGCCGACAGCGAGGCGGCGATGGCGTCCGTCCTCGCCGCACTGCCCGGCCCGAGCGCGCCCGTCCGTTGCGCGCTTCTGCGCATCCTGGCCAGGGTGCCCTCGGCCAAGGGGCTTGAAGCCCTGCGCGCCGCCGTGAAAGACGCCGATGCCGCCGTGAAGGACGTGGCGATTCGCGGGCTGTGCGACTGGCCGGATGCGGCGCCCATGCCCGACCTCGTGGCCATCGCCCGCACGGCCGAGAGCCAGGTTCACAAAGTGTTGGCCCTCCGCGGCTTCATCCGCCTGGCTGCGCTGCCGAGCGACCGGCCCGCCGAGCAAGCCGCCAAGCTCTTCGCCGACGCGATGGCCCTCGCCGCCAGCCCGGATGACAAGAAGCTCGTCCTCGCGGCCATCGCGAATGTGAATCACAAAGCCGCGCTCGACCTGGCGATGGCATCGCTGGGCGACCCAGCCCTCGAGGTCGAGGCCGCGACCGCCGCCGTGCAGATCGCCAAGAGCCTGCGCAAGACCGACCGCGACATGGCGAAGGCCGCGCTCCAGAAGGTCGTCGAGGTCTGCAAGACCCCCGCCGCCCGCCAGACGGCTGAGAGCGCGCTCCTCGTGGTGGATGCCGCGCTCAACATCGCCCCCCAGGGCACGGCGTCGAGCAGAGGCGGCTCGAAGCCCGACGGCGGCTCCGGCCCGCCCCAGGCCGCCATTGACGGCGACCCCGGCACCTACTGGGACGAGGACGACGGCCAGAAGCTCTACCGCTACGCCGTCACCTTCAGGCAGCCCGAGAAGATCGCCGCCCTCAGCATCCTCGGCTACCAGCACCACAGCTACGCCCCGAAGGACTTCGAGATTCTGGCCGATGGCAAACTGCTCAAGAAGGTCGAGAACGCCCAGTACGACGACAACTTCCTCGTCATCAGCCTGGGCGAGGGCGTGGCGTGCAAGGAGATCGAGCTCAAGATTACCGGCTACTACGGCAACTCGGCGGCCATCCGCGAGCTCGGCCTCTACCCGCCCGGGGGCAAGATGCTGAAGATGGAGACGCCGAAGAGGCAGTGAGAGTGAGAGTGAGAGTGAGAGTGAAGGGAAAGAGGTAGGGCGTGCATACCTGCACGCGGGATGGCCGCGGAGCGGCCGAAGAGGCGTCCCCACGCGGAGCGTAGGGGCGAGACGAGCGCTGATCTCAGAAGGAGTCTCCCAATGGGGGCGAAGGACTGGCTAACCAAGAGATATGGCCTCCGGACGCGACTTGAGTCGTTGGAGAAAGGCGTCCTCGCGCTTCGGAAGCGAGTTGCCAAGCTGGAAGCGCGCGCGCCGACCATCGTGCCCATTGAGACGCTTGCGCCGGAACCCTACGAGCTGCTCAAGCCATTTCACGCAGTCGTTGAGTTCTGCGACGACTCCTACATTGCCACGTTCTACGACGCCAACATCAGCGCGAGCGGGGACACGCAGCAGGAAGCTGTGGAGAATCTG
>VGYW01000633.1 GCA_016872875.1 Planctomycetota bacterium | reverse complement strand
ACTGTCTACCGACCACTGCCCACTGGTTCCCCCCTGCCGTCTGCCTCCTGCCGTCTGCCGACTTCCACCCTCTTGCCCCCAACCCCGATCACCGAACACCCAACACCGCTCTTGTCTCCCTGTCCACTGTCCACTGTCTACTGTCCACTGCCTTCCGTCCACTGCCCCCTACTCGCCCCTCTTCGCCCCCTCGGCCGCCCCCGGCTCGATGCGGCGGAGGCGGATGTTGCGGAACGCGGCGCAGGTGCCATTCCCCGTCCCCAGGCCGAACGGCTTCAGGCCAAGCCACTTGTTCGGCACCATGAACCGGTGCCCCGCAAGGGGCAGATCGGCCACCTTCTCATCATCAATCCACACCTGGAGCCTGCCGCCTGCAACGCGCAATCGAAACCCGTACCACTTGTCGCGCTCAAACGTCATTCGACGACTCACTGGGCTATCGGGCGGATTGAGCTGGTCAATGCACTCGAACCCCACGAGGTCTCGGCCCCAGGTCGCAACGAAGTTGCACTGCGCGCTGCCAACGGGAAACTGGATGACGCAGAACGTGTCGCCCCCGGACACCTTCATGGCCTCAAGACTCACCTCATAGTCCTGCTTCGGCACATCGCCCGTGTAAGCGATCCCGCTGAGCGGCTGCCCCGCCTGGACGACCAGCTTGCCGTCCTCAACCCTCGCCTTCCCCCCCACACCCGTCCCATCTCGTGCCGGCACATCCAACCGCTCAAGCGCCTTCCACCCCTCCGGCGCCTTCCCGTCGAAGAGGCTCTGCCACTCGCCCGGCCGCACGTCCTGCGCTGCCTGGACGGTTCCCCTGGCGGCCACGCAGACGCGGAGACCCAGGTCGCGGAGGGCGCCTCGGTCAGTCTGGGTAGTCATGTGCCGGAAGGCTGAGCGGCATTGCCCGGGGCGCCCGTTCCAGTAGCCGCTCCGGAGCACTCGGTTGGTGCCCGTCGCGGGGCCTTGGGGGTCGGTTTGCGGCGCGTTGTCGTACGGCCCGAACCAGTCCTCGCACCATTCCCTGAGGTTGCCGGCCATGTCACACAGGCCCCAGGCGTTGGGCCTCACCTTGCCGGCGGCCTGCGGCGAGCCGCCCGAATTGGCCTCGAACCATGCGTGCTGCGGCAGGGCGGCCGGGGCGTCGCCGAAGTAGAACTCCGTGGCCGTCCCCGCGCGGCAGGCATACTCCCATTCCGCCTCCGTGGGCAGGCGGAACGGCCTCTTGAACTTCGCGCTGAGCTTCTGGAGGAAGCCCTGGCAGTCGTCCCAGCTCACGTTGTCCACGGGGTTCTGCGGCTTGCCCTTGAAGTGGCTCGGGTTCCCGCCCATCACCGCCTGCCACTGGGCCTGCGTGACCTCGGTCTTGCCGAGCCAGAAGGGCTTGCTGATCCTCGCGCGGCGCTGGGGGAACTCAGGCTGGAACTCCCCCGCGTTGCCGCCGAACGCCTTCTGGAGCTGCTCCGGGCTTGTGGCCGGGGCGCTGCCCATCAGAAACTCGCCGGCGGGGATGAGCACCAGGGTCATCTTCGCCCCACCGCCGAGGGCGATGTCGGTCTCGGCCTCCACGCCGAGGGCCTTGGCGGCCTCCGACTGACGCCGCCTGGCCTCCGCCGCGTCAAACGGCCACTCGCCCGCCTTCGCCTCCTCCGGGGGCGGTTCGGGCGTTGGTGTGATGCAGATCTTGTCAAGCTTCGCGCCGTCCTCCCGGACGGCAACCACGAGCGAGTTGACCCCAGCCTTCAGGTCAACGGGGGTGGGGGTGTGCGTCGTCGCATCGGGGTGGGCCCTGGCGTCGAATGACACCCACTCCCACTGAGCATGCCGCGCCAGGTTCCAGGTGAAGAGGCGTTCGATCGTCTTTGTTACGCCCGGCGCCACCCCCACAAAAAAGGAGTCATCGTTCTTGTGCGGTGCAAGCACCCTGCCCCACATGTAGGCTGTGCAGTCGCGCCGCACCGAGATGAGGAAGACCACCCGCGCGTCGGGCGCGCCCCCATTCTGGCCGACCTCGCCCGGCTGCCACACGAACATGCCCCCGGAAGCCGCATCGTCGTGTGCCACAGCCATCGGGTCCACGCACTCGTGAGCCACCTCGGCCTCGATGAAGAGCGGCTTGCCCACGAAGGGGACTGGCTCCTTGAGAGCCTTCCGCGCCTGGACGGGCCGCTCGGGCTCGGCGCCGAGGCTCCGCAGCCGGATGTTGCGCACGGCAGTCCTGGCCTCAATGGCGAAAATCGCGAAGGGAGCGGCCGGAACGAACTCTCCAGAAAGCGCAAGCCGATGCGCACCACGGGTGAGATCGACCACCTTGTCGCCCCCGATCCACGCCTCGACCTTCTCCTTCGTTACCCGCAACCGAATGGCGTACCACTTCCCAACCTCGAACGTCGCGCGGGTGCCGGTGGGGTTCGAGTCTGCCCGGGCGGCGTCCACGAGGTCCAGGCCCACGACCACTCCGCGCCACCCGCCGACAATGAACGCGCATCGTTCCTGCTCAGCGGGGAAGACGATATAGAAGAAGTCGCCGCCGCCCGCCACCCTCATGACTTCGGCCTCGAACTCGTAGTTTGCCATAGGGGGGCGTTGGGTGCGCCTAAGGCCGGTCCAGCACTTGTCGCCAGGCAAGATGATTGCTCCACCCTCCACATGTACGGCGGGCACTTGGCCGAACCGTCCCCCTTCCACAGGCGACCACCCATCCAGCGTCTTCCCGTCGAAGAGACTGGTCCATTGGGGCTCTTTCGGGGCGGGCTGGGCCTGGGCGCGGAGGTCGGGGAGCTTGTCGCGGACGGAGGCGAAGTGTTTGGTGCCTGCGTGGGCCTTCTCAAAGGCGTCGAGGAGGGCGAGGAGTCGCGCGGCTTCGGCTTTGGTGGGCTTGGGCTTGGAGGCGGCCTCGATCTCGGCCCAGGCCTTGCGGGCGGCGACTTCGGCGGCGCCCAATGTGAGGGCGGCGAGGCGGTCCTGGTAATACGACAGGCCCGGGGGCTTGCCCGCGGCGGCGAGAGCCTTGGCGGCCGCATCGGCGTCGGCGCCGTCGGCGATGAGGAAGAGGGCCTTTGTCAGGTTCCCGCGCTCGTCGTCCTTCAGGTCGGCGATGGCGGCGGCCTGGGCGGCGTCCATGCCGACGAGGGGCGCGGTGAGTTCCCTGGCTCCCACCTTGAGCGTGACCTGGCCGTTGGCGATGCTCTCGACGTTTCCGCCCTTGCCCGCGATGGAGACGAATTTGCCCTTGCGGGCCAGGACGCCGCGCTCGACGGCGGCCCAGAACCCCTTGAGGAGCCTGGCCGCCTCCTGGTCGGCATTCAACATGTCTTGCATTGTAGGCGGGCCGTCTCCGGCCCGCGGAGGGACGCGGGGCAGAGACGCCCCGCCTACAAACCGGGGGTCGGCGGCGAGTTGTTTGAGAAGGGCATCGGCGGCGGGGTAGTCGCGGGCCTTGAAGAGCGCCCAGAGCTTGTCGGATTCGGCCTGGTAGGCGGCGAGGGCGGCTTTGAGGCGGGTGGAACGAATGGATTCGATGGAATCGAGGGAATCGAGTACCAGATCGGCGATGCCTTCGAGGGGCAGGGCCTTGGCGGCATCGAGGGCCTTGAGCGCCTCGTCAAACTTGCCGGCGTCCGCGAGCTTCTTCGCCTCGGCCTTGATGGCATCCCACTTCGCCGCCGCAGCAGCATCCTTCGGCTCGGGGACGGGCCCCACCTTCGGCTCAGGGGTTTCCTTCGCCTTGGGAAGCGGGGTGGGGGTCACCAGGTTCTCGGTCTTCGGTCTCAGGTTGTCGGGTACGAGGGTCTTCTTGGCGTCTTCTGGCGTCTTGGCGGTTGAAGCCGGGTGTTCGGTTTTCGGTGTTCGGTGTTCGGGTACAGACTCGGCGGACCGGCGGCCTGGGCGGAGGAGGACGACGAGGCCGGCGATGGCGAGGATGGCGGCAAGGGTGAGCCAGGGAAGCACCCTCACCCTACCCTCTCCCCGAGGGAGAGGGCCGGAAGGCACCCTCACCCTACCCTCTCCCCGAGGGAGAGGGGAAGAGGTGTGAGGGCGCTCTGCTCCCTCTCCCTTGGGGAGAGGGTGGGGGTGAGGGTGCTTGCGCGCCGCCGTGCGTAGGTGCACTTTGCCGGCCAGGGCGTCGCGGA
>VGYW01000632.1 GCA_016872875.1 Planctomycetota bacterium | reverse complement strand
CAGCCCTCTCCCCGAGGGAGAGGGGGGATGGTTCACTCCACGACAAACGCGCACGTTGGGATGTTAGGGAGGGAGGTGGTAACACTGCTTCTGAGTGTTCTGGGAGCGATGGCGCTTGCCTACGAGCGCCCCCGCCCCGGCGACCCCGCGACGCTCCTCGACTGGCGCTGGCTCGCGCGGCCACTGGCCTGCGAACGGCGCATCTCCAACGACCCCTGGGGCAAGCGCAAACTCGAGCCTGCGGAGGGCGGTGGCTTCATCCTCCTCGACGTTCCCGGCCCTGGCGTTCTCGATCACCTGTGGACGCCTTCATCGGCCGGCGCTCTGCCCATCATCGAGGCGGATGGCAAGCCGCAGGAGCGTCCCCCCGAGCCGTTGGCCTTCGAGGGCGGCGGCATGCGGCACATCGTCGCCCCTGTCGCTTTCCAAAACCGGTTGCGGATCATCGCGGCGAAGCCGCAGTATGCCCACTTCGCCAGTTGCCGCGTGTTCCCCAAGGGCACGCCAGTCGCCGCGCCCGATGCCGCGAAGCTGAAGTCGGCAGCCGAGGCGTGGAGGAAGAGTGGGTTTGGCCTGAACGAAGGCAAGCCCTTCGTCGAGCGGCCCTTCGTGTTGCCAGCCAGGGGCCGAGCGGTGGCCTTTGAGCAGAAGGGCAGTGGCGAGGTCATCGCCCTCGAGTTCCACATGAACCCCGCCCTGACCGGCACCCTGCGCGAAGTGGTGGTGGAGTTCACCTACGATGGGGCGGCAGCCCCAGCGCTGCGGATGCCGCTGACCGATCTCGCCGGCGTCCCGCACCCGTGGCCGTGCGGGCGCTGGGACCGCTACAGTGGCGACCTCGCGGCAGGGCTGCGATACCCGTGGTATCTCAACAGGCCCCGCGTGCATTTCCCCGAGGCCACGGTGCACTTCAACCTGCCGATTCCCTTTGCCAACGGGCTGAAGATCGAGCTGGTGAATCGTTCGGGCCTCACGCAGTTCGTCGGCCACACCCGCGCCGTCATCCTCCCGCTGAGCGGGGATGAGGCGGGCCGCTGCGGAAGGCTCTGCGGCACAAGGCTCATCGCCCCCATCCGCCCGGCCGCCGAGCCGCAGCCGCTCATCTCCCTGCCGGGGCCGGGGCACGTGGTTGGCCTCGGGCTCTTCCTGACGGGCAACGCCGCATGGCCCGCGGCGGTGCACGAGAGCTTCGCATCGCTTGCCGTTGACAGCCGCGAGCCAATCCTCGGCCATGGCATTCTCCCGCTCTGGTTCCAGGGTATCTATGGAGGCCCGATCACCGGGCTGCCCATCTGGAACCATCCGCGGCTTGAGGAGGGCTACGCGGGCGTGATGAGGCACTTCCTGACCGACCCCGTGGCCTTCGAGCGCGAGGCGGCGTTCGGGTTCACGCCCGGGCCGAAGGCCGAGGGCGCGCCCGCGCAGGGCACGGTGCTCGCCCTCTGGTATCGCTTCGGGCCGAAGCCCTACGAGGCCCCCGCGCTTCCCGACAGGGCCGAGCAGCTTCCGCATTCAGTCTTCGGCGACGAGCGCCCGCCGCCAACCTGGGCGGCGGAGGCCGAAGACCTCGCCCCGTTGGCCACTGCCCACGAGACCGAGCTGCGCGTGGTGGAGGACACGGAGCACAACTACCACCCCAACGGCGGCAAGTACCTGCACATCGTGGCCGACAAGCCGGGCGGCTATGTGGACTTCGCGGTGCGTCTGCCCGCCAGCCGCTACGTCTCCGTGGCGGTCTACCCGCTCTGGGGGCCGGGGCGGGGGACGTTTGAGCTGGATGTCCTGTCGCGGGCCGAGGCGAGGGAGGGGCCGCGATTCCCCCAGGGCGACGCCTTCATCCAGGGGCGCATCCTCGGCTCCGTGCCGGTGAAGGCGCCCGTGTTCACGGGCCACGCGCTCGACCTCCGCCGCGACCCCGGCTGCCATCACACCCCGCCAATCCTCAATCCTGCTCCCGACCAGCGAGGCGTCATCCGCCTCATCTGCCAGGCCAAGCCCCTCGACAGCAACAGCCATCTCCTGAAGCTCGACCGCCTGCGAATGGACACGCCTCCCGCGACTGCCCCTGGCTGGCAGGAGTTCAAGGGGGCGCCCGAGCCGCGGGCCTCGGGCGGGCTGGCCGCCTCGGTGCCGAGGTACGGCCGACCCGAGTGGTCGGGCTGGGGCGCGCTCGTCCTCGAATCGCCCCCTGGCGGCAAGGCCATCGTCACGGCCCTCGCCGCCGCTCCTTCTCCCTCTCCCTCTGGGAGAGGGCCAACTTCTCCCCCCTCTCCCTCTGGGAGAGGGCCAACTTCTCCCCCCTCTCCCTCTGGGAGAGGGCGGGGTGAGGGCGCCGGTGCGCGCGCAGACGCCCCTCAGCCTACCCTCTCCCATAGGGAGAGGGGATGCCTGGTCATCAAGGGCTGCCTCGGCCCTGACCAGGGGCGCTGGCAGGCGCGTGTGGCGGGCGAAGGAGCGCCGGTGGACCTTGCTCCTGGCAAGGACGCGGCTGCGGTCCTTGAGTGGACGCTCCCCGCGGGCAAGCTGCCGCTGCCCGGCCCCGTGGCCATCGAGTTCACCTGCACGGCATCGGGCAAGGGGGCGGCCCAACTGGCCCTGGATTGCTGGAGGGCGCAATGACGGGACTCCGCAAGCAGCCGCTCGCCTACGCTCTCGCCGTGAACTATGCCGGGATGGTGTGCCTGGCCGTTGCGGTGAACCTGCCGCCGCTGCTGCTCACGACGCTGGGCGCCGCGATGGGCGGCGAGCGCGGGTTCACGGGGGAGCAGGAGGGGCGGGTGAGCGCGGCCATCTTCGTCGGCCTCGTCGCCGGCATCGTCCTCACCGGCCCGCTGGCCGACCGCCTGGGGGCGAAGCTGTTCGCCGCCGCGGGCAGCCTGCTTGTGGGAGCCGGGCTGGCCATCCTCGGCTTCGCCCGCAGCTACGGCGCCGTGCTCGGCGCCGCCTTCGTGATGGGCCTGGGAGCGGGCGTGCTCGACATGGTGCTCAGCCCCATCGTGGCCGCGCTCCGGCCCGAGGGGCGCACGGCGGCGATGAACTGGCTCCACTCCTTCTACTCCATCGGCGCTGTCGCCACGGCGCTTGGCGTGTCCGAGGCCCTGGGGCGCGAGGTGGGGTGGCCCACGATCGCGCTGGCTTTGATCCCCTTGTGCGCGCTGGTGGCCGCGGGCTTCGCGGGGATGCGGGTGCCGGCCCTGGTGGCCGAGGGACAGGACAGGACGCCGCTGCGGGGCTTGTGCCGAGAAGGGTACTTTCTGGCGGCCCTCGCGGCGATCTTCCTGGCGGGGAGCACCGAGTTGGCGATGGCCCAGCGGCTGCCCGCCTACGTGGAGGAGGGGCTGCTCTATCCGAAAGTGGTGGGGGGCAGGGCGCTGATGGCCTTCTCGGTCGTCATGGCGGCCGGGCGCATCCTCGGGGGAATCGTCGGGCACAGGGTGCGGGCGACGGCGCTGATGCTGGGGGCCTGTGGCCTCGCGGCCTGCCTCTACCTCGTCGCCGCGTTCGCCCCGTCGCGGCCCGTGGCGTTGGGCGCGTGCGCGGCGATGGGTCTGGCCGTGAGCTGCCTGTGGCCGAGCACGCTCGCGCTGGCCGCCGACCGCTTCCCGACGGGCGGGGCCTCGATGTTCGCCCTCCTGGCCGCCCTGGGCAACGCCGGCGGCATCGTCATGCCCTGGCTCGTCGGCGCCGTGGCGGACTGGGCCTCGATGTCGTGGGGGATGGCGACGGGCACGCTCCCGCCGCTGCTCATGGTGGCGCTCCTCGTCTGGCTCTTGCGCCGCGAGCCGTCCCGCCATCTCCCGCCGCGCTGAGCCACGCGGCATGCGGGCGTTCTTGGCGGGGTGCGAGCCGGAATTGCAGGTGGACGGGTCTTCTCTGGAGCCTGAAAGGCTCGCATGGTGAAGCCCAGAGCTTGCCTTGAGCGAAGCCGAAGGCGCAACGCCCTGGTCTTTGCCCACATCTCGGGGCCTTGCAGCCCGCGAGCGCGGGCGACCCAGCCGTAGCCCAGGGCGACCGAAGGGAGCCCTGGGATCGGGCGTCCCCCATGGGTCAAGCCCCCGAAGGGGGCGTTTCACGCCCATTGAATCGCCCCGCTTCGGGGGCTCTACGCTGGCGGGCCTTTTCCCAGGGCGACCGAAGGGAGCC
>VGYW01000631.1 GCA_016872875.1 Planctomycetota bacterium | reverse complement strand
GCTCGCGCAGGGAGCGAAGGTGTGTGGCGCCATCGGAGACGAAGACCTTGTCGACGGCGTGGGTGTAGCCGCGTTGGTCGGCGAGGGCGCTCAGGTGGTCGCCGAGGCGGTCCCAGGAGTCCATCGTGGCGACGATGGAGCGAGCGATGGGGGGCGGCCCCTGGTATTCGACTTTGGGGACTTCGGGTCTGGGCGTGGCATCGTAGACGACGCCGATCTTGTCTTCCTTCCAGCGCTCGTCGGGGGCGGCTTGGTTGGTCTGGACGCGGCCGCCATCGGCGGTGATGACGAGGAGGTGCAGAGGGGCCTTAGGTGGCTCCGGACGGCTCTCTAGGGCCAGATAGGAGGCCGTGGCCGCGTCCCGCTGGCGGGCGAGGATGGCCCCAACGCGTTCGGTGAGGAGTTGGATTTTCTTGGCCGTGGTGCGCAGGCCGGTGAAGTTCTGGAAGAGGCGAGCGGCTTTCTCGAACGAGCCGGCGTCGTTGGCCTCACAGGCCTTCATGACGAGGCGGGCCGACGCCCCGCGGTCGGGGATGCCGAGCCGGCGGTCCAGCGGGGGAAAAAGAAATGCCGCACGGGTCGCACACCGCGTGGCGGCGCTCATAGGCGACGGGGCCGGAGAAGGTGTCGAGGTTCCGCGGTGCGGGGTCTTTGTGCCAACGCATGGGCCGCCCACACTGGGGGCACGGGATGATGGCCGGCTGCATCGCCTCCTCGGCGCCCAGGCGCTGGGCCAGGAGCTTGCGGCGGAGCAGGAGGCCGGCTGCCTCGGCCCGCTCCTCCATGTCGTCGAAGCTCTGGCCGGAGGCGGGGCCTGCCCCCAACACCACCTCGTCGTAGATGCGCCCCGCGTCGCGGAGGAATGCCTCACGTCCCGGGTCCCTTGGTCCCATCGTGGTCTCCTTTCCCTTTCAGGGGTTTGCCGGTCAACAGAGCCAGGTTCACCTCGGCGATCTCCTCGATTAGCCCGAGGAGCCGGCGGTAGTTCTCGGCCATGCGCTGCGCGAGGGCCCGCCGCCGCGCGCCGAGGTAGACTGTGTGCGTCTTCCCCTGACGACTCACCGTCAGGACCCACGTTGGATGCCCTTGCCCCGCGGCGCACTTGCGGCAACGCGGATACATGCACCGCCGTCTCATGAGGACCACGGACCCCCGCACGAACCCCTCCCAAGAGGCCAGTTTCCCCATGAGGGCCTTCCGCGTGCGTTCCAGGCCACGTTGGGCCGAGTCTTCCACGTCGGACTCCATATAACATAAGCGTATACACTTATATCACATACGGCCAAAGAAGAAAAGCGGAAACTGGTCCGTAGGAGATTACACGCACCCGTTTCGGCGGAGGTGAGCAAGACCTGAACGGGCAACGCCTTGTGCTGCCGCTGGTCGGTGAGGGGGACCACGATTGTCATTGGGCTGAAGTGATTGCCTTTGTCGTTCTGAACAACAACGGCAGGGTGCAGGCCGGCCTTGCATTTGCCTCGCACGGGGCCGAAATCCACCCACACGATATGGCCACGCTTGACATCCACTGCCATGGTATGGGTTCCTCTGGGATTGACCCAGGTTCCGTTGAGCTTCGCGGCGGCCCGCCCCGCCCGGACAGCACTGCCATCGCTGGGGTGGGGTCTCCAAGCACCCGGTAGCCGGGATGCATTGTAATGGCGCCCGGAGCCGGAGTCAAGCGCCTTCTCAGGGTGCCAGCAAACCCCAGCGTTTAGGTTCCATCCGACAGAGTCACGCGAACGCTACGTCAAATGACGGCGGATCGCGGTAGGGACAGCCCTTTCGGGCTGCCCCCCGCACGGATCCGTACTCGTGGGATTCCCACATACGGCTCTTACCTTGGGTGTCTGGCGTGGAACCGCTCGTTGGGCCGTGCCGCTGCACGCACCCTGTCCAGCCCACTCGACGCAAGACCCCGGCTCAGAGTCCGGTCCACGTGCGGGCCTTGGGGTCAGGTCGTAAAAATCTAGTTTTTGCTTTCCGGATGCCTGGCACAGCCGTGCGCGTTCGACAAAGCTCTTGACACCGGGGGGGGTCCGCGGGTTAGGATTGTGCATATGAGCCAGGTGTTGGGGTGTCACATCTCCAATCCTTAAATTATCCTTGAGGTGGCGGCGCGAGCATTCAGCCCGGCCCTTGACAGCACGGCTTCTGCGCAGTGGGCCATTGGGGTCAGATCTTCGTTTGTCATTTGATGGGCCCGGTGACATGGTTCAGAGGGAACTGGACAGATCGCATCGGGCGGTTGGCATTTGGTCCGGCAGCAGCGACGGCGGTTCTCTGCCCGGGAGTACGACTGGCTCACAGGGTTGGGGCCATGCGGCGGATGCCGAACTCGCGGTGGCCGAGGAGCTCGGCGCAGGTCTGACGGCCGCTCGCAACGTGGAGCATGAGCGCCCAGAGGCGGTCGGCGGACTCGGAGATGGTCTCTGAGCCGTCGGCGATCAGGCCGGCGTTGAAGTCCATGTTCTCGGCCATCCGCTCGGCGAGGGGGGTGTTGGTGGCGATCTTGATGACGGGTGCGACGGCGCAGCCGAGGGGGGTGCCGCGCCCCGTGGTGAAGAGGACGATGGTGCAGCCGCCCGCGACCATGCCCGCGACGGACTCGACATCGTTCCCTGGGGTGTCCATCAGGACCAGGCCGCGCTCGGTGGGGCGCTGGGCGTAGTCGAGGACCTCCTGGATGGGGCTTGTGCCGCCCTTGTGGACGCAGCCGAGGGACTTCTCCTCGATGGTGGTGATGCCGCCCTCGATGTTGCCGGGCGAGGGGTTTGAGCCTGTGAGGTCGGCGCCGTAGAAGCGGCAGAGCTTCTCCCAGTCGAGGACCATCTTGCGGGCCTGTTCGCCGAGCTCGGGCGTGAGGCCGCGCTGGACGAGGAGGTGCTCTGCGCCGATGAACTCGGTGGTCTCGGAGACCATGACGGTGGCGCCCGCCGCGACGGCGCGGTCGGCTATCTCGCCCACGAGCGGGTTGCCCGTCAACCCTGAGAACGAGTCGGAGCCGCCGCACTCCATGCCGATCACCAGGCGGCCGAAGGGGCAAGGGACGCGCCTCTGGGGCGCGATAGCCTCGGCCAGGCGGCGTGCCAGCTCGCGCCCGCGGGCGATGGCCTTCGAGGTGCCCCCCTCGGCCTGGATGTCGAGCCATTCGACTGGCTTGCCGGTGGGCCGAATCGCCTCGGCGAATGCCTGGGCCGCGTGCTGCTCGCAGCCGAGGCCGACCACGAGCACCGCCCCCACGTTCGGGTTCGCCCCCGTGCCGGTGAGCGTGCGGAAAGTCGCGTCCGCGTCCTCGCCAATCTGCGCGCAGCCGTGCTGGTGGCTGATAGCCACCGCCCCCGGCACTCCGTCGGCAATCTTCCCCGCCACGTGGCACGAGCAGGCCACCGTGGGCAGCACCAGCAGGTGGTTGCGAACACCCACCGCCCCATGTGGGCGGAGATAGCCTTCTATCGTGATTTCCGATTGCCGATTTCCGATTTCCGGTTTCCCCCTCTTGCCTCGTCCCTCGCCCCTCGTCCCTCGCCCCTCACGCCTCTTCCCTCTTCCCCCTCTGGCTCTCCACGTTGTGCACGTGGACGTGTTCACCTGGTGCGATTGGCTTCGTGGCGCGGCCGATGGGCTGGCCGTACTTGACGACTGGCTCGCCGCGCGCGATGGCTCGGAGCGCGAACTTGTGGCCGCGCGGGATGTCCGCCGCCAGCTTCACGGTCACCGCATCCAGCACCACTGTATCGCCGGCCGGCACCGCGACCAGCGCCGTAGCCACGCTGTCGCGCTGGTCGAGCCGGATGGCGGTGCGGGATGTGGACACAGGGTGACCTCTCATGGAGGGGTAGCTCCCGGAACTTGATTTTAGACGACCACGGCCCCGGCTGTCAAACGCAGGGGCATCCCGTGTATGGCCCCCGGTTCTGGTGAACGACTCCGAAGCCCCGACAAGGGCGTACTATAGCAGCCCAGGGCGAAGCCCTGGGAAGAGGGTGACGCGTAGGTCAGCCCTGAAAGGGCGTACTATGTGGTCCCGGGCGCCGAATCATACCTATGGCGGCTAGTACGCCCCTACAGGGCTAAATCTGGCCGTGCGCCTTTCCCAGGGCTTCGCCCTGATCTTTGCCCACATCTTCTGGGGGCTGGGGTTTAGCCCCCGAATGGGGGCG
>VGYW01000630.1 GCA_016872875.1 Planctomycetota bacterium | reverse complement strand
AGAGGGCGGTGCCGTTCGGGGCCTGGCTGAGGCCGAGCTTCGAGAGGAGCGCGGCGAAGCGCTTGCGGTCCTCCGCGATGTCTATCGAGTCGGGCGAAGTGCCGAGTATCCGCACGCCCGCGCGCTCCAGGGGCACGGCGAGGTTGAGGGGGGTCTGGCCGCCCAGTTGAACGATTACGCCGAGGGGCTTCTCCTCGTCCACGATGGCCAGGATGTCCTCGCGGGTGAGCGGCTCGAAGTAGAGCTTGTCGGACGTGTCGTAGTCGGTGGAGACGGTTTCGGGGTTTGAGTTGACCATGATGGCCTCGTAGCCGAGCTCTTTGACGGCGTAGGAGGCGTGGCAGCAGCAGTAGTCGAACTCGATTCCCTGGCCGATGCGGTTCGGCCCGCCGCCGAGGATGAGGATTTTGCGGCGGTCGCTCACGCGGTTGGCGTTGATGCGTTCGTAGGTCGAGTAGTAGTAGGGTCGGGCGGCCTTGAACTCGCCGGCGCAGGTGTCCACCAGCTTGTAGGCTGGGCGGACGCCGCGTGCCTTGCGGACGGCGGCGGCCTCCATCTCCTCGGTGCCGGTGAGGTGGGCAAGCTGGACGTCGGAGAAGCCGCTGCGCTTGGCCTCCCAGAGGAGCTCGATGGGCATGGCCTCGAGGCCGGCGCGGCCCTGGTAGGCCGCAATCTTGGCCGCGGTGTCGTTGATCTCGCGGATGTTCTCGATGAACCAGCGGTCGATCTTCGTGAGGTCGGCGATCTGTTCGACGCTCCAGCCTTTGAGGAGTGCGTTCTGGACGTAGAAGTGGCGCTTGTCGTTGGGCACGATGAGCTTGTGGGCGAGCTCCTGGTCGTCGCGCGGCTCCTCGACGAGGTGGCCGCGTCCGTCGAAGCCGAGGCCGTAGCGGCCGATCTCGAGGCTGCGGATGCCCTTCTGGAAGGCTTCCTTGAAGTTGCGGCCGATGGACATTGCCTCGCCGACCGATTTCATCGAGGTGTTGATCGTGGGGTCGGCCTGGGGGAACTTCTTGAAGGTGAAGCGGGCGATCTTGAACACGCAGTAGTCAACCGTCGGCTCGAAGAAGGCGCGGCTGCACCCCGTCACGTCGTTCATCACCTCGTCGAGGGTGAGGCCGACGGCGAGCTTTGTGGCGACGCGCGCGATGGGGAAGCCCGTGGCCTTGCTGGCGAGGGCCGAGGAGCGCGAGAGGCGCGGGTTCACCTCGATGATCACGATCTCGCCGTTGTCGGGGTTGCCGGCGAACTGGATGTTCGCCCCGCCGCCCGTGATGCCGATCTTGCGGATGATGCGCTTCGAGTAGTTCACGAACTCGGCGTACTCGGGCGCGGAGAGCGTCTGCGACGGGGCGACGACCATCGAATCACCCGTGTGAACCCCCATCGGGTCAACGTTCTCCATCGAAGTGATCATAATCACGTTGTCCGCGCAGTCGCGCATCACCTCGAACTCGATCTCCTTCCAGCCGAGGACGGATTTCTCGACGAGCACCTGGCCGACGGGGCTGATGGTGATGCCCCTGAGGAGCGCGGCCTCGAGCTCCTCGACGTTGTAGACGGTTGAGCCGCCGAATCCGCCGAGGCAGAAGGCTGGGCGCAGGATGAGGGGGAAGCCGATGCGCTGGCCGATCTCCATCCCCTGCTCCACCGAGGTGGCGATGCCGCTGTCGGGCACGCCGATGCCGATCTCGATCATCGCCTGCTTGAAGAGGTCGCGGTCCTCCGCGCGGCTGATCGCCTCGGGACTTGCGCCGAGGACCTCGACGCCGTAGCGCTCGTAGACGCCGGCGCGGGCGAGAAAGACGGCCACGTTGAGGCCCGTCTGGCCGCCGAGGGTGGGCAGGACCGCGTCGGGCCGCTCCCGCGCGATGATCTTCTCAATCACCTCAGCCGTCACCGGCTCCACGTAGGTGCGGTCGGCCATCCGCGGGTCGGTCATGATCGTCGCGGGGTTCGAGTTGATCAGCACGACCTCATACCCCTCTTCCTTGAGGGCCTTGCAGGCCTGGGAGCCCGAGTAGTCGAACTCGCAGGCCTGGCCGATGATGATCGGCCCCGAGCCGATCATCAGCACCTTGTGGATGTCGGTTCGCTTGGGCACTGTCTTCTCCCTTTCCTATCGTCCTCGTCCTCGTCCCTCGTCCTCGTCCTCGATCTTCTCCCCGTCAGAGGAGAACGGAGAATCGAGGACGAGGACGAGGGACGAGGACGAGGACGATTGAGGACGCCTACGCCTCTCCTTGGACAAACCGTTCAAGAATCCTGCTCGGCCGCCCATGCTCATCGGGCGTGGGATGGAACTGCACGCCGGCGGCGGGGGCGGCCTTGCTGCGAATGCCCTCAATCGTGGAATCGTTGACATTGGCGTGCGTGACCTCGACAGCGGCCGGCACCACTGTCTCGTCTACCACGAAGCTGTGGTGCTGCACCGTGATGTCGCAGTGATTGGCCGCGAGGTCGCGGACGGGGTAGTTGACGCCGTGGTGGCCGAGCTTCAGCCGCCGCACGCGGCAGCCGAGGGCGAGGGCGAGGACCTGGTGGCCCAGCCCGATGCCGAGGAGCGGCAGCCTGCCGACGAGCGCGCGCGCGGTCTCGACGGCGTAGGCCGGCACGCGCGGGTCGCCCGGGCCGCCCGCGAGGATGACGCCGTCGGGCTTTGGGGCCAACACGTCCTGCGCGCTCGCTGAGGCGGGCAGAAGGGTGACTGCGCAGCCGAGCTGGGCGAGCTGCGCAAGGAGCCCCCGCTTCACACCCAGGTCCAGCACGGCCACGCGATGCTTCGCTTCAGCCGGTGGCACAGGCGTCCCGCCTGTGGCCCACAGGCCAGAGGCCTGTGCCACCAAGTCGCTGGCGTAGGAGGATGAGGTGGCCTTGAGCTTTTCTAAGAGCGCCTTGCGGTCGGCGTCGGCCGGGGCGATCATCGCGCGCATCTCGCCGTGCTCGCGGAGGTGGACGGCGACCGCCCGCGTGTCCACCTCGCGGATGCCCACGACGCCGCTCTTCTTAAGCATGTCCTCAAAGGTGCCCGTGGCGCGGAAGTTGGACACGGTGGTGCTGTAGTCGCGAATAACGACGCCGCGGACGTGGACGGCGGGCGACTCGTTGTCCTCGGCGTTCACCCCGTAGCTGCCGATGATGGGGTATGTGAACGTGGCGATGGCGCCGCGGTAGGAGGGGTTCGTCACAACCTCCTGGTAGCCGACCACGCCGGTGTAGAGCACGGCCTCGCCGATGGCCTCGCCTGGCGTGGCGAAGGCCAGTCCGTCGAAAGCCGTTCCATCTTCGAGCAGCAGAACCATCCTTTCGGGCATCAGCGTTTGCCCTTCGATGCTGGAGGGGATGAATGGATGGGTGGATGAATGGATGGATGAAAGAAGAAGAGCCGTCCCCCTTCCCTCTAGCATTCATCCAATCATCCATTCATCCAATCATCCTCCCGTGTGTCCGGAAAGAGCGCCTCTCCTCAGATATACTCAATCGTGCTCGGCGGCTTGGGGGTGAGGTCGTAGAGCACTTTGGTGACGGTCGGGATTTCTTTGAGGATGCGGTCGCGCATGCGGACGAGTTTGGCCCACGACACCTTTGTGGCCCGCGCGGTGACGGCGTTGGTGGAGTCCACGCAGCGGATGGCCACGGCGTCGTCCTCGCGGCGGCGGCCGTCCTTCGTCACGCCGGTCGGCCGGTCGGCGAGCAGCACGCCGAATGTCTGGAATGCCTTGCTGCCGCTCATCTCCTGCTCGACGATGAGGCAGGCCTTTCGGACGATTGCGATGCGCTCGGGCGTGACCTCGCCCATGCACCTGGCAGAGAGGCCGGGGCCGGGGAAGGGCATCCGCTGCGAGATGGCGGGCGGCAGCCCGAGGGCCTTCGCCACGCGGCGAACGTCGGGCTTATAGAGGGTCTTGATCGGCTCGACGACGCCGAAGCCGTAGCCGCTCCTGGGGTCAATGCCGATCTGGGCGAGCACGTTGTGCTGGGTCTTCACGCCCTTCTGCGTCTCGATGATGTCGGGCTTGATCGTGCCCTGGAGGAGGAAGCGTGCGCCCGAATCGCGCACGGCGTCGCCGAACACCTTGTAGAAGGTGTCGCGGAACGCCTTCCGCTTCTCCTCGGGGTCGGTGAGCCCCTTGAAGGCGTCGAAGAAGCGGTTCTTGGCGTCGAG
>VGYW01000629.1 GCA_016872875.1 Planctomycetota bacterium | reverse complement strand
GCCAGGTTCTTCTGAGGCCGCGGCGTTCGCCTGGCAAGCAGCGAGCGCGTGAGCTACCAGGTGGACGGCGACGCGGCTGGGGTGTTGCCCGTGACCATTGAGGCCCTTGGCCGCGGGCTGCGGCTGATCGTGCCATAGAGAAGGCGAAGGACTCGAAGAGGTGCCCTCCACAGTCCCAAAGGGACGTCAGTGGGTTGCCGGCGGCTTCAGCCGCCGGAGCGCGGGCCGACACCGGGACCAGTCCCGAAGGGACGGCAGCCCCCTGCGGCGTGACGGTAAGGCGCGCCTTTCTGCCGTCCCTTCGGGACTGCGCCAGTTCTGGCACCCGAATCCGGCGGCTGAAGCCGCCGGCTAACCACTGTGCTCCCTTCGGGAGCAAGACGCCAAGGCGCTGGCGATGACGGTCTCTGATTTGTTGGGCGCTTACCAACGGAGGCGGAATACACAGTGAGTGAGACAGTCGAGAAGTTGTCGAGGGCGGCTTCCGCGAAGGACTACGGGACGCTTGAGGGCCTGTGGCTCGAGCTGCTCGATGCCGAGGCGGTGCCTGCGGAGGACCTGGCGAAGGTGGTCCGGCGGCTGGTGGACGACGGCGCGGGTGCGCGGGCGCTCGACCTCGTGATGGCCCTGGGGCCGGAGCTCGCGCGCGCGGGGCGTCACCGCGAGGCCCTGCCCCTCTTCCGCGCCGCTGCGCCTGCTGCGCAAGGCAACGAAGAGATCCGAGCGGCTCTCATCGCCTGCTACCGCAGCGTCCACGCCGACGTCCCGCACCTCGCCGCCTGCGTTGACCGCTCGGGCCTCCCCACCCAGGACGACCTCGGCGCCGCGGTGAAGGCCCTCGACAGGCTCCTCTCGTACCGCGAGGGCGACTACTTCTACCACGCCTCGGGCTGGGGGGTCGGGCGGCTGGCGGGCTTCGACCCCCTGACGGCGCGAGCGACGCTCGACTTCGAGCGCAAGCCGGGCCACCAGGTGCCCCTGGAGAACATCGAGAGCATCCTCGTGCGGCTGCGGCCCGACAGCTTCCTGGTGCTGCGGAAGACCGACCCCGAGCGTCTCCAGCGCCTCGCCCAGGACGACCCCGCCCGCCTCGTGCGCATGGCGCTCGAGGCACTCGACGGCCGCGTGTCCGCCAAGGGGCTCCGCGAGCTCCTCGAAGGCCCCATCGTGCCCGCCGACGCTTGGAGCAAGTGGTGGACCGCCGCCCGCACCGCCCTCAAGCGCGACTCCTTCGTGGCCGTCGGCACGGGCCACAGCCCCGTCCTCACCCTGCGCGCCAAGCCGCTGACCTACGAGGAGGAGACGGCGCGGCGCTTCGCGGGCATCAAGGACCTCGAGCACATGACCGATGCCCTCGCCGAGTACACCCAGCATAAGGCCGAGGACGCCGACCCCGAGGCATTCCTGCTCCCCGCCGCGCGCACCATCGCGGGCCGAATCCCCGCCGAGCCAAGCCCCGGCGCCGCCTTCGAGGCCGCACTCCTCCTCACAAGGCTCAAGATTGACGCAGGCCCCTTCCCGTCCCCCGAGGCGATTGTGGCCGCGCACAAGGACGACCCGCTCCGCCTCCTCAACGCCCTGACCTCCAACCCCACGCGCTCGCTCGCCTTCGGCATGCTCCGAGCCGTCACCCCCGCCTGGCACGCGCTCTGCTACAACGTGCTCCTGGGCGGCCCGCCGAGCCTGTGGGACGACGCGGCGGACGAGCTCCCCCAGGAGGCGGGCGACGGGCCGAGCATCCAGGCACTCGTCCGCGAGGTCTTCGCCAATCCCAAAGACCGCCTCGAACTCTTCGCCTGGGTCGCCCGCAACATCCTCCTGGGCCGCTGGAAGACGGGGGCCACCGCCGCCGAGGTCTTCGAGCGCCTCCTCACGGAGGGCGACGTGTTGGCCCGCCGCAAGGCATACCAGCGCGGAGAGTGGACGCCCTTCAGCCAGGGCGACGAGATGGCCGGCATCCGCCAGAGCCTGCGCGCCGGCGACCTCCGCTACTTCGACGACATGCTCAAGGGCCTCAGCGACTCCGAGGCCCTGCGGCTCCACGCCCGCGTCCGACAGAGCAGCGTGCTCCCCGAGCACTTCGCCCGCATCCTCGAGCAGAAGATGGTCCGCAGGTTCCCAAAGCTCCTCGTCCAGGAAGAGCACGAGGCCCAGGCCCCGCCCGTCGAGTACATCTACAACACCCCCGACGCCATCGCCCGCCGCCGCAAGGAGCACGACCACATCGTCAACGTGCTCATCCCGAAGAACAGCCAGGACATCGCGAAGGCGAAAGAGTCGGGCGACCTGACGGACAACGCGGACTTCCGCGCCGCCATCCAGGAGCAACACCTCCTCAACGCCAAGGCCATCGAGGTGGGCCAGGAGCTCCAGCGCGCCCGCCCCATCGAGCCCGCTATGGCCTCCACCGAAGAGGTCTCCATCGGCTCCCGCGTCACCGTCGAGGACGCCGCCTCCGGCCAGCGCCACACCTACTCGATCCTCGGCCCGTGGGACACCGATGCCGAGCGCGGCATCATCGCCTACATTGCGCCGCTCGCCCAGGCCCTGCTCCGCCACCGCGTGGGCGACGAGGTGGCCTTCAGCCACGCCGGCGAGACCGCCGCCTATCGCATCCTGGAGATCGGGAGCGCACTCTAGCCCTCTTGTGTCCCTGATGTCCCTTGGGTCCCTTTGGTCCCTTTCTTGTGCCGCGCGCCTCAAGGGACGCCAGGGACCCAAGGGACATAAGGGACACGGAAATGGAAGTGGTCAGTCGCAAGGCCAGCCCGCCCTTCGTGACGAAGGACGGCTCGGTCATTCGCTCGCTGCTGGACCGCACGAACTCGCGGGCGGCGCACCAGAGCCTCGCCGAGGCCACCGTGCCCCCCGGCGGCGCCACCGCGCCCCACCGCCACCTCGCGGCCGAGGAGTTCTACTACATCCTCAGCGGCTCCGGCCGCATCGAGGTCGGAGCCGAGGCCCGCGGCGTCGGCCCCCTCGACGCCATCCGCATCCCCCCTGGCGCCCGCCACGCCATCGCCAACACCGGCACCGAGCCGCTCGTCTTCCTCTGCTGCTGCGCTCCCCCCTACTCCCACGACGACACCTTGCTGGGATGACCCTCCAGGAGAGGGCCAGAGGACTCGCCGGGAGAGAGGGGGTTGAACGGGCCGCGGCTTCGGCGCATAATGGGGCCTCCCGTGCGGGGAAGCGCCGTGATGGGCAAGAACCGCGAGCCCATTGAAGCATTCGCCAACCAGATCCTCTGCGGAGACGCCGCCGAGACGCTCCGCCGGCTTCCGTCCAATTCCATCCACCTCATCGTCACCAGCCCGCCCTACTGGAACCTGGTGGACTACGGCGTTGCAGGGCAGATCGGGCAGACCAGCTACGAGAAGTACCTGGACGACCTGCTGGAGGTGTGGGTGGAGGCTGAGCGGGTCTTGGTCCCAAACGGCAAGCTCTGCATCAACACCGCCATCGTCCCCGTGCCAAAGAAGGCCGACAACAGCTCGCACACGCGGCACCTGAAGAACCTCAATAGCGACATCGAGTTCTCCATTCTCCACGGCGGCCGGTGCAAACTCCAGCGCTACAGCCTCTTCATCTGGCAGAAGCAGACGAGCGTCAAGATGTTCGGCAGCTACCCCTACCCGCCGAACCTCTACGAGGACAACACGGTCGAGTTCATCAATGTCCTGGTCAAGCCAGGCAAGCCGGTTTCGGTGCCGAAGGCGGCGAAGGAGGCCTCGCGGCTCACCCAGCAGCAGTGGCTCAACCTCACGATGCAGGTCTGGCCCATCTACCCCGAGGACGTGTCCCGGACCGGCGGCCACCCCGCGCCCTTCCCCGTCAAGCTCCCTCAGCGCCTCATCCTCATGTACACCTTTGCCGCCGTTGCGGAGGCCGGCTTTCCGGGCGACATCGTCCTCGACCCCTTTTGCGGGACCGGGGCCACCTGCCTTGCCGCAAAGTCTACCGGCCGCCGCTACATCGGCATTGACCTCAACCCCGCCTACTGCTCCTTCGCCCGCCAACGCCTGGCCATTGAGGAACCCGCGCCGCCCGACATCTGTATACCCCGTGTGAAGCTCAAGCCCGCCAACGGAGACAGAGATCGGCTCCGCACGGCGCTGACATAAGAGCGCGGGCCAGCCCGCAGGGCGGCAGTGGGTCGCCACGGGCTT
>VGYW01000628.1 GCA_016872875.1 Planctomycetota bacterium | reverse complement strand
GGTTGCGTCCGCCTCCTACGTCGGCTGGGTCCTTCTCTCAAAGGGCGGGAGGAAGCGCTATCGAGAGATACGCGAACTCATGGGCAAGGCCAGGGACACAGCCGCGCGTACCCCCCGCTGAAGCCTACCTTGCCGCCGTACGCCGCGACATCCTCCTCTGTCGCGACCACGATGTCCACAGGCACGCGGACGAGATCGAGAAGGGCCGCTTCGACTTCGACGGCTCGACCGATCCCCGCCGCAACCTGATCGCCTACCTGGAGCTGGTGAAGAAGCTGGGGCTGCGGCTCGGCTACCGCCCCGGCCCGTTCGTGTGCAACGAGATGGCCTGGGGCGGCCACCCCCGCCGCATCGTGGTGGGCGGCCCCATCATCGGGGGCATGACCGACGTTGACCTCGACCGCAAGAGCGCCCGCGTTCTCCGGGTTTTCGGCTTGCCTGAATCCGGAGGGCCTGGTATACCATAGGAGCTCCGAGAAGCACGTCCGAGTTCGTAGTGCGGGCTTCAGCCCGTGGCCTCCGGAACGGCCTGAAGGCCGCACTACGAACCTGGCCCCTTGAAGGAGACGCCCGTGCCTGACACAGACCGTCCGCCGGCCGCCCCGTCCAAGCCCCAGAGCGCAGCACCTTCGGCCTCCCCCTCCGTATGGCGCCAAGTCGCCCGACGCGCCGTGCCGCTGCTGGCCGCCGCGGCCATCGTCGCGTGGTGGACCATCATCGTGTCGGCTCGCATGAGGGATTGGGGGCCGGTCAAGACCGCCATCTTCACCATCCCGTTCCTCCTCGCCCTCGTCCTCGTGGGGCTCTTCTATCGGGCGCTGGGCACCTACGAGCGCATCCGCCGCCACTGGGTGAAGAACAACCCCGACGACCCGGCGTGCAAGAACCTGCTGGTGGTCTACGAGCTCAGCCGCAAGGCACTCTACATCCCCACGATTGTCGTCTCGCTCGCCGCCTCCGCGCTCATGGTGCTGAAGGACCGCTGGGGCATGCTGCCGGGCCTCGACCCCAAGCTCCTCGGCGGCATCTGGCGCGGCGTCTTCTTCCTCAACTTCCTCGTCGAGGAATACGACATTGACCTTCGGGCGAGCAACTGAGCCGCGAGCAGTACTCCACCCGCATCGAGGCCGAGGACCTCGTCGAGCGGCTACTGGGCTTCGGCCGGCTCATCGTCACCTTCCGCGACACGCGCCGTCCCCCCATGGTCTTCCTCGTCCACGGCGTCGGCCGCAAGGCCGCCCAGCTCGAAGGCATCCGCGGCACGTACCTCGTAGACCAGCAGGACGCCACGGCCCGCTGAGCCCGGCCCTCTGTCTCTTATCGTCCTCGTCCCTCGTCCTCGTCCTTCGTCCTCGATCCCTCTGGCCTGTGGGAGAAGAGTCGAGGACGAGGGACGAGGACGATTGGAGGAGCCTGATGAAGAGCCACTTATTTGTCTTCGTCGCGGTGGTCCTAGCCGGCTGTCTGCCCAGTGGCGCTGCCAGGAAGCCGACGGGGCCGCCGCCGCTGCCGGTCCTCGGGCCGATGGCGCTGATGGGCGATCCTGGCGATGGCAAGGCGTTCCTGCGGTGGAATCCGCAGATTGAGGATAGGCGGGTTGTGGGGTGGCGCGTGAGGCGGGCTGAGGGCGAGGGCGCGCTGCTCACCGAGCCGGCCTGCACGGTGTCGGGGCTGGCGAATGGGCAGAGCTATCGCTTCGCGGTGGTTGGCGTGCTGGCCGATGGGCGGGTCACGCCGCCGAGCAACAGCGTGACGGTAACGCCCCGGGCTGTCGCCGCGGCGAAGCTGTCGGACCTGCGGGCGTGGGCGTGGGACGCACGGACGGGCAAGCTGGCCAAGGCCGAACGGAGCGATTCGCTCTCGTTCGGCGAGTTCAAGGATGTGCCACTCGTCGCCCACCCCGTCCGCGTGACATTCCCCGATGGGCAGGAGCTGGTTTACGACCGCTTCCGCCCCGTGGACTGGAAGACGCGGGACGGCGCGCACCTGCTCTATCCGAGGCACTTCGGCAACGGCCTGGACATCGGGAAGTTCGACAACCGCGGCCTGGCGGTGATCGTGCCGCCGCACCCTCCCAGCGAGGTGGAGGACGCCCAGCGCGGCTCGCCTCATCCCCACCTCACCGACCCGATGACGCTCGCCCTCGACCGCGCTCACCACGACGCCCAGCCACGCTGGTTCCCGCCCCAGGTCGAGGGCGACCGGGTGACGTTCCACTACTGGCAGCCGATGGCGATGATGGGCTACCGGGCCTGGATTTTCGTGCGGGTGTGGGAGACGTGGTGGCCCATCGAGCGCGACCGCCAGGGCTGCAAGTACCACGGTCTCGCACGCCTCGTCGAGGTAGAGGTCCCAAGCGTCTGGAAGCACGGCTACCAGGTGATGCTCAACAACGGCTTCGGCCCAGGCGGCTCCCGCAAGGGCGTGGTGAGCTACAACACGGGCTTCCGCGAGCCGGGCCGCGAGATCGTGGACTTCTCGGGCGACCGCAACCGCCAGGTCTACTTCCAAGGCCCCAAGCCGCCTCGCCGCGCCGGCGGCTACCACCCGAGCCAGGACTGCCTTCAGGCCCAGCCCCTCATCTTCTACGACTGGCCCACCGGCTCCCTCACCATCACGGCCCGCAGCCTCTACTACCACGCCGCCAACAACTCCGCCAGCTACCCCGAGCAAGGCGCCGACGGCGTGTGGCCCAGCCTCGCCTGGGACCTCGGCCAGGCGGGCAAGCGGGTCGCCGTGGACACCATCGAGTACCTCTACACCGCCGACAAGAGCCAGCCGCTGCCCCAGCGCTACCTGAACGCCCGCGCCGAAACCCTCGCCGCCGTCTCCGAGCGGATGGGCGTGCAGGACACCCTCGCCGCCACAAACGTCACCGGCACCCACTGGGGCGCGAAGGGCGACGGCGGCCCCGCGCCCCACGCCGAAAAGTGGGTCAAGGCCCTGCACGGCTCGCCCTGCGACGGCTTCTTCAACTACCACGAGTTCTGGCACGCCGTGCCCATCACCGTGGACGATGCCTATCGCCTCGACGCGACCCACGACTGCAATCCTCAGATGAAGGCCATGTGCGACCGGCTGCAAGCCGCTGGGCTCAACCCCGGCTTCTGGTTCCGCCCCGAATTCGTGAAGACAGCCTTGCCCACCGCCCTCAGCGACCGCATCCCGACCGCGAGGGCCTACTACGGCTACGACGGCTGCCACTACCCCGACGTGCCGGCCCTCCTCGCCGAGCGCGGCATCCCGCTCTTCCGCGAGAACACGCAATGGGTGAGGCGCCAGCGCGACGGCGCCTGGCCCGTCAACACCCCCTACCAGTGGGTGCCCATGAGCCTGGCCACGGGCTGGTGGGACCGCATCATGTGGCCGACTCTGGCGATGAGCCGCAAGCTCGGCTTCGGATGGCTGCTGATGGACGGCGGCTTCGGCGGCCTCTCAGGCGTGGACTACGCGCCGATGCTCAACGGCGAGACCGACAGCGCCGTCCCCTGCCAGCCCTTCTGGTGGCGCATGTTCCGCTCGATGCACCACATAGGCATGAAGAACTACGGCGAGTGCACCGTCGGCTGGAAGGCCGGCTTCACCAACCTCGTCGGCGAGGGCGACGAGCATTTCCTCTGGATGTTCAGCTTCTCGAGCATCTGGGGCCGCGCCCCGAAGACCGCCGAACAAGTCCACAAAGTCTACCAGCTCTACAACGGCCTGCCCATGCCCAACCCCTGGGAGAAGGAGGCCGCGGACATCGCACCCGTCCGCCGTTTCGCCTGCGACTTCTACCGCCGGCACCGCCCGCCCGACTGGATTGAGCTACGCGACCTCCGCCAAGGCGAGCCCGTGACGCTGCGCGCCAAGCCCAAGGACTCCCCCGCCGCTGGCATCCCCACTCGCATTGACGACAAGGACTCCCCCGCCGAAACCGTTCGCCCGTGGACGTGGACCGACGCCATCTGGCACTACGCGGACGGCACGTCCGTCGCCTACCCCGCCCTCGACAAACTCCCTTCCCGGTAGGGTGTGCACACCTGGACGCCATCCCCGCCATTGTGGCGCAGTGTTGCCCAGTGTGGCGCAATGTTGCTCAATATCGTCGCTCGCCCTCGGCTCTCAGCTTCCCTCCGGTACAACGAATCTGGTGGCACAGCCCGCGAAGTCCCGCAGGGACGAAAGGATTCTGCC
>VGYW01000627.1 GCA_016872875.1 Planctomycetota bacterium | reverse complement strand
CGAGGTACTTGCCCAGATTCTCGGGGTCCTCCTCGCGCGTGAGATCCTTGATCTTCTGGACGAGCTCGACGCCTTCCTCAGGGGTCTTCATGGCCTTGAGGCGCTCCGCGAAGAGATCTTCGAGCCGCTTTCGGAGCCGCTCGGCCCGCTCGGCGATGGGCTGGACCGCCGGGTTACGCTTGGCCTCTTCGCCACACAGCTCGGCGAGGTTGCGGGCGAACGCACGGTACTCCTCGAGCCTCTTGCGGACCGTGACGTTGAACGCCAACACGTCGTCCGCCAGGTCTCTGATGAGCTGGCCTTCCCTGCACTCGATGCCCAGCTCGAAGAAGTGCTGCGTGGCGCCTGTCGTGTTGCAGACGCCGGTGGAGACGAGCTGGCGGTCGCCGCCCGGATTGCGGGGGCTGAGCCCTTCCCTGTCGAGGACGTACTCGCAGGGGCCGGCGCCCAGAGTCTCGCGCAACATGTCCACGGGAGTGAGCACCATAAGGGGGGTGTTCTGCTTTCTGTCCAGGGGATAGACGAGGGCGGTGCCCAGATAGTCCTTCTTGATCAGCCGCACTATGGCCTGATCTCTTTCGAACCAGAACGGGTAGACGACCTTGCCGAAGGGGCGGATGTCAACGGTGTTCCTGGCGGACTCGATGTCCCACGAATCGGTGCGGTCCGCGAGACGGAAGTCGCCCCGCCACTTCGCCTCAAAGGGCCTCTTCCAGCCGGTGGCAATATCCTTGTCCGCGAATGAGGCCTGCTCGAGCGCCAGGCCGAGCCAGATTCCCGGGCCATCGAGCACGGCGAAATAGAGGCTCTTATTGTCCAAGGAAATCTCAGTGGCCTCGAGGAAGCGCTCCTCCTTGTCCCCGCCCAGGATGGCCTCCACTTCCTGGTCCCCCGGTGGCCAGACGCTCATCAGGATCGTGTTCCCATCCCCCGTGAAGCTCAGGAGGAAATTCTCGGCAGGCACGTAGAGCCTGTCGCCTGGCGACTTGCGCGGATCGAAGACCACATCGTCGCCGAAGAAGTCGGGGATGGCCGCCAGGCGAGCCCGAGCGCAGAGGCGAAGCGCCGAGACGTTCTGGAGGGCGCCGACCTTGACGAAGCTGCGCCCCAGCCCCAGCGAGACCGCAATCCGCGCGCTATCCCCGCGCTTGGTTCGGCTCGTCACCTCCATCGTTGCCTCATCCCCCGGCTTGCCGTCGGGCGCGAACCGCGGAGCGATCTCCGGCCCGCAGAGCCAGAGAAGCCTGCTTAGGTCTCCACCATCAGCTTTCGCCAGGTAGGTCCCCGCGTCGCTCCTCCGCCTCCGGCAGAAGACAAGGTTCCTCACTGGCTGCGCACCGAGAGCATCTCTAGCCACCGCCGCGGCAAGCAGCATCCCAAGAAGTACCCTTCTCCTGATCATTCCGAAGCCATCCTTCTGTTCTCACCTTCCCCAGCAGCCTAAATAACTCGCCACGATTCTGAATCAAAGGCTCAGGAAGGAACGTGTGCCGGAATTGCGCAGGCCTGTGGGCGGGGCGTCTCTGCCCCGCGCAGGGTGTCGCGGGGCGCAGAGGCCCCGCCCACATTGATTCAGAATCGTGGCGAGTTATTTAGCGCCCCGGCCCACCATTGTCAACCTCCCACCACATCACGAGGCCTTGCTCCGACGGGTCAGTTGCGTCATGATAGTGGGGCGATGTGAGCCTTCAGCCCCCAAGCTCAGGAGAGCGCCGATGAGGTGTGGCAGTGTCGCAGGGATCGCCACTGTGCTGGCCCTCGTGGCCTGGTGTGGCGTCCGAAGCCTGGAGGCCGGGACGCCTCTGGTGGCTCAGGGTCGCAGCGAGTACCGAATCGTCGTGCCGAAGGACGCGATCCCTGCCGAGCGACTCGCAGGGACGGAGCTCCAGGCATTCCTCAAGCAGGTCTCCGGAGCGGAACTGACCATTGTGGACGATAGCGGGCCGGTGCCCGAGCGCGCCATTCTGCTGGGCAAGAACGCCTACCTGCCGCAGGCCAAGGCGGAGATCGACTTCGCGAAGCTCGGCCAAGAGGGTTTCACCCTCCGCGTCGTCGGCCCGCACCTCGTCATCGCCGGCGGCCGGCCGCGCGGCACGCTCTACGGGGTCTACGCCTTCCTCGAAGAACGTCTCGGCTGCCGCTGGTTCTCCTCCAAGGTGAGCCGGGTGCCGAAGCAGGCGGACATCACGCTCGGCGAACTGAACGACACGCAGGTGCCCGTCCTCGAGTACCGCGAACCGTTCTGGTGGGATGCCTTCGACGCCGACTGGGCGGCGCGCAACAAGGCCAACTCCGCAAACGCCCGGCTCGACGAGGCCCGGGGCGGGAAGATCACCTACACCGGGTTCGTCCACACCTTCAACTCGCTCGTGCCGCCCGACAAGTATTTTGGCGAGCACCCCGAGTATTTTTCGCTCATCAATGGCAAGCGGATGAAGGGCTACTACCAGCTCTGCCTCACCAACCCCGACGTGCTGCGGATCGCCACCGAGGCGGTGAAGGAGCTGCTCAGGAAGAACCCGCAGACCAGCATCGTCTCGGTCTCGCAGAACGACACGGGCGGCTGGTGCCAGTGCGAGAACTGCAAGAAGATAGAGGCGGAAGAGGGCGGCGCCCACGCGGGGCCGATCATCCGCTTCGTCAACGGCGTCGCCGAAGCAATCGAGAAGGAGTTCCCGAACGTCGCGGTGGATACCCTGGCCTACCAGTATTCGCGGGCGCCGGTGACCAAGACGCGCCCCCGCCGCAACGTCATCGTCCGCCTGTGCAGCATCGAGTGCTGCTTCGCCCACCCGCTCGAGGAGGAGGACACGTCGTTCAAGAGGGACATCGTCGGCTGGTCGAAGATGTGCGACCGTCTCTACGTGTGGGACTACGTGACCACCTTCGGCCACTACGTGCTGCCGTTCTCGAACATCGAGGTCCTCCAGCCGAACGTCCAGTTCTTCGTGAAGCACGGTGTCAAGGGGATCTTCGAGGAAGGGGCCTACCAATCGCCCGGCGCCGAGATGGCGGAGTTGAAAGCCTACCTGCTCGCGAAGATCCTCTGGAACCCGAACTGCGACGTGGAGCGCCATCGCCGCGAGTTCCTTGAGGGCTTCTACGGCAAGGCCGGGGAGACCATTGACCGCTATCTTCGCATGGTCCGCAACTATGCCATCGAGAAGAAGATTCACGAGCAGATCTGGATCGGCCCGACCAGCGGCCACGTACCGCCGGAGGTCGTCGAGAAGGCCGACACCATCTTCGACGAGGCCGAGAAGGCCGTGGCGGACGACGCCGACACGCTCCACCGCGTGCAGGTCGCGCGCCTGCCAATCCAGTACGTGCAACTGAGCCGCCTCATCGCTCAGAAGCCCGCGGGCGGCCTGGAGCCCGGCTCGCCGAACGCCAGGCTCGTCGAGCGGTTCTTCGCCGTCTGCGCGAAGGAGAAGATCACCCACCTGAACGAGGGCGGCCTCCGGCCCGAGGCCTTCCGCCAGCAAGTGATGGCCGCCTTCGCGCCGAAGCCGGCCAAGGGCGCGAAGCCGTGATAAGGAGCAGGCTACCGCGGCAAGAGGGGGCAGTCAAGTACGTGTCGCGATCACACCTGAAAGCAGTGCGCGCCGCGGGGCGGGTATATGGGCGTTGACTTCTTGCGCCGTGGATGCGAAGCTCCTCTGCGGCACGTAGGCGACGTAGCGAAGAGGAGTTCCGGCCGATGGCGAGGGGGCCGACATCGGCGCCATCGGAGCGGGAAAGGCTTGTAGTGGTTTTTGTAGTGGTCTCTGTTCGGAATATGCGGAACATTCGGAACAGACGACATGGAGCCGCGCAGGAGCTATCTTCATAAGTGGTTGATACTTATGGCTTTCTGGCGAGGCCCCGCTCTCGACGCAACCATGAATCGCACTCTAGAGGTCGGGGGTTCGAATCCCCTCGTCTCCACCAGAGCAAAAGGCCGATTCTCCGCGGTAGAAGCGTGAGATTCGGCCTTTTGCGTTCTTGGGGCGTGATGCCCCCCGGGCGTCCCGGAAGCCGCTTTTTTGCCCGTTCTTGAACCGGATTGACACGGTTGGTCAGTTTTCAGGCTCTCCGGGCTTTCTTGTGGGTGCCCACAAGGGGGGCGCCAAGCCGAGGAACCCTTCTACCTCCCTCAGCATAGGCATGGCAAGGACTTACGCCGAAATACACCTGTG
>VGYW01000626.1 GCA_016872875.1 Planctomycetota bacterium | reverse complement strand
CCCGGCTACGACCATATCGAGGACATCTCGGCCCACTACGAGGCCAAGCTCGCCCTCTGCCGGTGCCACGCGAGCCAACTGAGCCGCGTGCGGCTCGAAATGGTCGAGCGCCGCGCCGACCTCTGGGGCAAGCGCCTCGGAGTCCGTTACGCCGAGCCGTTCAAGACAGGGAACGCATGACCCGTGACGCGTGACGCGTGACTCGAGATCAAAGCAGCCTGGGTCGCATGGTTCTTTTCACGCGTCACGCGTCAGAAGCAAGCTTCATATGGCTAGACGTCACGCGATCGGCTTCATCTCACTCGCCCTCTTGGCGCTGTTCCCCGCATGCAGCAAGAATGAGCTTGCGGAGCGGCAGGAGCCGCTCCAACTCGTCCCCACGCCCCGCGAGATGCGGCGCGGTAACGATCAGCTCCTGGGCGACGCGGCCATCGTCCTGCCCCCCGGCCCCTCCGAGACCATCGTCGCCGCTGCCGAGGAGATCAACCTGCGGCTCCGCGAGCTCGGCGCACCTGCCCTGCGGGTCGCGGCTCTTGATCTGAAATCAGAAATCAGAAATCAGAAATCAGAAATTCCCACTGGCCGCCGCATCGAGCTCTCTATCGCCACACGCGGCGAGACGGCGCCCGTGCCCGAAGCGCCCCAAGGCTATTGGCTGGACACCACCGATCCCGCGCTCGCCCGCATCGTCGGCCGGGACGAGGCGGGCCTCCTCTGGGGCGCCGTCACCTTCCGCCGATTGCTCTACAAGGCGCCCGACGGCGCCATCGCGCTCGCGGCGGCCAAGGTCCGCGACTGGCCCGACTTCCCGCTCCGCGCGATGAACCGCCTGGCCAGCCACCATCGGGAACGGAGCGAGCGTGGGCTGCTCGACGCCGTGCGGCGCAGCGGCGACGAGCCGAGCGGCTACGCCGACACATACGTCCACGACACAAAGCGTGTGATTGACCACCTTGTGCGCCTCAAGCTCAACCTCGCCTGGCTCCCGCTCGCCGGCCTGCCCGCGCGGCTCGACGAGTTGGCCGCCGAGCTCGGCAGCGAGGAGCAGGCCGAGCTCTTCCTCGCCACGCTCCGCCGCGTGGCCGACTACGCTCGCACCCGCGGCGTCACCCTCTGCGACGTCCTCACCACCCACGCCGCCGCCGGGCCGCAGGACCCCGACGACCCGGCCGCCGTCCGGTGCATCTTCCACGCCGACCAGAAGAAGCACTACTGCTGGAGCCTCGACGAGCGGAACCGCCGCGCCGCCGAGGAGGCCGCGAAGCTCCTCGCCACGGCGGGCTACCGCCTCGCCGCGCTACAGCTCCCAAACGGCGGCGGCACGGCGAACCCCGGCCGCTGGAGCGAACGCTGCAAGGACTGCCGGGCACGCTGGACCACAAGCCGCGCCGAGGCCGACGCTCACCTCTTCGCCATCTGGCACGCCGCGTTCCGAAAGCACGCGCCCGACGTCGCCCTCGCGGCCGTCCAGTGCCCCACGGACCCCGCGCTCCTCATCCAGCAGGACCACCCAAGCCACGAACAGGTCCGCGACTACCTGGCCGCCCTGCACAAGCTCCTGCCGAACGATCCCCCTGTGGCCGTGTGCGTGCGCGAGAGCGCGGGGCCGGCCGTCGCCGCATTCTACAACCTCTTCCCGGGGCGGCCCGTCGTGGTCCAATGGCTCGCCGACGCCACCTCGGGCGAGCACGCCTGGTGCCCGCTCTACGCGGACAGGCTGAGCTTCGCGCGGACGTTTCAGCGGCCCGGCCAGGCCGCCTGGGTGCTCGCCGAGTCGTCCTCCTGCGCCCCCCTCGCCGCGGCAGCCGCAGCGCAGTACCTCTGGAACGCCGAGTCCCCCGGCGCAGCGGGCTGGCCGGGCGACCTGAGCCCCGACCGCGACCTTGCCGATTCTGGGCTGAAATCCGAAATCCGAAATCCGAAATCCGAAATCGGCGCTCCCGACGAAGCCCTCGCCTTACTCGTAGCCGAGGCCTTTGGCGACAAAGCGGCGCCCTGCCTCCTCGATGCCTTTCGCAGTTGCCTCAGCCCGGCCTACAGCCTGATGCCGGGCGACGTTGCGCGCCTGGCCGAGACCCCGAACACAGCGGCCCGCATGGGGCAGCAGTACGCGGGACTCGTCCGCGCCAGCGGCGGCATCGAGCGGCTCTGGCACCGCGCCGAGACGGGCGAGAAGCAGGTCGTCCCACCCGATGCCGACCCGTACTTCTGCGGCCTGAGCGAGCAGGTGGCTCGCTCGCGGCTCTGGGCCGGCTACCACGCGGCCCGCCTGCGGGCCGCCGAGGCCCTGCGGAGCGGCCAGCCCAAGGCCGCTATCGCCGCCGAACTCCGCGCCGCCATCGCCCGCGTGAAGGACGACGGAGCAATCGCCGCCAGGATGGACGCCCGCCTCGCCAACCGCGCTAAAACCGGCCGCGCCGAGCTCCCTCACTCCCTCGCCAAGCCCCTCAAAGCCCGCTACGACGACACCGCCTACCCCCGTCTCGCCGATGACCTCAACCGTCTGCTCGGAGTCCTTGATGGAAAGATGATTGAGCTGCGGGAGCCAGTACCGGAGACTCGTGCTCCCTCTGGTGCTGAAATCAGAAATCAGAAATCAAAAATCAGAAATGAAGGATGGCGCCCACTCCTCCCCTCCGACCCCTCCTCCCTGACCCTTCGCGGCAAAGGCTCGGCCCGGCCATCCCTGGTAGCCTATCCGACCCAAGGGGAGAGCGAGACCTCGATCCAGGTGGAGGGCCTCACGCTCCCCTGGCACGACGGCTTCTCCGTGGCCTTCCCGCCGGTGGACGTGGCCGACCACGCCAGGGCGGGCGGCGTCCTGCGCTTCTACGTCAACGGCGGCGGGGCCGGCAACCAGCAGCTCACATTCTGGCTCTATGGGGACACAGGCGGGACGCCTGTGCCACCGACGCCCTGGCCGCACGTGTCCCTCGCCGACTACGTGGCGATTGACGACCTCGAGGCCACCTGGCAACTGGTCTCTGTCCCGCTCAACCGCCTGCTGCCGACGGGCTACACCCAGGTTACAGGCTTCGGGATGAACAACGCCGCGGCAGGCGAGGTCTGCGGCCCGCTGTGGATTGGCCCGATGTACGTCGCGGCGCGGACGAAGCCGGCCGAGGTCGAGGTCCCCGTGCAGGAGCCGCCCGAGCAGCCGCCCGCCACAGAGGCCCGCGTCCTTGCCGTAGGCGTTCAGCCGTCCACCTATCTCACAGCCGACGGCCTGGCGAACCGCCTCATCCTCGCCCTCAAGGTCATCGGCAACGGCACCCTCAGCAACGTGCGGATCGAGCTCCGCTTCCTCTCGCCCGAAGGCAAGCTCCTGCACTCTCATCAGGCCGTGGCCGCCAAGCGCATCCGGACCCCCTGGTGGTCAAGCTCCCTGCGCTACGACCTCGGCGTCCTCATCCCCAAGGCTCAGGTCGAAATGGTCCTCACCAGCAGCGAGGTGAAAGGCACGGGCTCCATCCTCATCAGATGGTAGGAGGGTTGGAGGAGCAATGGGCACAGAAGCCATGAGCATCGCACTGGCCATTCTGGCGAATGCCGCGGAACCCGCCTATCCCGCCGCCTCGTGGGAGAAGAAGGCCCCCGCCGAGGTCGGCCTGGATGCCGCGAAGCTCGACGCCTTCGCCAAAGCCGTCGGCGGGCGCGGCTGCGTGACCCGCCACGGCTACATGGCCTTCACTTGGGGCGACGCGGCGAAGCGAGGCGACGTGGCCTCCGCCTGCAAACCCTGGTTCACCCACTTCCTCCTCAAGGCCATCGAGGACGGCAAGGTGAAGAGCCTTGACGACAAGGTGCGCGTCCTCGAGCCCCGCCTCGCCCGCCTCAACCCGCACCTGAAGTTCAAGGACAGCCTCATCACCTGGCGCCACCTGGCCACCCAGACCTCCTGTTACGGCGTCACGGAGGAGCCTGGCGCCGCCTTCTGCTACAACGACTGGCAGATGGCGCTCTTCTGGGACCTCCTTTTCCTCAAGGTCTACGGTGCGACCTACGAAACCGTGGACGAAAAGGTCTTGACAGCGTCCCAAGTCCTTGAGATCGTGGGTGTGCCTGCGGCCGGTGCGTCGGGGGCTTTGCCCCCGAACCCCCAGGATTTTCCGCTTTCGGGCCGCCGGCACCCCAACAGGAAAATGGCCGCGCTGGCCTCCAGGAGACGTGCCGGTGGCCGAATGCGATAAAT
>VGYW01000625.1 GCA_016872875.1 Planctomycetota bacterium | reverse complement strand
ACGTCGGCGACGTACTCACCAGGCTTCGGCACGGCGACGTTCCTCCAGAGGAACTCTCCCCTCTGGCATCATCGCCGATTGCCAGGCGAAAGTCAAGAAGAAAACTCTGTAATGTTGCTACAGTCTCCGGTTTCGCGTGAAAATCGGACGCCGGCCTTCTCGGCGATGCCGGTGAGGAGGATGACGGGCGTGGCCTTGAGGGCGGGGTCGTGGCGCAGGTCGTAGAGGGCGGCGAAGCCGTCCTTCTTGGGCATCTGGACGTCCATGATGATGAGGTCGGGCTTGTCGGCGGCCGCCTTCTCGAGGGCCTCGCCGCCGGTGGAGCCGAAGGCGAAGTCGTAGCCCTCGTCCTCTAGCGCGGCCTGCACGAAGTCCCGCACGTCCGCCTCATCGTCCACGATCAGCACTTTCTTCCTGGCCATAGGGTTCCTCACAGGTTGACGGTTTCGTGTCGGCGGTTTGGCAGGCAGAGGGTGAAGGTGGTGCCCTTGCCCGGCTCGGACTCTACGTCAATGCGTCCGCCGTGCTCCTCGACGATCTTCTGGCTGACGGGCAGGCCGAGGCCGGTGCCCTTCGAGCCCTTTGTGCTGAAGAAGACGGTGAAAAGCTTGGCGATGGTCTCCTTGGGCATGCCGCAGCCGGTGTCGCGGACCTGGATGCGGACGAGGCCGTCGGCACCCGGGCCGCGGACCTCGACGGTGACGCAGCCGCCGTTGCCCGCGCAGGCGTCCACCGCGTTCCCGACGAAGTTCAGCAGGCAGCGGCGGATGCCCTTGGGGTCTACCTCCACCTTGTCGAGCGCGGCGTCCGGCTTGACGGCGAGCTCGACGTTGTTGGCCTTGGCGCGCTCGGCCACGTAGCCGCAGGTCTCTGAGCAAAGGGCGTTGAGGTCGGTCGCCACGTACTCGGGCGCGCGCTGCTTGGAGTAGGTGAGGAGGTCGTAGACGAGTTCCTCCATGAAGGCGTTGTTGCGGCGGACCATCTCCCAGCCCTTCTGGACGCGCTCGAGCTCGCCCTTTTCGAGGCCCTTGTCGAGTATGAAGGCGCCGCCCTTGATGCCCTGGAGGATGTTCTTGATGCAGTGGGTGAGGCCTGCGAGGGTCTGGCCGACGGCGGCGAGGCGCTCGGAGGCGACCACCTTGTCGTGGAGGCGGGAGTTTGCGAGGCAGATGGCCACCTGGTTGGCGGCGACGCAGAGGAGCTCGAGGTCCCCATCGGTGAAGGCGCGGCCGGCCCGCGCCGTGTCCACGTGGACGGCGCCGAGGACCTCGTCGCGGAAGACCAGGGGGGCGATCATGAGGGAGCGGATGCCAAGTCCCACGATGCTCACGGCCTCGGCGAAGCGGTCGTCAGAGGTGGTGTCCTGGCAGAGGATCGCCTCGCGGGTGCGCATGGCCTGGTCGAGCGCGGTCTTGGAGATGCTGCCCTGAGCGGCGGCGCCCGCGGCGCGGCAGCGCGCCGCGGCGGTCGTCACCTCCTTGCTCTGGGGGTCCACAAGGAGGATGAAGGCGCGGTCGGCGGCCTCGAAGATGCCGAAGAGCGCCGAGAGCACGCGGTCGAGGAGCTCCGAGGCATCCAGGGTGGCGGCGGTGGCTTGCGAAATCTCGTAGGTGGCCTTCAGCCGCCGCCTCACCTGTGCAAGGTTGAGGTCCGCCCGCTCCATCTCGGACGCGACGGCAGCCACTGCGCTCACGGAGCTCACGCCGCGGTATGCCTTGTCGCTGCGGAGCAACTGGGCGAGGCTCGGGGCATCGGCCACGGAGCTGCCCTGGGCGTCGCTCGCCGCGGCCCCGCCCTTCTGCCACAGGAGGGTCTGGCACACCTCGAGCCGCGGCCCGGCGGCGGGGAGCGGGGGCGGGCGGCGGGTCGCGAGAAACGTCAGCCGCGCGCGGCCAATCGCCACAACGTCGCCGTCGCGCAGGACTTGGCGGGTCACGCGCTGGTCGTTCACGAACGTGCCGTTGCGGCTCGCCACGTCCTCGATGACGAAGCTCTCGCCCTCGCGCACGATGCGGGCGTGGACGACCGACATGGCGCCATCGGCGAAGGGGAGCTCGTTCTGCGGCGCGCGCCCGATGCGCGTAACCTCGCCCAGAAGCCGCTCCTGCCGGCCTTCGGGCGTGCTCCAGGAGATCGTTGCCATCATGACCTCATCCGAAGATGCGAGGGATGAATGGATGGGTGGATGAATGGATGAATGAAGAAGAAGCCGCTTGCCTGACTCCCTCATTCATCCAAACATCCATTCATCCAATCATCCCCGCCGGCACGAACGCGTGACTCGTTCCCACGCTCTGCGTGGGAACGCACGGCTCCGACGCTCTGCGTCGCGAAGCAGGGACGCGGAGCGTCCGGACCTCCGTTCCCACGCAGAGCGTGGGAACGAGAACGAGGGCTACAAGCTCCAGCCCGGGCGGTACGGGCGCTTGATGAACTTGTCGGCCTCCGGGCAGTTCTTCGCCTTGAGGGTCTCGGGGTCCCACTCGAGCTTCTTGTTCACGCGGTAGGCCACGCAGCCCAGGAGGTTGTTCATGATGAGCAGGCCGGCGTAGTCGAAGTTACACAGGGTGGGCGAGCCGGTCTTGGCGCCGTTGAGCCACTCGCGGTAGTGCCCGACCGAGTTCGGGATCGTCTGCTCCGGCGGCTTGAAGTCTTTGAACTTGTCGTCCGGCCAGAGGACGCGCCTGCCGTAGTCGGCGATGATCTGGCCCTTCTCGCCGACGAAGAGGAGTCCGATGCCCCACTTCTGGAGGTCGTGGCCCTCGGGCGAGGGGGGGCGCTGGGGGCCGTCGTACCAGAAGAGCTTGACGGGCGGGCGCTCGCCCACCGCCGGGTGCTCCCAGCGGCACTTGAGCCAGTGGGGATAGGAGTGCTTGGTCTTGGGGTCGCCGGCCGCCGGGTCGCCTTCGGCTTCGGCGGTGGTGGGGTGCTTGAGGTTGAGCGCCCAGTAGGCGAGGTCAATGAGGTGGCTGCCCATGTCGCCGATGCAGCCGTTTCCGAAGTCCCACCACTGCTCCCAGCCCATGCAGCCGCCCGAGTGCCAGGCGGGGTGGTAGGGGCGGTTGGGCGCCGGGCCGAGCCAGAGGTCCCAACTGAGCCACTCGGGCACCGGCTTCTCCTCGGCCGGCGGCTGGGGGTTCGGGCCGCGGCGGGAGCACCAGACGTGTGCCTCCTTGACCACGCCGATGGCGCCGCCCTGGACGAGCTCGACCACGCGGCGGTAGTTCGGCTCCGCGTGGATTTGCGTCCCCTGCTGGGTGGCCACCTTGCCGTTGGCCCTCAGATACGTCTCGCGGAGCACGGCTGCCTCGTGGACAGAGTGGCCGATGGGCTTCTCGACGTAGACGTGTTTGCCCAGCTTCATCGCGTTGTTGCTCACGAGCGCGTGCGTGTGGTCGGTGCTCGAGCAGACGACCGCGTCGAAGTCCTTCGCGTCGTCGTACATCCTCCGCCAGTCGGCGTAGGTCCTGGCGTTAGGGAAGCGCTTCTTGGCACCCTCGATGGCGTTCGCGTTGACGTCGCAGAGGGCGACGATGTTCTCGCTTCCCGCGACGGCCCCCATATTCCCGCCGCCGCGCCCGCCCACGCCCACGACGGCCACGTTCAGCTTATCGCTCGGGGCGGCCTTCGGGGCGGCCTCCCCTGCGAGGCCGCGCGCGCCGAGGATTACGAACCCCGCCCCGCCGACCGCTGAGCCTTTGAGGAAGTCACGACGCGACGTGTGATCGCTCACTGCCCTACTCCTCAACATGTTGCCCGCAGGCCCGCGGGCATGGGCCGCTCCCACGACTTCGCATGGTCACAGAGTAGCCATAGCTGCCCACGCTGTCAAGTGCCCCCTTCTTCCGCTGCACCGCCTTCTGGCCGTCGGGGGCGGGGGCGAACAGGTCGGCCTTCGTGAGGCCGAGCTCGCGCGCCATCTGGAGGGAGTAGTCGAGCTTGCCCATGTTCGGGTAGCGGCCGTTGGTGCCGAAGCAGAACTTCACGCCAGCCTCTTTGGCGAGCTTGAGGAAGCGGAGCGTGGGCAGGCGGAAGCCGGAGCTGATCTCGATGGCCACCTTCTGCTTCGCCGCGGCCTCGGCCACGAGGCGAATCCGCCGCACGGTCCAGAATGCCTCGAAGTCGCGCGAGAGCGCGCCGGGGAGCCACGAGACGTTCCCCAGGATGTCTATCGGCTGCTTCTCGACGAGCTCCACCATGAAGGCGAC
>VGYW01000624.1 GCA_016872875.1 Planctomycetota bacterium | reverse complement strand
TCTCGCGTTCCTTCTGCACGGAGGGGGCGTAGACCCAGTTCTCGGCATAGCAGAGGATGCCCTTGCTGGCGGCCTCGGCGGCCAGGATGCGCTCGATGCTCGCAAGCGCCGCGTCGAGGGCAACCTGTTTCGGGAACCGGTCGCCGTGGAAGCCCTCCGTGCCGTCCCCGAAGTAGCCCGTCAGCGGCTTCTCGCACACCACGGAGCGGTCCCGCTTCAGCGCGGCCACGGCCACCTCCTCGTGCGCCGATGGCGGCGTACACACGTGCACTACGTCCACCGCGTCAATCAGCTCGCCGAGGCTGGCGAAGGCCTTGATCCCGCGCTCCTTCGCATACCCCGCGGCCATCGCCGCGTCAATCGCGTAGGTGCCCACCACCTCCACGCTGACGCCATAGACGCGGCGAAGGTTCTCGAAGTGGAACCTCGCCGCGAAGCCCGAGCCCACGATCCCCGTGCGAATGGTCGCCTTCTCCATCTCACTCGCCCCCTGACTCACGACCTGGATGGCGCTATGCTCCCGTCAGTTCAGTACTCGCACTTGTAGGCGGGCTGGCCCATGCGGGCGGCGTAGCAGACACGCCCGATGGGGTCCCAGGCCACATTGAGGAACCAGCCGCGAGTGTTGAACTCCTTGAGGGGCGGAGGCGCGGCGATCTGCCGCCAGGTCCTCCCCCCGTCGCTCGTCTCCTGGAAGCCCTTCTTGTCCACCCTGGCTCACGATTGCGATGTCGCGGTTCTCGTGCGTGCGCTCGAAGATGGTCTTCGGCTCGCCTTCGGCCCAGAGCACGGCCCCCCAGTCCGGCCCGCGGCCAACGTTCTTGACGGGCAGCCAGGTCTTCCCGCCGTCGAGGGTCATGGCCGACTTGCCGTCGAGCATGAAGCACGCCACCCGCTTGCCGTTGGGATCGAGGTGCAGCGAGTAGCCGGTCTCGCAGCGGCCGCCCACGGCGCCGCCGTCGCAGCGGGCGAAGGTCGCCCCCTTGTCCCCGCTCCGCCACACGCCGAGGCCGGGGATGGCGAGGAACAGCTCGCCCGTCGTGCGGTCCACCGCCACGCCGGTCGTCTTCCCCGGCCAGGCGGCCTTCAGGCCCTGCCTCTCAATGTCGGCCAGCACGCCGTCCGAAATGCACGCCCACTCGCCGGCGAGGGCGATGCCCGCGGCCATCGCCACGCACACCGCCACAACAAGCCGCTGAAACGCCATTCCCGTCTCCTTTCCCATCCTTCCCAATGGCTACGGCATTCTATCGAGCCGCCTCTCTCACTGCAACCTCGCGCCGCGGGATGGAACGGCTTGACTCACCGGCGTGCCTGTGCTTCACTGGCTGCTGGCGAGGAGGCCGCTGTCAAGGAACCTGAACATGAACAGGCACTACGACGGGAAAGTCTGCCCTTGCGGGTGCAGGCGGCGCGATTTCATCAGGGCGATCGGGGTGGCCGCGGGGTCCGTCGCCCTGGCGCCGCTGGACGCCTTGGCCGCCGAGGGGACCGCGCCCGCGGCGAAGGCGAAGGAGCCGGCCACCGTCCGCGCCGCCTTCGTCTACCCGCCCTCGAAGACCTTCACGGACAACCCCGACGGCTGGTGGAGCTGGCCCGGCAACCACTTCGACGCCGAGGGCCGCCAGAGGCAGTTCGCCGCCGCCTTCCGCGAGATGGAGAAGCGCCTCGCGGTGAAGGTCGCCTCCGACGACTCATCCGTCGGCTCCGCCGACCAGGCGCAGGCCCTCGCCAAGGAGCTCGCCGAGAAGCGTCCTGACGGCCTGCTCCTCGTGATGTTCTACAACATGAGCCAACCGCACGCGGACATCGTGCTCAAGGCCGCCGAGGCCGCGGGAACCCCCGCCATCTTCTACATCGGCCTCGGCGTCAAGCACGGCCCAGTCACCCAGTACCGCCGCCCTGGCCTCTACCTCATCCAGTCGCAGGACAACCTCGACGCCATCGAGGCCGGCCTGCGCATGATCGCCGCCCGCAAGCGCATGGCCCAGAGCCTCCTCCTCAGCATCACCGAGGCCCCCGAAACACGCGAGGGCACCGAGGAGTTCCTCGGCACGAAGGTGCGCGTGATCCCCTTCCCACGCTACGCCGCCGAGTTCAAGAAGGCACAGCTCGGCGACGAGGCCAGGAAGCTCATCGCCCGCTTCACCAGCCGAGCAAAGGAGCAGCGCGGCATCACCCAGGAGGCCCTCGACAACGCCGCACGCGCTCACCTCGCCCTGAGAAAACTCCTGGCCGACGAGGCGGCCGACGGCCTGACCATGAACTGCCTCCGCCGCGGCATGCTCAAGCCCTGCATCAGCTTCGCCCAGCTCAACGGCCAGCTCATCCCCGCCGCCTGCGAGAACGACCTCCCCGCCGCCTACACCCAGCTCCTCGGCCAACTCCTCACCGGCCGCCCAGGCTTCCAGCACAACCCCTGCTACGACACCGAGGCCAACCACTACTACGCCTCCCATTGCACCTGCCCGCCCAAGCTCTACGGCCCCGACGGCCCCGACGCGCCCTACCTCCTCCGCCGCTTCGCACACACCAACGAGGGGAGTTGCGCCATCCAGGTCTTCTGGAAAGAGGGCGACCCTGTGACGATGGTGCGCTACTACCCCGGCAAGCCGCCGGCCCTCGACGTCTATGCCGGCAAGGTCGTCAAGTCCCACGCCATGCCGCCCGCCGGCGGCTGCACCACCAACGTGGAGGTGGAGATCACCGACCGCGCCGACGCCTGCGACGTGAAAGGCCACCACAACCTGCTCTTCTGCGGCGACTTCGCCCGCCGCTTCCGCCTCTTCGCTCTGCTCTTCAGGATGCGGCTCGCCGATACGGGGGCCATCAAGGAGAGGGCCAGAACCTGACCTTCGCCCCACGCCAGCAGCAACATGGAGCGGGGGAGCGGGCGGGCGCCCGCTCCCCCTGCTCGATGGCACGGTGCACAGACGCTTCACGGGCGGGTCTTGCGCGAGTCAGAAGGGGATGATTGGATGCTTGCGTGGGTGCATGGGTGTCAGACAATCATCCACTCATCCAACCGTCCATTCGTCCTCTCTGGCCGCGGCAGCCGGCTCGGGGGTCACGTGGTCCGGCTCCTGCGCCTGCGGGCCGCCGCGGCCGCCAGCAGGCCACCAGCCAGCACCACCAGCGTGCTCGGCTCGGGGATGAACAGCACGTCATTCAATTCATACACCGCCGTCAGGCCCGCAATGTCCACTCGCAGCACGAAGCCGTACGTCTGCTCCCAGCTCATCGGGAACTCCATCAGGGTGGCCCACTCGTCGAGATCGCCGACCGCGAGCACCCCGCTGGCGATGATCTCCTGGTAGAAATCATCGTAGTACAAGGCGCTCAGGGGTATCCGCTGCGCGCCGAAGCCGGGCCCTGACCAGTTGGCCCATGTCCACTCGCCACCACCCCACTCGCGCGCGCGCATCTCGATGCGGTGGTCGCCAGCCGTGAGGTTGACGCCGTTCCAGTTCACCGTCCAGGCGTCGTTGCCGGCCGGGTACTCGCCTGCCTCGAAGACGCGGTAGCCGTCCGCTCCCAGGGTGTCGTAGTCCCCGTCTATGTCTATGAAGATCCACGACCGGTCGTCGGTCTGCCGCTCGAAGTTGTAGGTGCCGGTCGTGGGAACCCTCAGGTAGCCGGTGTACTTGGCCGCGATGTAGTCTGTCGGCATCCCCGGGAAGCCGAAGGAGGTGCCGAGGTCGAAGTTGCCTGCCCCGCTGAATACCCGCGTGGCCAGGACCGGCTGGTTCTCGACGTCAATCCACCCCTGGCCGCCGCCGCCTGTCCCACCGCCGCCCAGCGCCGAGGTGTTGTACAGCGTCCCGAAAATCCCCGGAAGGCGCGTGACGACTGGCGGCTTCATCAGCGTCCAACTCTCGGGCGCGATCGTGCCATCCTGGTAGCCGAGCTCGCCAGGGCCGACGCCGGCGCGCAGGGTCTGCCCGAAGAGCGCGGGCACCTGCCCGAAGATCTTGGCCTCCAGCAGCGTGCTGTTCGCCCGCAGCATCGCCACCGGCGTCACGGCGAACCCCACCCCGCCCCAGTCCACCGTGAAGCCGCTGCCCGTCGGGTTGCGGCTCGACACCAGGAGCGAGGTCTGCCCCCCGTGCGCTATCTCGATCCCGGACCCGCCCGTGGCCTCGAAGGAGTAGAACTCCAGCGGATACAGCCCGGCCCTCGGGAAGTAGGCGTACATCTGGTTCGCGGTGCCCGTGGGCATGTCGCGCGTGGTGTT
>VGYW01000623.1 GCA_016872875.1 Planctomycetota bacterium | reverse complement strand
TTCTGGCCGCAGGCTGTGTCGTTCGTCGTCACCGATGCTCTCCGTTGCATCGCCTCCTCCTCACTCCTTGCCTGCGGCCAGAATCGCTGGCGTCGCAGCCCGCGTGGGTTCTGAGATAGTTTCTAAGGCTCGGACGGGGGGAGGAGTGGGAAGGTGACGGCGACGGAGGTTCCGACGCCGACGGTGCTTTCGAGCTCGACGTGGCCGCCATAGCGGTCAACGAGCTCACGGACGACGGCGAGTCCCAGGCCGTGGCCGTGGGCGCGGGCGGAGGCGACGTTGCCGGCGCGGTGGAACTCTTCGAAGACCCGTGGCAGGTCTTCGGGCGGGATGCCGATGCCCGTGTCGCGGATTTCCACGCGGACCTGGCCCCGGTCGGCCGTGAGGCTGGCGTTGACTTTCCGCACCGGGCCGGCGGTGTACTTGAGCGCGTTGTCGAGAAGATTGGCGAAGATCACCCGCAGGCCGTCGGGGTCGGCATGCACGAGCGGCTCGCCCGCGTGGTCAAGGAGGACCAGTTCGATGCCCTGCTCGCGTGCGCGGGGGAGGCGGTTTTCGACCTCCTGGCGAAGAGCCTCGGCGATGGGGACGGGGCGGACCTGGCCGAGGGACCTCCCGCTGCGTATCGCGGCGAGGTCGAGGAGGCGGCGGGAGAGCTCCTGGATGGAGCCGATCCGCTCGAGGCTGACCTTGATGAGCTTCGTGCGGTCGTCGCCGCTGAGCTTGTCCCCGATCTGGTGGATGGCCTGGAGGGAGCAGGCGATGGTGGCGAGGGGGGAGCTGATGTGGTGCATGAGGAGGGCGACGAAGCGCGACTTGGCCTTGTCGAAGCGGCGGAGCTGGCGGAGGTCGTCCACGAGGCGCGCGTTGGCGATGCCCAGGGCCGCGATGAGGCCGAACTCGTGGATGAACCACTGGTCGTCGGTGGAGAAGGCGCCGTCCTTGACAAGCTCGAGGACGCCCGCGAGGCGGTCGCGTCCGCCGATAGGGACGGCGGCGGCTGCGGGCGTGGCGGCGGGTGCGAGGCAGAAGCGGCGTGTGCGGGCGGCCTCGGCCACGGGGCAGTCGTCGGCCAGGTTCACCCGCTCGGCGGGGGCCGGCGTGCCTGCCTGGGCCACGAGGTCCAGCGCGTCGCCCGCGGGGGTGTAGAGGTAGGCGCGGGCGGAGGCGGAGCCGGTGACGCTGAGGGCGTGCTCGACGATCTGCTGGAGGAGCGGCGCCTCGGCAAGCAGGGCCAGGATGTCGCGCGAGACGACGAGCATGGAGACCACACTGTTGAGGAGCCTGTGGAGCTCAGCGGGGTCGGACACGCCGAGGCCGGGCTTGAGGAGCTGGAAGTGGCACCCCTCCTCGTATTTCACGCGGCGGAAGAAGGAGCAGCTTTCGCAGAGGGCGAGCTTCTGGGCGAAGGTGCCCTCGGGCTCCCCGTGGCAAGCGCCAGCGGCCACGGCCCAGCAGAGGCGGCCTGCGTTGCGGCCGCCGTTGGTCCCGTCGCAGGTGGAGTCGGTCGCCGCGGGGCATGGCCCAAGCTCGGCGGCCCGCGCGCCGCCAGGCTCGCGTCCGCACCGCCGCTCTTGCCAGCAATTGACCTTCGGGGCAGACATGGGCGCTTCCTGTAGCGGCGAGCGTCCCGCTTGCCGACCGCAACCGGGACGGTTGCGGCTACGCAGCTACGCGACGCTGGGGCGTGGGAGGAGGCCTGCGGCCTTGACGATTTCGGGGACGGCCTCCTCCCATTCGATGGCCTGGAGGTGGATGCCGCGCACGCCCTCGATTTCGCGGACCTGCTGGATGAGCTCGACGGCGATCTTCTTGCCGAGCTCTTCGCTCTTGAGGCGCGCCTCCTTCTTCTCAGCGGGGGAGGCGTCCTTCTTCGCCACGGGGAAGCGCTTGATGAGCTCCTCGGGGACCGACACGCCTGCGACGGAGGAGTTCATGTAGCGTAGCATTGCAGCGCCCTTGGGGACGATGATGCCTGCGAGGATGGCGGTTTTCTCGTGGAGGCCGCGGTTGCGCGCGCGGCGCATGGCTTCGGCGAACTTGGCGACGTCGTAGACGCCCTGGGTCTGGATGAAGTCGGCGCCGGCCGCGGCCTTCTTCGCCAGGCGCATGGCGCGGAACTCCACTGGGTCGCCCATCGGCGTCCAGGCCGCGCCGATGAAGATGCGAATCGAGGCTTCGAGCGGGTCGCCGCCCGCCTGGAGGCCCTCGTCGCGCATCTTCTTCAGGATGGCCACGAGCTGGATGGAGTCAATGTCGTAGACGTTCTTCGAGCCTGGGTGCCCCTTGAGCTTGCCCGCGGCGCCGAAGGACTGGTGGTCGCCGGCGATGCAGAGGCAGTTCTTGATGCCGAGTGCGGCCGCGCCCAGGATGTCGCACTGGATGGCGATGCGGTTGCGGTCGCGCGTGGTCATCTGCATGACGGGCTCGAGGCCCTCCTGGACGAGGATGGCCGCTGCGGCGATGGAGGAGAGGCGGACGACCGCGGTCTGCGCGTCGGTGATGTTGATGGCGTCGGCGCAGCCGCGCAGGATGGCCGCCTTCTTGCGCACGACCGCGGCCTCGCCGCTCATGGGCGGGCCAAGCTCCGCCGTGACCGCGAAGTGGCCAGCCGCAAGGACCTTCTCAAGGTTCGAGTCAGCTTTCATCTATTTCCTCCGTAACCAGGCGGGCCAGGCCGAGGTCAGCCCGCTTGAGGGAACGCTGTCCGCCGTCGCGCGCGGTGGCCCAGTTCTTGGGGGGGATGACCTGTCCGAGCTCCTCCTCGCGTCCGAGCGCGGTGGCCCGTTCGACGATCTTGGCCCAGGCGCACTCGACCTCCTTGTTCACCTCGCACTTGCCGTCCTTGCAGCCGCCGCACGGCCCGTTGAGGAGGCTCTTGGCGCAGCGGGCGATGGGGCAGATGCCGAAGGTGAGGTCGAGGACGCAGTCGCCGCAGGCCGCGCACATCTCGGTCCAGGCGTCCGGGCCGGCGTTCGCGCCCAGGAACGTGGTGTCCACGCCGGGGATGATGGCGGTCTTGGGCAACTTGTCGGCCAGGAGGTTCGAGCCGGCTCCGCAGGCGAGCGAGAGGATGGCGTCGGCGCCGCGCAGCGTCTCGAGGAGCGGCTCCACGAACTCCCAGTCGCACACCCGCTTGCACGTGGCGCCCTCGAGCTGCACATCGGCGTTGCCCTCGCGGAGGGCGAGTTGGAGCGAGCAGCAGAACTCCTCGACCTGCCGCTCGCCGCCCGCGAAGCACACGGTCGCACACGTGCCGCAGCCGACCACCGCGACCTTGCGGTAAGGCCGAAGCTTCTGGATTATCCAATCCATCGGCTTTTGCTTGAGGACGATCATGCTTTGCTTCTCCTTCGAGCATACGGGCTGAAGCCCGCACTCCAAACGGAAGAAACGGGCTGAAGCCCGCATTACGAACTGGTTGGGAGGCAGAGCTTCAGCTCGGCCTCGGGCAGCGTGGCGCGAACGAGCTCGCGCACGCAGCCCGCCAAGGACTCCAGGTTCTTCCACGCCACGCCGTACTTGCAGGCGTCCTGGGCGCAGGCGTGGAGCGACACGCTCTTGTGGCCGCGCCGGAAGAGGCGGACGACCTCGACGGGCTTGAGCCTTGCGATGCAGGGCACTCGGAGCACCTCGTCGGCGTTGATTTCCTGGTGGCCGTCGTGGAGGCAGACGATGGCCGCGCGGCCAAGTGCCTGGCCCGCGGCGGCTGGGGCCTCCTTCGCGGGCTCCCAGACGGGCAGCAAGATGGCGTTGGCCGGGCAGACGGCGGCGCACAGGCCGCAGGCCTGGCAGCGGACGGGGTTGGAGGCCATCGCCTGGCCGATCTCGATGGCGTCGAGCGGGCACACGCGGAAGCAGGTGAGGCAGGAGGCGCAGCGGGCCTCGTCAATCGTCGCGCCCGCGAGGCAGCCGAGGCAGCGCCCGCCCTCGCGCCAGGCGGCCTCCTCGCCAATCAGCGGCTCGTCGGGCGCGAACGGCTCCGCCTCGGGCGCCGCCGACGCGATCTTGCGGAGCCGCGCGAGGGTCTCCTCGGGATAGGGCTCCAATGGCACCGCACCATCGGCCTCGGGCTTCGTGGCGGCGCCGGTTTCGAGGAAGCGCGCCACCACGTCGGCCACGCGGTGGCCGTCGGCCACGGCCTCGATGGCGCTGCCCGGCCCGCGGAGTGCCTCGCCGGCCAGGAAGACACGCGGATGAGAGGTCTGGTGCGTGTCGCGGTCGGCGACCACGCGGCCGC
>VGYW01000622.1 GCA_016872875.1 Planctomycetota bacterium | reverse complement strand
ACACGTACGAGGCGGCCTGGGCCAGAAGTGTCGAAATGTTCAAGGTTTGCGGCGCGGAGGCCGACCGCCGCGGCGCCGTCATCGCACTCGAGCCTCTCACGACGAAGGAAACCAATTTCCTCGTCACCGCGAAGGAGACCGTGCAGCTCATCACGGAGGTCAACTGCCCGGCCGTCCAGTTGCACCTGGACGTCAAGGCGATGGTCGCCGGCGAGCGGAAGTCGCCCGACTGGGTCATCCTGGAGTTCAAGGACCACCTGGCCCACTTCCACGCTAACGACGCGAACCTGCGCGGCCCGGGGTTCGGCGACACTGATTTCGTGCCGATCGCCAAGGCGCTGCGCGAGATTGGCTACCAGGGCTACGTGTCCGTGGAGGTCTTCGACTTCAAGCCCGACCCCGAGACGATCGCCACGGGCTCCCTGGCGTATCTCCGTAAAGTCTTTGCCGCCACGTAATTCCATTCACCGCGGAGGCCCTGTCCGATGCCGAAGATGCGTATGGTGGTGGAAGCCGGGCCACGTCCCCGCTACTGCGTCCCGATGCGCGCGCCGCTCGGCCGGCACCAGAAGGCGAAGCTGGTGGACGAGGCGGCCGGCCGCCCCATCCCCTGCCAGGTGCTCCACGGCGAGCTCTACTGGGTCCTCGACTACGCCCCGGCCAATGGCGAGAAGCCATACATCGTCGAGGTCGAGCGCGGCAGCAACGTCGAAGCCCCAGGCGTCAGCGCCGTCCGAAAGAACGACACCATCGAGTTCTCCGTCGCCGGCGCGCCATTCGTCACCTACAACTTCGGCAAGCAGTGGGCGCGGCCCTTCTTCTACCCCGTCCTCGGACCCGACGGCGTCCAGATCACCCGCAACTACCCCCTGGTCCAAAACGTCCCCGGCGAGACGACCGACCACCACCACCACAAGAGCATCTGGGTGGCCCACGGCGACGTGAACGGGGTGGACGACTGGTCGGAGGAGAAGGACCACGGCCGCCAGGTGAGCAAGCGGGTGAAGGAGCTGGTGGACGGCCCGGTCGTGGCCGTCCTGCGCCAGGACCTCGAGTGGGTCTCCAACCGCGGCAAGGCGGTCGTGGACGAGGAGCGCGAGATTCGCATCTACGCCGTCCCCCCCACCGAGCGCATCATGGACCTCACGGTGACGTTCAGTGCCCGGCACGGCAAGGTGGTGTTCGGCGACACCAAGGAGGGCGGCATCTGCTCCGTCCGCGTGGCCACCTCGATGGACGGCAGCCGCGGGGGCAGGATCGAGAACTCCTACGGCGCAACCACCGAGGCCGAGTGCTGGGGCCGTCCCGCCCCTTGGTGCGACTACTCCGGGCCGGTCGGCGGCAAGGTCGTCGGACTCGCCATCTTCGACACCCCCGGCAACCTCCGCTACCCCACCACCTGGCACGTCCGCGACTATGGCCTCATGACCGCCAACCCCTTCGGCATCTCCTACTTCAGGCCCGGCTCGGGCGAGCGCGGCGACCACACCCTCGAGGCCCGCGGCGAACTGGCCTTCCGCTACCGCATCTTCATGCACCTCAGCGACGCCACCCAGGGCCACGTCCGCGACAAATACCACGACTACATCAATCCCCCAAAGGTCAGGTTTGACAAGTGAATCCCGCGCGGTGTTATGACGCGTGACCCGTGACGCGTGACCCGTGATCAGAGAAGACCCGTCTCTGACTCTTCTTGTCACGCGTCACGAGTCACGCGTCCGTAACCACCCCACTTGAAACGGAGAGTTCCCAAATGGCCACAAGCCCCAAGAAGATCGTTCTCGCCTACTCCGGCGGCCTGGACACCTCGGTGATCCTCAAGTGGCTCATCGCAACCTATCGCTGCGAGGTCGTGGCCTTCTGCGCAGACCTGGGCCAGGGCGAGGAACTCCAGCCCGTGCGGAAGAAGGCGTTGGCTACAGGCGCGAGCAAGGTCTACATCGAGGACCTCCGCGAGGAGTTCGTGCGTGACTTCGTGTTCCCCATGCTCCGCGCGAATGCGGTCTACGAGGGCGCCTACATGCTCGGCACCTCCATCGCCCGGCCCCTCATCGCCAAGCGGCAGGTCGAGATAGCCAAGGCCGAGGGCGCCGACGCCATCGCCCACGGCGCCACCGGCAAGGGCAACGACCAGGTGCGCTTCGAGCTCACAGCCTTCGCTCTCCACCCCGAAATCCGCATCATCGCCCCCTGGCGCGAGTGGAGCTTCCGCGGACGCGACGACCTCGTGGCCTACGCCCGTGAGCACGGCATCCCAGTGCCTGTCACGAAGGCCAAGCCTTACAGCATGGACCGCAATCTCCTCCACCTGAGCTTCGAGGGCGGCGTGCTCGAGGACCCCTGGGCCGAGCCGCCCAAGAGCACATTCGTCCTCGCAGTCCCGCCCGAAAAGGCCCCCAACAAGCCCACCTACGTCGAGGTCGAGTACGAGAAGGGCAACCCGGTGGCCGTGGACGGCAAGCGGATGAGCCCGGCCAAGCTCCTCGCCCACCTCAACGAGGTCGGGGGCAAGAACGGCGTCGGGCGAGTGGACATGGTGGAGAACCGCTTCGTCGGCATCAAGTGCCGCGGCGTCTACGAGACCCCCGGCGGGAGCATCCTCCACGCCGCACACCGAGCCGTAGAGTCCATCACCATGGACCGCGAGGTCATGCACCTGCGGGACAGTTGGATCACCCGCTACGCCGAGCTCGTCTACTACGGCTTCTGGTTCTCACCCGAGCGCGAGATGCTCCAGGCCGCGATAGACAATGCCCAGGAGAGCGTGACGGGCACGGCTCGGCTCAAGCTCCTCAAGGGCGGCATCACCGTCGTCGGCCGCAAGGCCCCCAAGGGCGTCCTCCTCTACAACCCCGAGCTCGCCACCTTCGGCGCCGAGGGCGTCTACAACCAGTCCGACGCCACCGGCTTCATCCGCCTCAACGCCCTCCGCCTCCGCGTCCGCGCACGCCTCGCCGGGCGAGGCACATGATCATTCATTTGACTTGTGCATACAGATGTGCGTATAATAGGCGCAAGCCGTGTTTGAGTGGGACGTGGACAAGAGCTGGCTCAACCTTCGGAAGCACGGTGTTGCTTTCGCTGACACCTTCGCAGTGTTCGAGGACCCGAACGCACTGACGACCGAGGACTTTGATTCGGGAGAAGAGCGATTCGTGACCATTGGGATGGATTGCTTCGGGCAAGTTCTCGTGGTGGTGTACACGTGGCGGGGCGACAACATTCGCATCATCTCCGCCCGGAAAGCCACACGATCTGAGGAGAGAGAATATGAAGGCCAGCTATGATTTCAGCAAGGCGCGGCGTGGGGCCGTGCTGCGTTCGGGCGGCAACAAGGTGAGGATCACGATCCGCCTCGACCGCAAGGTGGTGGACTGGTTCCGAAGGCAGGTCGAGAAGGCGGGAGGGGGGAACTACCAGACACTGATCAACGACGCGCTTCGGGCAAGTATGGCGGCTCGCGTAGAGCCCCTCGAGGAAACCCTCAGGCGGGTGGTCCGCGAAGAACTCCACGCCGTCCGTTAGAGCCTGTCACGCGCTTGCATTCCGCGTCCCAACGGGTATAGTGCTATCAGGCTATGGCGGTTGCCTCTGGGGACGCCGGGAGCGAGGCGGTGACGGGTCCAAGCGATGAAACCTGCGGTGCGTCCGCGGCTGGGCCTGGCGCGGGGCGAAGCGTGCCGGCCTGGCAGCACCCCGGCGGCAGGCTGCGCGAGGAGGGGGCCGCCGCGCTCTCAGAGGCCGAACTCCTCGCCATCCTGATCTCGACGGGCATCCGGGGCCGGACGGCGCTCGACATTGCCACGGAGGTCCTGGAGCGCTATGGCTCGATTGAGGGCCTCGCCGGGCGGCCACTCGAGGAGTTCCTGAGATTCAAGGGGATGTCCGACGTCAAGATCACCCGCATCGCCGCCGCACTCGAGATCGCGCGGCGGCTTAGCACGCGGTTCTGACCAATGTCTGGCGGAGACGCATTCCGCGAAAGGTGGGGGATAGGAGCCACCGGATGGCAAGAGACTCCAAGCTGCACGAGCGCGCCGCGCGAATGCCCGGCGTCGCGGACCCGAAGAAAGAGCTCGCAATCACGGAATATCTCCGGCAGGTGCAGACCCTCCCCGGCGAGGCGGCCCGCTCCCACAGGTTCACCGTGCTCCTCGACGCGCTCTTTGGCGCCCAGCCCGGCTTCATCGAGGAATACGTCCAGGGCATCGAGCAATATCTGAAGGCTAAGGGGCAGGACAGA
>VGYW01000621.1 GCA_016872875.1 Planctomycetota bacterium | reverse complement strand
CACGGTCACCACCCTGCCGGGGGGGGTGGAGAATCAGGACTTCACGATCACCTATGCCACCCTGGCGGGGGCCGCGGATGAAGCGGACATCGAGGGCGACCCGCTGAGCTTCCTCGTTGACGGCGTGAGCACCGGCACACTGACGAAGAACGGGGTGCCCGTGGTCCCCAACGTCACGCTGCTCTCGGCAGGCGAGAGCCTGGTCTGGCGCCCGGCCACCGACGCCAATGGCACGCTTCAGGCCTTCACGGTGAGGGCCTGGGACGGGCACTCGCCCTCGGCGACGCCGGTGCAAGTGAGCGTGGTTGTGGCGCCGTCGAACATCCCCCCGACGCTGACAACGGTTGCCCCGCTACTCGGCGGGGTGGAGGACCAGGACTACACCATCACTTATGCGGCGCTGGCAGCGGCGGCGAATGAGGCAGACCCCAACGGCGACCCGCTGAGCTTCCGCGTCCAGGCCGTGAGCAGCGGCACGCTCACGAAGGGCGGGGCGCCCGTGGTCCCCGGCACCACGCTCCTCTCCGCGGGCGAAGACCTGCTGTGGCGTCCCGCGCTGGACGCGAACGGCACGCTCCAGGCCTTCACGGTCGTGGCCTGGGACGGCAGGGCGCCTTCCGCCACGCCGGTCCCGGTCAACGTCGAGGTGACGCCGGTCAACGACGCCCCGTCGTTCACTGAGGGGGCCGACCAGGTGGTGAACGAGGACGCCGGCCTTCAGACCGTGGCGGGGTGGGCGACGAGCATCAGCCCCGGCCCCGCCGACGAGGCGGGCCAGGTCGTCGGCTTCCTCGTGACGAATGACAACAACCCCCTGTTCACGGTCCAGCCCACGGTTGCGGCGGACGGGACTCTGACCTTTGTGTCGGCCCCCGACGCCCACGGCCTGGCCACGGTGACCGTGAAGCTACAGGACGACGGCGGGACCGCCAACGGCGGAGTGGACACCTCGGCGGAGCAGACCTTCACGGTCACGGTCAACTCCGTGAACGACGTGCCGAGCTTCGCCAAGGGTCCAGACCAGACCGTCCTCCCGGGCGTTGGCCTTCAGACCGTCCCTGGCTGGGCAGCGAACCCCAGCCCCGGCCCCGCGAACGAAGCGGGCCAGGCCGTTGACTTCCTGGTGGCGAACGACAACAACGCCCTGTTCTCGATCCAACCGGCGATCGCGCCCGACGGCTCTCTGTCCTATGCGCCGGCCACCGACGCGCACGGCGTGGCCACTGTGACCGTGCGGATCCACGACGACGGCGGGACCGCCAACGGCGGTGTGGACACCTCCGCGGCACAGACCTTCACGATCACGGTAAACACCCCGCCAGAGTTCCAGCCGCCCTTCCCTGCCGGTGCGACTGCCGAGGTACTGGTCGGCGAGCTGTTCGCCTTCGACTTCACAGCCACCGATGCGGACCCAGGCGACCCCCTCACCTTCAGCCGCATCGCCGGCCCGGCGTGGCTGACCATTGACCCTGCCACTGGCGTCCTCTCCGGCACCCCGGCGCGGCGGCCAAACAACCTCGGGATCTTCTCAGTGACCGTCCGCGTGACCGACGGCCTGGGCGGCACGGACGACCACACCTTCGACCTCGGGGTTCGGGGCCAGATCATCACCCTCAACGCCGCGCTGCCCAAGACGACCTTCAACGACTCGAACAACAACCGGGTGAGCGTGAGCCTGAGGGGCCCCGGCACCGTCTACCTGGTCCGCGACTTCCCTCTGGGAGCCCCTTTCACCAACGCCACGCCCGCGGACCTGGCGGCCATCGAGACGGCGGGCACCGACGTCCTCTCGTCCCTCACGGTCACCGTCAAGCCCGCGAAGGGCCAACTGCCGCGGACGACCGTCGGGACCATCGTGATTGACAACTCGCTCGGCACGCTCGCCGCCGCTCCGTTGGCCCTCACGGGGAACGCCTCCGTCGCCGGCTCCGTCGTCCGGTTCACCCTGGGCGACGTCGCCGCACAGCACCTCATCACCATCAGGACCGACCTCGCCATCCCCTTTTCCTCCGTCGTCCTCGGGCTAGTCCAGGACGCCTCCCTCACCTCCGACACCCCGCTGCGGCTGCTCAGCATTGTCGAATGGCTCGACACCGACGGCACGCCCGACGTGATCGCCACGCCCTGGATAGCCAGCCTTGCCACGCGGGGCGGCAAGGTGCCCGGGCTCCCGGCCAAGCTGGCGGGCGACTTCCAGGCCAGCCTGAATCTCCGCGGCGCGCCGGCCATTCCCCTCGCCCTCATGAAGGTCGCCATCCGAGGCTCCGTCCTGGGCGGGGACTGGCGCATCGGCCACGACATCGGCGGCGCCATCAGGGTCCGCGGCAACTTCACCAACACCTCCATCCACGCCTGGATGCTCAACTCGCTGACCGTGGGGGGCCTCATCACGGAGGACCTCGCGGACGGCGACACCGACGTCATCGAGGTCGTGAATGGCATCTTCTGGGCGAGCGACGCCGCCTGGGGCGGCTTCATCCCGCCCGACCACTGGTTCGACGGCGTCCGCGCCTACGTCGGCTGACCCGCCCTGTTTGGACTGCGGGCTGGAGTGCGGGCTTCAGCCCGTATCTTCCTGTCACGGCCTGAAGGCCGCACTCCAGCCCGAGGCCGCATTTCCCACCAGCCCGCGAAGTCCCTATGCCGCGCGGCGCAGAGGCCCCGCCCACACCTTATCGAACCGAGCGGCTTTGCGGTCGGTTCAACAGGGCTGCCGTTGCACACCTCCTTCCCTCCGTTATTGGGATAGCGCGTCGCCACAGCGCGCCCGTCACGGGGGCGGGAGTTGGCATTCTCTGAGTCGGGGGGAGCGGGTGTGCCTGGCGGCTTGACAGACCTGTAGCGGATCGGTATGCTCCCTGGGGTTCAAGGAGAGACCAGGTGTTGACGCCACGGCGGATGGGCTTGTGTGCGCTGGTTGCCGCCGCGACGCTCGGCCTGGCGGGCAGCGGCCCGGCCAACGCGCAGACGCCGCGCAAGCTCCGCCTGCTCTCGCCCCAGGAGCTTCTGAGGGAGAAGTTCGCCTCGCCCGTGGCCGCGTGCCGGGGGTGGGGCAAGTGGGACACGCCGTTCGTCATGGCCAACGGCGGCTCCGAGGCGGCCAAGCTCCTCGACGGCGTCATCACGGTTCCGCCGCGGAGCGTGTTCGTTCACCCCAGCCCCGAGCGCGACGCTGCGGTCGGCTGGCAAAGCCCCATCGCCGGGAAGGTCAGCGTGCGGGCCAAGGTGGTGCATGCCCATCCCAGCGGGGGCGACGGCGTCACCTGGGCGATCATTCACGAGACCCAGGCCGCCCAGAAGGTGCTCGCGGCAGGTGTGAACGAGCGCGGCGGAACCAGGCCAATCCCGTCGCCCGCCGAGGCAGCCAAGCTCGCCGCCGTGGCCGTTCAGAAGGGCGACGCCATCGCCCTGCGGATCGGCCCGCGCGAGAACCACTTCTGCGACTCGACCGTCATCGAGCTGGCGGTCTCCGAGGCCGAGGGAGCCGGCCGCGCGTGGGACCTGGCGAGGGACGTCGCGGCCGACATCCAGGCGGGCAACCCCCACGCCGACTCGCTCGGCAACGCGGCAGTGTGGCACTTCCTTGCACCCGCGTCAGGAGGAGCGCCTCTGATGGAAGAATCGCTCACAGCCCCGAGACCAAAGCTCGGCGCGCGAGTGGAGGCGTGGACCATTGCGACCGACGACACGAAGCTGACCGTCGGAGCGACGAGCGAGGGACAACTGTGCATCTACGAACTGAGCAATCCGGCCGCGGGCTGGAACTGGACGGCGGAGGGATCGGCCTTCGCTCTCCTGGCCAAGGCCGCGGTCGGCGGGGCCGAGCAGGAGCTCAAGTGGCGGTTCAAGGAGGGCGCGCTCGACAAGTCGGACGGCCAGAAGCTCACGCTCCGCTTCGTCTGCGAGAGTCCGCCCCTGGAGCTGCGGTCCGTCTGGTGGGCGCGGCCAGGGCGCGGGCCGGTGCACCACGCGCTTCAGATCGCCAACCTGTCGGACAAGCCGGTCACGCTCTTCGAGCAGCCGACGGTTCACCTCGACCTCGCGGCGCGGCCCGAAGACGGCGCGCTGACGATGTGGACCTTCCACTCGGACGGCGGGACGCCGGACCCGACGGGGGTCTACCGCAACCCTGTGGAGCCGCCCTTCTACCGCCAGGTGCGCACCCACCCAAACGGCGAGTTCATCCCCTACGCTGTCTTCGATGCCGGCGGGAAGCAGGGGGTCTACGTCGGCATCGAGTGGGGCTACTGTCGGCTCGCGGCCGCCGCCGCTGAGGG
>VGYW01000620.1 GCA_016872875.1 Planctomycetota bacterium | reverse complement strand
CGGCGGCCGATCCCGCCGAAGCCCACGATGCCCACCGCCCGCCCCGTGAGCTGCCGCTCCGCGGGGTCAATGTCAACGGGGAAGTCGCTCACCCAGTGCTCGGTGCCGGCGCGCATGGCGGCGTGGTAGTCGCTGATCTTCCGCAGGCCGCACAGGATGAGGCCGAGCGCGAGCTCGGCCACGGCGGGCGACCAGCCGTGGCGCGCCTCGGAGACCACCAGGCCGTGCTCGAGCTCCGCCTTGGCGATGCCCTGCGTGAGGTTGATGTGCCCCGCGAACCGCAGCCGCGGGCATGCCGCCAACATCTCCCGCGTGAGCGTCGGCCAGGCCCACATAATCACTGCGTCGGCCCAGACGAGGTCCTTCGCGATCTCCTCGGGCTTGTCGTGCGACCGCTTTCGCAGGGTCGCCAGCCGGCCCAGCCGCCTGAACACGCCCTTGAGCTGGGGGCACCGGAACACCCCCGACGGCAGGTTGACAAGGAGGCGACACTTGGTGCGTTCAGCCATTGGTTGGAACTCCTCTTGGGCCGGTGGGCGCCCCGCGTGGCGTGAGGCGAAGGCCCCTCACGGTGTCCACCAGCTCTCGCGCCTTCGCCACCAGGTCCTCGCCCTCTGTGGGCGGGAAGGAGTGGATGGTGCCCTCAAGCGCGAGACGCCAGCGCCCCTCGACCCTGACGAACTCCGTGAGCAGCACGGTCGCGCGGTTCGGCTCGCGCTTCACGCAGTAGTAGCCGGCAAGGTCGCCCTCCGCCTTCGCCGCCACGAAGGCCACGTCCGAGAGCTCGACGATGACCCTCATCAAGCCATCGGCGATCTCGCCGAAGTGCTCGCGCGCCCCTTCGCCCATGCCCGCCGGGGCGTAGATGCTGGCCACGAAGCCATCGAAGTCCCCCCTCGCCAGCGCCTCATAAGCCGTGTTGTAAGCGGCCTCAAGCTCCTGCCGCAGCTCCATGGCAACCCCTTCTGGCCGATAGACCCTTCCGTCGTCATTCGTGCGCGGCTTGCGCGCGTGTTGTCGAGGATGAATGGATGAATGGATGGGTGGATGAATCTCGGACAATCATCCATTCATCCATCCATCCAATCATCCCCTTTGGTTGCGGCCACAGGCCGCATTGAGGTAGAAATCCCGGAGCAATGTTACGACACGGCGAATCGGCTTGTCAACCCTCGATAGCTCCCGCGGTTGCGCTCCGCCGCCCTTTGGGCTATCCTTACTCCGAAGAGGAGAATCGCCGGCGATGTCTGACTACCGTGACCTCGCTGCCCTCGTGCGCGGGCAAAAGCCCGGGGTGCTCCCCGCCGTGTGGGACTTCTTCCCCTGCCACGCGGGGGCGGTGGGCGGGGTGAAGAGTTACCTACGTTACTACTTCGACGCGGACGAGAAGCTGCGGCTCCAGCTCAGGCTCAAGGAGCTGTTGCCCGACGCACTCATCCTGCCAGGCGTCTTCGCGGATTTCGGGGTCATCGTGGAGGTGTCGGCCTTCGGCGGGCGGCTCCGGTGGTTCGACGACGGCGCGCCCTACATCGGCGAGGCCATCCGCGACCCCCGCGAGATTGACGCCCTGAAGGCCCCTCGCGCCGGCCTCGACGGCTTGATGCCGCTCGTCCTCACGCAACGCGAGGCGATGCGCGGCAAGCTCGCCGCCCAGGGCCGCCAGATGGAGCGCTGGGCGATGGCGATGGGGCCGGCTGAGGTCGCCGGCCTCCTCATGGGCTACGAACGCTTCTACCTGGCCATGTACGACGACCCCCGGCGCCTCCACGCCCTCATGCGGCTGGTCACGGACTTCCTGATCGCGTGGCTGCGGGTGCAGGACGCGGCGGCCGGCGGGGCGGAGGCCCTCTGCGTGGCCGACCACGTGGTGAGCCAGGTGCCGCCCGCCGCCGTCGCCGAGTTCATCCTGCCCTGCGAGAGGGCCATCTTCGCCGAGTTCCCACACGCCGTCCGCATCTACCACAACGAGGGCCGCCACTCCGACGCCCACGTCGCCATGGTCCTCCAGTTCGGGGCGGACGTCTGGCACTTCGGCAGCGACGTCCACCCCCTCCCCGACCTCCTCTCGAGGGTCGGCGACCGCATCGTCCTCTTTGGCGGCCTCGACCCGCACGGCGTCATCCGCCGCGGCACGCCCGCCGAGGTTCGCGCCGCGGCCCGCGAGCTCATCCGCCAGGCCGCAGGCCGCCGCCTCATCCTCTCCAGCGGCACCGGCACCACCCCCGACACCACGCTCGAGAACCTCCGGGCGATGGCTGCCAGCGTCGAGTCGTCGAGCCCATCACCATCGGACCAATCGGAGACAAGTCCTTGAGGCCATTCTGAGCGCAACGAAGAACCCCGCCGCAACTGGGGCCGGAAGGAAGGAGAATCTGTGGTGAACGCGCGATTCGTCCTCGGCGTGCTCGCCGCCGTGCTGTGCGGCGCCGCGCCTTGCGGGGCGGCCGGCACGGAGAACCTCGCCCCCAAGGCCACGATCACCAGCAACTCGGAGTTCAGCGGCGAGTTCCTCGCCAGGTTCGTAGCCGACGGGAAGATTCCCGACAACGGCGGCCAGGAGGACCGCTCGCAGGCCTGGGCCTGCCAGGGCAAGAAACACGGCCGCGGCGGCGCCACCATCACCTTCACCTGGCCCCAGCCCGTCACCGTCGCCGAAATCGTCTACTTCGGCCGCACCGCCATGGTGCCGAACGAGAACTGGAAGGACTGGCAGCTCTTCCTCGACGGCGCCGAGAAGCCGGTGCAGGCGGGCCAGCTCAAGAGCGGCCACGGCCCGCAACGCATCGCGCTCAAGGCGCCCGCCACCGTCCGCTCCTTCACCCTCAAGTTCCTCTCGTCCTATGGCGGCCCGAATCCGGGCGCGTCGGAGATGCAGGTCTACGCCGCCAGCCCGCCCGACTCGCTCCTCGGCAAGTTCACGCCGGCCGTCGGCGAGGCAGTGGAGTCCGAGGCCCTGGCCGCCAAGCTCCGCGAGGGGCGTCTCGGCTTCGGCAAGCTCCTCGCCATCCACCGCCACGAGATGAACCCCTCCCACGTCTACACCTATCACTGCGAGGGCTATCGCCCCGGCGGCGCCCTCTACGTGGTGGACATCAAGACGGGCGACCAGAAGAAGATCGTGGACTCGCCGAACGGCCAGATCCTCGACTGCGAGCTGAGCTACGACGCCTCAGAGGTCCTCTTCAGTTGGAAGCAGGGCGGCCGGCCCTACGGCGCCCAGTTCGACCGCTGCCTGCCGCCCGACCGCGAGCCAGGCCACCAGTACCGCGTCTGGCGCTGCAAGATTGACGGCTCGGACCTCAAGCCGCTCACGGACACGGAGAGCAACAACTTCAACGCCTGCTGGCTCCCCGACGGCGGCATCGCCTTCCTCTCCGACCGCAAGCCCGCCTTCGCCTACTGCTTCGTCACCACCTCGCCCACGCTCTACCGCATGGACCGCGACGGCGGGAACGTGGTGCGCCTCTCGGCCAACTACCTGAACGACTTCACGCCCGGCGTCCTGCACGACGGCCGCATCATCTACAGCCGCTGGGAGTACGTGGACCGCCCCGCCTGCCCCATCCAGAGCCTGTGGACCATCAACCCCGACGGCACCGGCCTCAGCAGCTTCTACGGCAACCGCGTCCTCAGCCCAGGCACCTTCATGGAGGCCCGCAGCCTGCCCGGCTCCGACAAGATCATCTGCTCGATGGTCGCCCACAACGGCGCCTGCCGCGGCGCCATCGGCCTCATTGACCGCTCCAAGGGCGTCAACGCCCAGGCCGCCATCCGCAACCTCACGCCCGAGGTCCCCATCGGCCGCGTTGACCAGGGCAGCGGCAACACCAGCCCGGTGCCCAGCGGCGGCCCCTACGAAAGCCCCACGCCCATTGACCACGACTACTTCCTCGTCTCCAAGCGCGGCACCATCATCGTCCGCGACTACGCCGGCACCGAGCAGGCGACCGTGCTCGCGCCCCAGGAGGGCATGGGCTGGTACTGCGCCCGCCCAATTCGCCCGATGCTCAAACCCCTTGTCCGCAACTCAAGCCTCCCGCCCGCCGCCGAGGCCGAGCCGACCGCTACGCTCTTCCTCCAGGACATCTACCAGGGCCTCGAGCCCCACGTCAAGCGGGGCGAGATCAAGCAGCTTGCCGTCGTCCAGGAACTCGAGAAGAGCACCTTCGCGCCCCAGGCCAGCCGCAGCAACTCCTGCATCGCGGCGTTCGGGTTCCAGTTCCCGCTCGTCTCCTGCGGCGCCACGTATGCCCCGAAGAAGCTCTGGGGCTTCGCAA
>VGYW01000619.1 GCA_016872875.1 Planctomycetota bacterium | reverse complement strand
GCGACCGAAGGGAGCCCTGGGAAAAGGCCCCGCCAGCGTAGAGCCCCCGAAGCGGGGCGATTCAATGGGCGTGAAACGCCCCCTTCGGGGGCTTGGATGGGGGGGACGCGCGATCCCAGGGCTCCCTGCGGTCGCCCTGGGCTACGGCTGGGTCGCCCGCGTCGGCGGGCTACAAGGCCCCGAGATGTGGGCAAAGATCAGGGCTTCGCCCTGGGCTGATATAGTACGCTCCGTGCGGAGCTTCGGAACTCGATGTGGTTACCAGCACTGTGGGCCATGCTCTCGGCGCGGGGCGCTGTGGATGGAGATGGGGAGGGGAGATTCGGGGCGGGCCTCAGCGGCGCGGGGGGCTCAGGCGGAACACGCGGCGGCCCTCGGCCTGGGAGCGCTCGAGGAGCTTGAGGCGGTGGTCGAGCTCGGCCTGGACGGCGCGCAACTGGCCCATCGCCTCCTGAAGCTCGTCGGCCCACCGAAGGACCTGGACACGATCGGGGTCTGCCACCCACTGGATGCCGCCCATGAGGGTGTCGCACCGCCACTCCAGCTCGCGATGGCGGGCCGCCGCGGCCCGCCGCTCGGCGTTCAGGACCTCACGGAGCTGCTCGAAACCGACGGGCGTGAGGAGCGCGCGCCGCCGGTCGCTGCTCAGGGCGAGGACGTGGCCCTGCTCGAGAGGGATGGCGGCGAGGCCCCGGCCGGACGCCATCACGCGCGCCGTGCCGTCGTGGGAGGCGAGGGTGACGGTGCCCTGGAACGGCTCGGCGCCGTTGGCGGGTGGTGAGGCGCCCTTTTCGGGGGTCACGTGGAGGCTCACGACGCCCGGCCCCGCCGCCACGTTGGCCAGGGGGCAGGCCACGGAGGGGGTGCCCTCGGCCTTGGAGCCGGTGCAGTAGACCTCGCCGCTCACGAGCTGGAGCGCCGTGCCCGTGCTGGGGTCGGCGATGCGCACGGTGGTGAGGGGAGCGAGCGCCACGCGGAGGCGGCCGCCGGCGAGGGCCAGCGTGGCGCTGCCGCCGGCGGGGGTGGCCAACACGTCGCCCGGCTTGAGGGCCTGGCGCGGCCCGAGGGGGCGGGCGTTGGGGCCGAGGACGGCGACCGTGCCGTTCTCGAGCCAGGAGTCGCCGCCTGGGCGCAGGAGGCCGTAGCCTGCCATGGCCAGGAGTGCAGCCGCCGCAGCGATGGCCGCGTAGCGGAGCACGCGGCGTCGGAGCGGCTCGGCCCTCAGGGGCGCGGCCTCGGCGCGGATGCGGGCCATCGTGCGGGCCACGAAGCCCTCGGGTGCCCGGTGGGGGGCGAGCGCGGCGTCGAGTGCCCGGAGGCGGCGCCTGGCCGCCGCCGCGCGCTGGCGGCACGCGGGGCAGGCGGCCAGGTGCGCCTCGGCCTCTGCGGCGAGCTCTGGCGGCAGCTCGCCCACGGTATACAGCTCGGCCTGGTCGTCGAAGCGTTCGCAGTTCATTCCGTCTGCTTCCGTTCCGTGTCCGCGAGTCCCTCGAGGCGGTCTCGCAGGAGCTTGTATGCCCTTGCCAGGCGGCTGGTCACAGTGCCCAGTGCCAGGCCAAGCCTTTCAGCGATCTCCTCGCATCGCAGGCCCTCCATGTGCTTGAGCACGAGGGTCGCGCGATAGGCATCGGGCAAGCGGTCGAGGCTCTCGAGGAGGAGGCGGGCGGCCTCCTGTCGCTCGGCCTCGGCGTCGGGCGGCTCGGCGGGCGAGCGGCGGGGTCCGAGGGCGGCGCCTGGGCCGAGCAGGTCCTCGTCCTCGAGGGGTGCGTGACGGCGCCGGGAGCGGTGCCAGTCCACGCACACGTGGCTTGCGATGCCAAGGAGCCAGGACGCAAACGCAGCCGGGTCGCGTAGCGAGGCCAGCATGCGGAAGGCCCGGAGAAACGTATCTTGAGCCAGGTCTTCGACTTCCGACGCGGCCACTCGTGCGGCGATGAAGCTGGTCACGAGGCTCTTGTAGCGGTTGGCCAGGTCGCCGAAGGCCTCCGTGTTGCCCTCCACCACGTCGGCCACGAGGGCGGCATCGGCCGCCGGGGTTGGCTCGCCACTGTCCACGGGCGTCACTTACTAGGTCGGAGTAAGGCGGCACATTGCTGCATGATAATACCCTCCCCCCCGCCGCGACGCAAGCGGGGCCGTGTTTTCCGAGGTGGCCCCTGGTCTTGGGGTTCCCAATCGTCGTCGTTGTCGTCGTCGTCCTCGTCGTCGAATCCTCTGATGACGGAGAGAGCCATCGGACTCGACGAGGACGACGACGACGAGGACGAGTGGGCGCTTGAGGCAATCCCGGAGGTGACGCGCCAGACTCCCGGGGGCCTTTGGGATTTGACAGGGGGCGTGGGGAGCGGGTAGACTTCGGGCAGGCCAGGAGAAGGGAGATGCGCGAGCTAGAGGCGAAGCTGGTGGTGCCGGACGAGGCGACCCTTGCGGCCCTGGGCCGCGTGGAGCGCATCGGCCAGTTGCGCGTGCTGCCGCGCGGGATGCGGCTTCAGCAGGACACCTACGTTGACACGGCGAGCTTCCGGCTGGCCCGCGCGGGCTACGCGTGCCGCCTGCGCCACGTGGGCCACCGCGCCTTCGCCACGCTCAAGGGCCTCGGCGGCGCGAGCGGCGGCCTTCACGAGCGCGAGGAGTTCGAGCAGGAGATAGACAACCCCTCGATCGGCTGCCTTCTGCGCATGGAGGAGCCGCCAGGCCGCCTGGTGCGCTGGCTGGCGGGCGGCGAGCCGGTGGTGCCGCTCTTCATCGTGGTCACGCTGCGGCGCCTGGCCGCGGTGAGCAACGGGCCGCGCGAGTGCATCGAGATGGCGCTCGACCGCGCGCGCTTCTTCGGCCCGGCCGGCGAGCTGGTGCTGCTGGAGGCGGAACTGGAGTCGCTGGACGGCGACCGCGACCTGTTGGCGGCGGCGGCCGGCGAGCTCCGCCGCACCCACGGCCTCACCGCGTCGGGCATGTCGAAGTTCGAGCGCGGCCTTCGCTGGGCCGGCCTTGGCCCCCCCTGAAGCGTCCTCGTCCTCGACCCCCATCTCGTCCCCACGCGGGAGCGTGGGGACGAGAAGGCAACCAGGGCCTTCGAGGACGAGGACGACGGACGAGGGACGAGGACGATGGGGAGTTCGTCCCTCACTGCTCCTCAATCTTGACCAGCTTGTTGATTGGGCTTGCGGGGAGGCGCTGCTCGCGGCCGTCGGGCCAGCGGACCGTGATTTCGGCTGTGCCTTTGTGGCTGCCGAGGCCGAAGTGGGCGACGGCGGAGCTCTGGGAGGTGGTGCCGGAGCCACAGGTGGTCTCGCGAATCTGCGTGAGTGCGCCGGCGACGACGCTGACCCGCGCGCCGATGCCGAGGGCGTTGCTCCGCTTGCCCGCGAGCTGGACGCGCAGCCACGAGGACTCGCCCATCTTGTTCTCGAAGAGCCTCAGCCCTTCCGCGCTGCCGACCGCCACGTCCATGTCCCCGTCGTTGTCCTTGTCGAACCACGCCTGGCCCCAGGCGTTGAAGACGCGGAGGCCGGAGCGCCAGGTGACGGGTTGGAACTTGTTGGAGCCGACGTTCTGGTAGAGGGCGGTGGGGCGCTCCTTGAACATCGCGGTGAGCAGGACGTCGAGGTCGCCGTCGTTGTCAACGTCGCAGAAGCCCATCTCGGCGGCCATCTCCTGGAAGCGGATGCCGGAGGTCCAGAGGGCGTCCTGGAAGTGCCAGTTGTCCTTCTTCCCGCCGTTGATGTAGAGGGCGAGGGGGTCTGAGAACTCGAGGAATCTGGTGCTGGCGACGTTGGTGACGCCGAGGTCCAGGTCGCCGTCGTTGTCGAGGTCGCCCCAGGCTGCGGCCACGCTGTGGCCGAAGGCGACTGCGTACTGGCCGGTGCCTGGGGTTCCGCGGACGCCGAGGGCGGCGGCGTCGTCGGTGAACCTTCCGCCGCGGTTCACCCAGAGCTGGTTGGGCTGGAGCCTGTAGTTGGCCACGTAGAGGTCGGGGCGCCCGTCGTTGTTGAAGTCGCCCCAGGCGGCGCCGCGGGTGCAGTAGTTGCCGCCGGCGCTGATGCCGGAGGCCTGGGTGGCGTCCTCGAAGCGGCCTCTGCCGGTGTTGCGGAACAGGAATGCTGGCTGGCCGATGGAGGCGAGCTTGGGGTCGGGGTGCTCGAAGCAGCCGACGAAGAGGTCGAGGCGCCCGTCGCCGTCGTAGTCGCAGGCCGCGAGGCACTCGGGGGGGCCGGGGAAGGCGTAGTCTAGCCCGGCATCCGCCGTCGCGTCCGCGAACGTCCCGTCGCCGCGGTTGCGCCAG
>VGYW01000618.1 GCA_016872875.1 Planctomycetota bacterium | reverse complement strand
CCCACATCAGTACTTAGCAGTGTCATATAACGATAAAGTTGCCCGGAGCAATGCACTTCGGAGGCCACGGAGGCAATCCTCCTTGTGGGGGCTTGCGCGGTGTCGTTCTCCTTCTCATTTGAGCTCACACGTCTCCTCTGCCGCGTAGACCAGCCTCGCCCGCAGGAGCCGGCGGTTGAGGCCGTCGCCCATGTAGGCGAACTTGTCCGTAGCTCCCACGCCGATGAGCCAGGCGAACGCGATTTCCGGCTCAGCCAACTGCTTGTCCTTGCTCTCGGGGCCGCAGCTATCGGCGTTGCCGTCGCTGCCGAAGGTGGTGATCAGGTTGCCGTTGGTGTCGAGCACCCCCACGCGGTAGCGGCCGAGGTCGGGATACCAGACCCGGCCGAAGGGGTCCACGTCGAAGCGAGTGTTCTCGCAGTTGCAGCCGCCCAGGAAGATCTGGCTGAGGCCGAAGTGCATCCACTCCGCGCCCGTGACCTTGACTTTCATGAACGTGAACTCGCTGCTGCCCGCTGCGAAGCAGGCGGCATCCACGGTCTTGAGCGAAGGGTCTACATCCGGTTGGCCGTCGTAGGCCTGGGTGGCGCGGTCCCAGGCGTAGTGGCCCTTCTGGCAGGCGATCATGCCGCCCTTGGGCGTGAACTTCCATGTTCTTCAGCTTCTCGGTCTGGCCGGTCTTCTCGTTGGAACGTGCCGTCGCGGGTGAGAGCCACCAGCCGCTGGGCGCTCCAGTTCGGCACACCCGCCCCGGCGCTGACCACGGCGTAGAGCGTACCGTCCGGGCCGAGCCGTACCCCGTGACCATTCGGTTGCCAAAGGCCATGTCCGCCTTCGAGGTGCGCCTGCGGAAAGCTCTGGGGCAGGTGGACACCATCCAGGCCGAGCTGACGCCGAAGGACCTTCGGCCCTTCTGGGGCCGTCCGGGTCACGAGCCGCCGTCCCCCACTCCGTACGCCCTTCAGGACGGCGCGACGGTGCTTGCGCCGCGAGGCGATTTGACGCCGCGGAGAGCCTGAGGATAGAATGTGGCTATATGAAGCCTTCGATTCACGAGTGCCTGGGGAGGAGCGGGACCGGCCAGTTCGGCCGCCTATTCATCGTGGGCGCGCTCGTGGCCCTATATGCTGGCGGCAGCGTGTATGTGAATCTGGTCTACGCGGCTGACGCGGTCTATACCCATTTCGCCTACATACCCGTCGTGCTGGCGTGCCTGTGGTGGGGGCGCAGAGGGGTGGCGGTGGCAGTGGCGCTCGGGGTGCTCATCCTGTCGTTCCATCCTCTCGGGATTGCCGCCAGCTCGGCCTGGCGCGACGCGGCGCGAGCGGTGTTTACGGTAGTGGTAGGCATCTGCGTCGCGGCGCTCAGCGAGAAGGTCGCCAAGGGCCAGCGGGCCGTAGCGCTCTCTGAGGAGCGGCACAAGCTCATAGTCGAGAAGTCTCTCACCGGGATTCTCGTCTACCGCTATCAGGACTTCTGCATCACTTTTGCGAACACGCGCCTGGGGGACATGCTGCGCCGTCGGCCAGAGGAGTTCGTCGCCAAGAGTGTCTGGGAACTCATTTCGCCCGAGGATCAGCCGAGGGTTCGCGGCCTAGTGGCCGAACGCGAGGCGAAGGGGTTCGCGGACCTCCACTACGAGTGCAGGCTGGTGCGTGCCGACGGCTCGACGCTGTGGGCGGACATGCTGAGTTCGGTCGCCCAATACGCCGGCGCGCGCGCGGTGCTCGTGAATGCCTACGACATCACGGCCCGCAAGGAGGCGGAGGCGAAGCGCCGCGAACTGGCCGAGCTGGCCCGCAGGCAGGAGGACCAACTCGTTCACTCCACCCGCCTCGCTGAGCTGGGCGAGATGGCCGCGGCGGTGGCTCACGACCTCAATCAGCCGCTGACGGGGATCCGAAACTTCGCCAGGAACGCCCTGTTCATGGTCGAGCAGGGCGCGGGCACCCCTGAGGAGGTCAAGGACAACCTGCGGCTGATCACCGAGCAGGTGGACCGCGCCGCCAGGATTATCAACCAGATGCGAGGGATGACGCGCAAGTCGGAGCGGCACTTCGCCCTCCTCGACCTCAACTCGATTGTCCGTGAAAGTGTCGAGTTCCTGATGCCGCAGTTGCGCCTGACGGGGGTGGAGACCAGCCTCGAGCTCGCTCCCGATCTGCCAGGAGTCCTCGGCGATAAGACGCGCCTCGAACAGGTCTTCCTGAACCTCCTGACTAACGCACGTCAGGCCATGGAGGAGGCGGAGACACGTCGTCTGACCGTGAGGACCTCGCTCGCGGATGGCGGCAATCGCCCGGTGGTTGTCGAGGTGAACGATACTGGCAAGGGCTTCTCGGCAGAGGAGGCCGCCAAGCTCTTCACCCCCTTCTACAGCACCAAGAAGCACGGCCACGGCACCGGGCTTGGGTTGACCATCTCCCAGCGAATCGTGAAGGACCACGGCGGGGTCATTGGCGCCGAGGGCGAGCCGGGGAAGGGCGCACGCTTCACCATCCGTCTGCCCCTCCCCAAGCCCGAAGAGATGCGCGCAGCGACGGAGCACCCGTGAACATCGCCCATTGCCTATTGCTCATCGGCAGTTCCAGCAGAAGGTGGGGCCTGCTCTCATGAACGCCAGCTATTCTCCCAAGTCGGGAATCGGCAACTGCAAGTCAGAAACTGCCGTGGTGGTGATAGACGACGACGAGGCGGCGCGGGTCTCCATTGCCCAGATGCTGCGCCTTCGGCGCTACGCGGTGCAGGCGTTTTCCTCGGCTGAGGCCGCGCTCGCCTGGCCGGGTCTGCCGGAGGCCAGCGCCGTCGTCACCGACGTCAAGATGCCCGGGATGGACGGCGAGGAGTTCCTCGCAGAGCTCACGCGCCGCGGCCACCCCGCCCCTGTGGTGATGATCACCGGCCACGGGGACATCTCGATGGCCGTCCGCTGCCTCAAGGCCGGGGCCTACGACTTTGTCGAGAAGCCCTTTGAGGACGACGTGCTTCTGGCGTGCGTTGCCAGGGCGGTCGAGCGCGTCACCCTCAGGCGTGAGGCAGCCGACCTGCGGCGCCGCCTGAGGATGCTCTCGCCCGAAGAGGACGGTCGCATGGGCATGATCGGCCGCTCTCGCCCCATGCTCGACCTCTACGAGCAGATCGAGGCCCTCGCCCGCACCGACGCCCCAGTCCTCATCGTCGGCGAAACCGGCGCAGGCAAGGAACTCGTCGCCCGCGCCCTCCACGCCGAGGGCCGCAGGGCCAGGGGGCCATTCGTCCCCCTCAACGCCGGCGCACTGCCCGAGACGACGCTCGAGAGCGAGCTGTCCGGCCACGCCAAGGGCGCCTTCACCGGCGCCGACGCCGAGCGCGCAGGCAAACTCGTCAGCGCCTCCGGCGGCTCCCTCCTCCTCGACGAGATCGAGAGCATCCCCCTCCGCGCCCAGGTCCAGCTCCTCCGCGTCCTCGAAGACGGCCTCGTCGTCCCCCTCGGCGGCGACAAGCCCCGCAAGGTGGACATACGCCTCCTCGCCACCACCAAGGCCGACCTGGCCGACGAGGTGCGCTCCGGCCGCATGCGCGAGGACTTCTACCACCGCATCGCCGTCCTCACCATCGCCGTCCCCCCCCTCCGCGAGCGGCGCGAGGACATCCCGCTCCTCGCCGCCTTCTTCCTCCGCCAGGCCGCCGAGCGCAACGGCATCCCCGTCCCACGCCTCCCCGAGGCCGCGCTGGCCGACCTCGGCCGCCACGCCTGGCCCGGCAACGTCCGCGAGCTCAAGAACGCCGTCGAGCGCATGGCCATCACCGCCCAGGGCGGCGTCGCCGGCGGCTTCACCCTCGACGAGGCGTTCGCCTCGGCCCGCCACCTCTCGCTGCCCGCCGGCGCCGGCCGCCTGCGGGACGAGATGGAGCGCACCGAGCGCGCCGTCATCGAGGCCACGCTCCGCGAGAACAAGGGCGAGGTCGGCGCCAGCGCGAACGCCCTCGGCATCTCCCGCCGCGCTCTCTACGAGCGCATGCGCCGCTACGACCTCGCCAAGGAAGCCTTCCGCGCCCCCTGAGTCCCCAAGAGCGCGGGCCATTTTGGAGTGCGGCGACGCAGTCGCCGCTTTCCCCGCCCGCGGAGCGGGCGAGCCCGCCGCCAAGGGCGCGGGCCATTTTGGAGTGCGGCGACGCAGTCGCCGCTTTCCCCGCCCGCGGCCAAGAGCGCGGGCCATTTTGGAGTGCGGCGACGCAGTCGCCGCTTTCCTTGCCCGCGGAGCGGGCGAGCCCGCCGCCAAGGGCGCGGGCCATTTTGGAGTGCGGCGACGCAGT
>VGYW01000617.1 GCA_016872875.1 Planctomycetota bacterium | reverse complement strand
CTGGGCTACGGCTCACACGCCCCCATTCGGGGGCTAAACCCCAGCCCCCAGAAGATGTGGGCAAAGATCAGGGCGAAGCCCTGGGAAAGGGCGACCGGTAAGGTCAGCCCTGACGGGGCGTACTATGTGGCCCCGGCACCACATCATGCCTACGGGGGTCAGTACGCCCCTACAGGGCTGAATCTGGCCCGTCCCCCTTCCCAGGGCTCCGCCCTGGGCTGCTATAGTACGCTCCGTTTCGGAGCTTCGGGGCCGAAGAGAACTACCAGGACTAGGGGCCATAGCCATCGGCGCTTTCGCCCTTGACTCCGGGGGAGCCAGTGGATACTCTATGAGAGGTGCGCTGGTTGAAAGGAAGCAGGGGTCCGCCTGTGAGCTCCGTCAACAGAGAGGCATTTCTGTCCGTTGAGTTCCTGCCCCCCGCGCCTCGCGCGCGCTCGCGCAAGCGCGCCAACGACCTCGACGGCAAGGAGTGGCAGCGCAACTCGATCAGCATCTGGAGCGACATCGAGAAGACGCCAGAGGAACGTGGCCTCCACCACCCCGCAATGTTCCCCTCCATGCTCGTGGAGCGGTTGGCGAACTGCTTCACGCGGTGCGACGAGCGGGTGGTCCTTGATCCCTTCATGGGGTCAGGCTCCACGCTTGTGGCGTGCGCGCGAATGGGCAAGTTCGGTATCGGTTTCGAGGTCTACCCCAAGTATGTGGACCTCGCCCGGCGCAGGCTTCAGCATGGGGGTTTCTTCGCCAGCGCCGCCCAGCAAGACAGCCCACTTGAGGACGATGCATATAGAATCTACGATGCCGATGCGAGGAGGATCACCGAGTTTCTTGAACCCAACTCCGTTGACCTGTGCGTCACATCACCGCCGTATTGGGACATCTTAAGCCAGCAGCGGACCGCCGACGGCAAAGCGACCAGGGACTATGGAGCCGCGCCAGAGGACATATCCAGGATAAGCGACTACTGGGGCTTTGTTGATGCCCTTTGCAACGTTTTCCGCGGCGTCCTTACGGTGCTAAAGCCCGGGAAGTACTGCGTAGTCAACGTGATGGATATTCGGAAGAAGGACGTCTTCTATCCCTTCCATGCGGATCTCGCCCGCCACATGGAGAGGATCGGCTTCGTTTACGACGACATGATCATTTGGGACAGGAGGCGGGAGTACAACAACATGCGCCCTCTTGGCTACCCGTCCGTGTTCAGGGTGAACCGGGCGCACGAGTTCTTGCTGATCTTCCTCAAGCCCTCCAAACCCCGCAAGCTTCGGTAGAGAGGGAGCCATGCAACAGGCCGTAGACTACCTCGACGTGGACGTGGCCTACCTTCTTGGCATGATCTTGGCACGCAGGTCCTTCGAGACCAGAGGCGAGGTCCGTACGTTGAGAATCCAGTTCCCTTTCAGGCTGGAGGTGATGACGACCCTGCCTGGGAGCAGCCTCGCATTGAACAGGGAGAGGGAGCTGAGGTTGTTGCTTGACGAAGTTAGACGCAGGGTGAACGAGTTACTCGAAGTGAACGTCGATGTGCAGCCCCTTTCACACCAAATCGTGCTACAGGCAACTTTCACAAAGAACACAATTTCAACGCCGCCTTCAAGATATGTTTGGCACTCGGATGCAAACAGGGCAAGCGGCACCCACAGATCGCGATGTTCGAGGAGGAAGATGAGGAAGTCACCAGCCAGTGAAACCGGCTTGTATGGCCCGGTAGTTGGTTGGCTGCAAAGATGCTTGTCCGACCGACACCCCCGTTCGCGAGTCATCGTTGAGGATTCCCACAGGTGGCCTGTGTCGAGGGTCATCCGGAAGCTGGGCATCCAAGCAGCGTTCCCGCAGGCTGAACACTGGGACATCCGGGTTGACGTGGTCGGCTTCGTCCTCGGGCGAGCATCGAACAGGATAGTGTTGGTGGAGTGCAAGGCGGGCCCGCCGACACTCATGAACGTGTGCCAACTTCTTGGTTACGGCCTGGTGGTGAAGCCAAGTCTGGCTATTCTGGTGTCGCCTGAACCGCCGTCGGATTCCCTGGCTGAGTTGCTTCGCGTTCACGGGCGGTACGATATCCTTGAGTACGCCAAGGGGCGTCGGCTGCGGATTGCTCAATGGCACAGAGAACGAGGCGAGGTGATTGCCGCTTCAGTCCTTCCGCCGGGAGAGTACTTCTGAACGCACGTTACTGCGTGGCCGCCTCATCAGTCATGACGAGCCGTTGGTCCGCCGAAACGTCCTTCCTCGTGAGGGTGCCCTTGCCGAAGGGCAGGGTCACCTGGATGTCGCAGCGGGTGGCCGGGCCGAGGCCGAAGTGGGCGACGGGCTCCTGGCCGGAGCAGAAGCCCTGGCCGGTGGCGATCTCCTGGCAGCCGAGGAGGGAGCGGTCGTCGCCGAGCTTGCCCGCGGGATAAAGCTTCACCCTTGCGCCGATGCCGGAGCGGTTGATGCGCTTGCCGACGACCTGCACCTCGAGCCAGTGGTTGCCCTGGGAGCGGTTGAGGAAGAGGCGTGAGGGAATCTCAGGGAACCAGCTCGGGAGCACGATGTCGAGCCGCCCGTCCCGGTCGTAGTCGCCCACGGGGCCTGATGGGAAGTAGGCGTTGACCCTGGCCACGGGCGGCGGGAGGAAACGCACCAGGCCATCGGGGCCGCGGCCGAGGTTGCGGGCGACGAAGGGGAGGTCGCGCCCGCCCTCATCGTATGTGGCGGCCACGAAGAGGTCGGGCCAGCCGTCGTTGTCGAAGTCCCCGAACTCGATGTGCGCGCTTTTGATGAGAATGCCCTGCGCGTTCTGGTTGGGGAAGATGTAGTCGAGGCCGACCTCTTTGGAGACCTCGCGGAACTCCGGGACTCCGCCCTTGAGGCCGAGGTTCAGGAAGAGGTGCTGCCGTGCGCCGGGCTTCTTCGAGTGGTCGGCGATGGCGATGTCCATGTCCCCGTCGCGGTCAACGTCGGCGAACGCCACGCCGCAGGGGTCGCCCTCGGGCGGCTTGTAGCGCAGGACGCTCCCCGCCTCGGTCGCCTCGCGGTACGTGCCGTCCCCCCTCGACAGCAGCAGGCGGTTGGCGGGGGTCACGAAGACGTCGGGATAGCCGTCCAGGTTGAGGTCGGGCGTGATGACGCCCAGGCCGGGCAGGCGGTCGGGGATGCCTGCCTTCGCGGTCACATCCTCGAACTGGAGCTTGCCCTTGTTTCGGAAGATGCGTGTGCGGCCGGGCACGTCCTCGCACACCAGGAGGTCGAGGAGGCCGTCGCCGTCGAAGTCCACGGCGCTCGCGCTCCGCCCGCCCATCTGGATGCAGGCGGCGTTGCCCTCGGAGACGTCGCGGAACCTGCCGCCGACGTTCTCGAAGAGCTTGTTGGGGATGAAGATGCCGCGGACCGAGTTGTTCGTCGTGTAGAGGTCGGGGTCGCCGTCGTTGTCGAGGTCCACCAGGAGCGAGCCACTCGTGCGCCCCTTGAGTGCCACGGCGGCCTGGCCGGAGTCCACGAACCTGCCGCCCTTGTTGAGGAGGAGGATGTTCGGGACGGGGCCATCGGCGCCCTTGTAGAGGGCTGCCGGCCGGTCGCAGAAGTTGCCGATATAGAGGTCGAGCGAGCCGTCGCCGTCAACGTCTCCGCACGCCGCGGCGTGGTTCATGATGCCGACCAGGCGCTTCGCGAGCTCCGAGGAGGCCGTGGCGTCCTCGAAGACGATCGCCCGCTCCCCGGCAAGAGCGGCCTCGGCCAGCAGACACGAGCAGCAGAGCAGGGCATCAATCAGCCAGCGCATAGACCTCTTCGTCTGCCAGGACCCCTGTTGCGTAGCTGAGTGCGGCGTGGACCTGGGTTGGGGTAAGGCAGTACTCCTCGCAGACTTGCTCGACCGACATCCCCGCCGCCAGAGAGCCAACGGCGATTCGCACTGGAACCCGGGTGCCCTTGATCACCGGCTTGCCCCGCAGGATTCTTGGGTCAGCGGCGAGCAGGCCTCGCCAGTCCGCCTGTTCTTCTCTCACGCGTCTTCACCTCCAGACCCGCGCCGCAATCCGGCCGAACCGCCATCCCTCCTCTATTATGCCGCATGGCAGGCGGCAGTCAAGTGAGGGAGCCTCGGCGAGTCTGGCCCCCAATCGTGGTGACATCCTTGGGCTCTGAAGCTCCGAAGCTCCGAACGGAGCGTACCATATCAGCCCAGAGCCTGCCCTGAGCGAAGCCGGCATGTGGAAAGTCAAGTTTTTTTCACGACGGATCCCCTGGGCTCCCGCAGAGCGGGGCTTTTCGAGGTCGGCAGGAGTGTCGGTCCGATGCGGGCTCATCTCTCTCGAGGCCTCGCGTCATTGCGCC
>VGYW01000616.1 GCA_016872875.1 Planctomycetota bacterium | reverse complement strand
GCCTCCCCGGGCGACGCTCTCCGCGCCGCGGGAACGCAAAGGCGAACTCGCCTCTGGGGGAGCAGTCCCCCAGACCCCCTGGGATTTATCGCATTCGGCCACCGGCACGTCTCTTGGAGGCCAGCGCGGCCATTTTCCTGTTGGGGTGCCGGCGGCCCGAAAGCGGAAAATCCTGGGGGTTCGGGGGCAAAGCCCCCGACGGACCGGCCGCAGGCACACCCACGATCTCAAGGACTTGGGACGCTGTCAACATATTGCCCGTCGCCAGTCTCGCCAGTCTGGCCGCTTGTTTGAGGCCGGGTGGAGAAGTGGTTGACACTCCGCCACGGCTGACCGCCCGCTACGCTTGTCGCTCGGCAAGGGACTGGCCTCTCTCCGCTCACCCCCTTCTACCAGGGAAGGCTTGCTCCATCGAACTTCCGCCGAAGCACCGTCCCTTGCGAACTGCCCACGGGGGCACGGGGGGCGTCTCGCCCTTCGTGAGGATCGGAGCGTGAGCCAGTTGGCCGAGACGCCCGCCGAACCGACGCCCGCCTCGGGCTGGCGGCGGGAGGGGGGGTGAGGCGGGAAGGCCCCGGAGCCGCCCGGGGAGCAAGAGCTCTCATAGTGTGTCAAACATCAGGCGCGCAGTTGGCCCACTATGGGCAAAACGGCCCCGGATGCGTCCGGATCGCCAGAACACCCATAGTGGACCATGTGTGAGCTTGGCCCACTATGGCGGGACCGCCCCGGAAGCGTCCGGACCGCCAAAGCGCCCTTGGTGGGCCAAGTGTGACGGGCGTAGGGTTGGTCCAGTTCACGGGCCGGCGCTTCGCCGCGCGCGCAGGCGGCCCCGGAGTGGGGCACCCGATCTTGGGGTTCCCAGCCGTCGCCGTCGTCCTCGTCGTCGTCGTCGAGTCCGGTGGCGTTTTCCTGGCAAGAGGGTTCGAGGACGACGACGGGGACGACGACGATTGGGAAGCCGCTTGCGCGGGCCGGGGGCTTTTGCTAGAATGGCGGCCATAGTGTGGCGTCCGTTACGCTTGGCCCTATCAATGGAAGGCTATGCTATGAGCATGACGTGTCCCGCTCAGCGGGTGGCTGTCCTGGTGGACGTCCAGAACATGTTCTATTCGGCGTACGATTGCTTCCGCGGGCGGCTCAACTACAAGCGGCTGCTCGACACTGCGGTGGGCAATCGGCAGGTGGTGCGCGCCATCGCCTACGCGATGCGCGACGGGAACAACCAGGGCTCCTTCTTCACGATGCTGCGCGAGGTGGGCTTCGAGCTCAGGACGAAGGAGCCGAGGGTGCGGCCCGACGGCACCCGCAAGGGGGGCTGGGACATCGGCATAACGGTGGAGGCCCTCATGCTGGCCCCGAAGCTCGACGTGCTGGTGCTGGTGAGCGGGGACGGGGACTTTGTTGACCTCGTCCACGCCCTGAAGGCGCTGGGGGTGAAGGTGGAGGTCTACGCCTTCGAGCGGAGCGTTGGCCGCGAGCTGCGCGAGGCGGCCGACTTCTTCGCGCCGATTGGCGAGGAAATGATCTTCCGGGAGGGCGGGCGCTTCGAGGGCGAGGAGCCGCAGCCGGCCGGGGCCGCCCCGCAGCCGCCGCGCCGCGCCGGCGCGCCCCAGCGCCCAAGCAGCTTCGGCGCAGGCATCCTCGACGACCCCGACCGCCCCAACCCAGGCCGCCCGCGCGAATCGAGCGGCATCTTCGGTGTCAACGACGAGGACGACGAAGAGGGGCTGTGAGGGGGAAAGCGGGAAAGCCCGAAAGCGCAAATCCCAAATCCGAAATCCCAGGGAATACCAAAGCTCAAAGCACCAATCTCCGAAACAACTACACCGAGAGAGTGACACGGTGTGACGTCGTTGTTTCGGTGATTGGGATTTCGGGTTTGGAGTTTGTTTCGGATTTGGTGCTTGGAATTTCGGGTTTTCCTATTGCCCCTTCTCCTCCGCCTTGTCGGCCCGGAGCACCTGGAGGGCGTCGCCCAGCTCGAGGCGCCTGGCGGCCGCGGTGCCCGCGGGCAGCTCGAGGGTGCTGCGGGCCTTCAGGCACGTGTTGTTGAGCGAGCCAGGCTTCACCTCCGCCTTCAGACCCACCACCTTCATGTCACGGTCGAGGAACACGATGTCAATGGGGAACTTCATGCCGATGGTGTGGACGGAGCGGCAGGGGTCGAGGAGCATGCCCTCGCCGGGTTCGAGGCTCGTGCGGCCGAGGAGCCCGCGGCGGCGGTCGTCCCACGACGTGGCGATGGCGAGGCGAGAGACGACCACGTTGCCCTTCGTGAGGTTGCGGCAGATCATGGGAGGGTCCTGCTTGGTTTCGGGGGCCTTCTTCGTCTCGGCGCCCGCGGCCACGGAGCTGCTCGGCGCGGCCTCGGCCGGGCCGCGGCCCGACGGCGGCTGCTTCTTGCCGAGGGGGTTCGGGTGCCTGGCCTTGAGGGTGGCGAGGCGCTGGTTGTAGACGCCGGGGGCCACGAGCCCCTCGATGCCCAGGCTGAGCGCCACGGCGTTGGCGCGCGCGAGGCGGTCCGCCGTGAGCGGGTGGGTGGCGAAGAGCTGGCCGAGGGCGTCGCGGTGGCTGTTCCGCAGGGCGTTGAGCTTGCGCAGGAGCTCGGCCATGGCGGCCGGCGAGTAGCCGGCACGCTTCATATACGCCATGCCGAGGCGGTCGGCCTCGAACTCGTCCTGCTGGGTCATCCTGGCGATGCCGGCGCCGGTGACGAGTTGCGAGCCTAGCTCCGCGAGCACGCTGGGGTTGGCCCCGAGCGCCACGCCGAGGGCGAGGTTCATCCCGATCTGGTTGCTGATGTGCTTGGCCGAGTGCTTGGCGGCCACGTGGCCCGTCTCGTGGGCGAGCACCGCCGCCAGCTCCGCCTCGTTCTCCATCGCAAGCAGCAGCCCGCTGTACACATAGACCCAGCCCCCCGGCAGCGCGAAGGCGTTCACCTGCTTCGGGTTGTCAATCACCTTGAACTGGTGGCTCACGTCGCGGCGGTCGCTCGCCTGGGCGATGCGCGCGCCGATCTCCGCCACGTAGCCGCACACCACCGGGTCGAGGAGCAGCCGCTGCTTCTTCTCGACCTCTTTCGCCAGTGCCTGGCCGAGGCGCACCTCGTCCTCGGTGCTCAGGAGGTTCAGCCCGCCGCAGCCCGCTCCGGCGGCCAGGGCCGCCAGGGCAACCGCGAAGCCGTTGACACGCGACTTCCCACGCATGGGCAGCACTCCGAAGGAACCACAGGCCACCGCCCCATTGTACCAGGTGGCCCGGGACTTTCAAGGGGCGCGACTGGCGTCGAGTCTGGCCCCTGGTCTTGGGGTTCCCGATCGTCGTCGTTGTCGTCGTCGTCTCGTCGTCGAATCCCCCGATGATTGGCGAACTGCTCCACGCGGAACGCCCGACGCGCGTGGCGGATTATCGCCCGCCCGATCTGAGAGTCTCTGAGGCTGCCACACCAGCCGTTCTGTCTTGATTGTCCCCCCACTACAGGTTGTGCCAGGAGCGAAGCCAGAGCAGCAACCTGTTGCCCGTCGCTAGTTTGGCTAGCTTGGCCGGTCTTTTGAGGCATAGTAGGCAAAGTGGTTGACTCGCCGCCACGGCTGACCGCTCGCCTCGCTTGTCGCTACGCTAGCTGCGTCTCTCGGCGAGGTCTTGTGCCTCGATGGGCCGGGGGCAGTTGGTTGACTCTGGCCGGAAGCCGCGGTGCTTCCGCAAGGCACTGGCCGCTCCCCGCTCACCCCCTTCTGTCAGGGGGTTCGCTAGGCACGACGGAAGGTGTGTGACCGCGATGTGCCGACGGCCCGGCGGTCAACGGCCTTGCGGGGTTGTCTTTGCCGCTCCGCTTCCTGCTGACGCCTTCATTGACACGCTGGACTCTACGGAAGGCTTGCTCCATCAAACTTCCGCCGAAGCACCGTCCCTTGCGAACTGCCCACGGGGGCACGGGGGGCGTCTCGCCCTTCGTAAGGATCGGAGCGGGAGCCCGTTGGCCGACACGCCCGACGAACCGACGCCCGCCTCGGGCTGGCGGAGGAAGGGGGGGTGAGGCGGGCGGGAACCTCTCGACATGCGAAGGCCGCGGGGTGGCGGGACCGCCCCGGAAGAGTCCGGATCGCCCGAACGCCGAAAGGGGCGTTGGGTGTGATGTCGGGGTTCGGTCGCCCCATTTCGGAGGCTCAACCCGTCCAGGCGTGACCGAGGGAGATTACACGCCAGGGCTGCGGAATCGGGAATTCGTCGCGCTGAGGAAGGCCAGGAGGGGGTGGGGAACCGGCTGAGAGAAAGGGGGCGTAAGGCGGAATAGCTCGATCGGGGCTACGGTGCGACAGGGCAAGCGCGG
>VGYW01000615.1 GCA_016872875.1 Planctomycetota bacterium | reverse complement strand
GACGGGTCGGGGTGATTCGCCGAACCAATCGCGCCGGCGGAACCGATCAGTTCCACTGCTATCGCCTCGATGCGGACCAGCGAGAGGACAGAGGGTCCTTTGACCTCCTCGATCCTTTCCCTACGCTGTCCCGCACGGAAGCCACGCAACCCCGGGGACGCTTCCGAATCAACATCGAACCGAAGGACTGAGGCTCACCAGAGCGCGAGCTGCGCGTCCCTAGTTACCTCAGGGTGGTTGGTCTTGGTCATCGGCTGTTGGTTTGCGTGCAGGTCGCCGATCGCGTGCTCAATCTGAGCCTCGGCAAGGTCCAGATATCGTTTGGCCTCATCCAGCGATGGGTGCCAGGAGAGCTGCTTCACCAGTTGGGCCATGATGACCACGCGGACGTCGTTGCGGCTAAGGAGCCTCCCGACGCCATTCAAGCGGTCAAGCTGTGCATGGGCCTCCCTCAGGGCAATATCGAGAGCACCCCGCAACGGCGTTGGTTCGGTCGCCGCACTGTCGCGCTTGCGGCACACGAGGATCACGTCGAGGTCAATCGGCTCCTTGGCCTGGCGCTTGGGAGCCGCCACCGACATCTCGGCCTTGATGGGGTGGGCGGCGACGATGCGGAAGCCCGCTCCAACCGTTGCGTCCAGGATCGAGCTCCAGCCCTCCGCGCGCGAATGGTGGTAGGTGAAGACTAGAAGGCCATCGCGGCGCAGAACCCTGTTGCACTCCCCCCAAACACCGCGGAGGCGCTCAGTGAAGGTCGTGGGATCGCTTTGCTGAACTTCGGCCGGCGAGCGGGTGCTCTCCGCCGCGTGATGAGCGTTCGTGCCCAAGATGTGACGTTGCCAGACGTAGAAGAAGTCGGCCAGTTGGGAGTAATGCACGTTATCGAAGAAAGGCGGGTCGGTGACCACGGCGTCCATACTCTCAGAGGCCAGGTCCGTCCTCGCGGAATCGCCGCACGAGAGATAGACCTGCTTGCCACCCTGGAACTCAGCGAAGGTAGCCGCGACGTCATGGCCCAGCGGGGCGGACAGGCCGTAGACTTTGCGGCTGACAGGTCTGCCGTTCCTGTGGGTCACGAGAATCTCAAAAGGGTTCTCGCAGTAGTCCAGAGCGCGGAGCAGACGAGACTGAAAAAGGGTCGAGAAGGAGCCGGAGCTTCGAGGGGTCCCCCACACGTTGGCCTCAAGCGGGGTGCGCTCGGGCTTCAGGATGTGGTGGGCGAACATGTGCCGGACCGCGCCGGTTCCCTCGCCCTTGAAGGAGGCGAACATGTTATTGAACTCAAGGACGCCGGAGAAGAGGCAGGTGAAGAGCTCGCGGAGGGGTTGTTCGGGAATGGCGCGGATTCGCTCGGCCAGCAGGCTCAGGCAGAACAGTTGGCGGTCGTTGAACATCTGATGCCAGTGGGTGTAGCAGTAGTTGAGCACCTGGTCCGTGTTGTAGCCCGGCTGGATGCGGACAACCGGGTAGGCGTGGTCGCGCTTCCGGAGCGCCTCAGATGCGTTGTGGTACAGTTCCAGATCGTGCTCGTCAGCCGTCAGGTACTCCTTGGCGCCGTTCGGCATGAGCACCATCTTTGCGTACAAGCGGTGATCCGGCGGCGCCCCAACCTTCTGGATCGCCTTCGCGATCGCAAAGCTCTCCCGGCACGCCGGGCAGGTGGCGGTTGCACCTCTGGCGGGACCGGTCTGTGGGTCGTAGGGCCCCTGACACGCCGAGCATATCGCGCGTTCTGCGTCGCGTCGCAGATTGTTGATCGCGCCGCAGTGGGGACAGGTGGCCCTTGCTTCCGAGCTATGGTTTGGCGCGGCATGTTGCATGAAGATGCGGGACGAGAAGAGGTCTACCGCTTCACGACATTCGGGGCAGCGCGCCACCTTCACCCAGAAGTAATAGAGAACGTCGGCCGTGCGCGCCCCTGACAGACGAGCCCGGTAGAGGCACCAGAGCGCCGGCGCCACGTCGTGCTCGATCTCACGAAATATCTGGAGGACCTTCGTTCGCGAATGAGCGCTCAGGGCATTGCGGACGACGAAGTGGGCGACGGGATTGATGTCGCGGCCGATGGCGCGGGCGCCCAGCTTGAGGGCCTCGCCCAGCGTCGTCCCGCTCCCCATAAAGGGATCGAACACCACAGCCCCAGCAATCCGCGAGGGTTGGTAGAACATCTCGAGGACATTCGACCCCCTGGGGGCGAACGTCCCGAGTAGTATCGCCCGGAACACCGAACCGAGGCGCTGCGCCCACCACTTGTGGATGTGGTAGACGGGTCGGTTTAGCTCCTTGCGCCAGCTCTCAAGCTCGGCGATCTCGCTCAGGTACTCGAAGGGAAATGTCGGGTCCTCAATCGCCCGAGTCCCCGCGAACGCAAGAACGGTTCGCCCGTACGACGGTTGCGCCTCCGCCACGGATTCTGAGAGCGCAGCCCGAAGCCGCTTGGCCGCCAGCGAAGGTGATGCCCCAATCGCTTCCTGCCAACCCGGGGGCACGCGGCCCGCCAGAAGGAACAACTCCTCGGATTCCACACCCAGTGCCGCGGCCACTGCTTTCACCAGCGCGTCAGAGGGTGGGACCAGGCCCCGCTCCACCCTCGAGAGGTACGAGGGATTCGTTCGCGCGGCCTCTGCTACCTTCCGCAGCGACAGGCCGGCTCCCTGCCTGAGATCACGGATATACTTGCCAAGCTCCATGGCTGTATCTTACCGGCCGTTGACCGTTTTGTCAACAGCAATGGACTGGTTTTTTCATCCTGTTTCGGGTATGGTATACGCGTGTGGCCATCTTCTCAGTGAGGAAGGAGTACGGCGATGAACGAGCGGTTTCGGCGGCGGGAGTTCTTCCAGAGGAGCGCGCTCGCGGGCGCGGGGCTGTGGGTGCTCCGCGGCGGGCTCCTCGCGGGGGAGAGGGCGCCGAGCGAGAAGCTCAACGTCGGCGTCGCTGGCGTCGGCGGTCGCGGCGGCGGGAACATGGGGGCGGTGGCCGGCGAGAACATCGTGGCGCTCTGCGACGTTGACGAGCGCCGCCTCGCCGAGGCCGCAAAACGCTTCCCCAACGCGAAGACCTACCACGACTGGCGCAAGATGCTCGACCAGCCCGGCCTCGAAGCCGTCGTCTGCTCCACCACCGAGCACACCCACGCCCCCGTCATCCTCGGCGCGCTCAAGCGCGCCCTCCACGTCTACTGCGAGAAGCCCATCGCCCACACGCCGGAGGAGGCGCAACTCGTCCGCAAGGCCTACCTCAAGCTCAAGGGCAAAGTGTCCACCCAGCAGGGCACGCAAATCCACGCGGGCGACAACTTCCGCCGCGTCGTCGAGCTCATCCAGGCCGGAGCCATCGGCGCCGTCCGCGAAGTCCACAACTGGTGCGACCGCGTGCCCCTCGGCCCACGCGAGCGGCCGAAGGACCCCCACCCCGTCCCGCCCCACCTCCACTGGGACCTCTGGCTCGGCCCCGCCCCCGAACGCCCCTACCACCCCACCTACTTCGCAGGCGGCTGCCTCTGGTGGGACAAGTGGTGGGACTTCGGCAACGGCACCATCGGCGGCATGGGGCCGCACATCATGGACCTCGCCTACTGGGCGCTCGGCCTGGGAATCGCCAAGACCGTCGAGGCCGACTCCAACCCCAAGGGCGGCTACCCCGAGGTCTACCCCGAATGGCTCAGCATCAAGTGGGAGCACCCCGCCCAGGGCGACCGCCCGGCGGTCACCTGCTACTGGCACGACGGCAGCAGGAAGCCGCCGAACCCGCCCGACGTAGATTTCGCCCAATGGGCCGGGCTCGGCATGCTCTTCATCGGCGAGAAGGGCCAGTTGCTCGCCGACTACGGCAGGCACGTCCTCCTGCCCAAGAAGCAGTTCGAAGGCTTTCAGCCGCCCCCCAAGACCATCCCCTCCTCCATCGGCCACCACAACGAGTGGCTCCAGGGCGCCAAGAAGGGCGCCCCCACCCCCTGCAACTTCGACTACGCCGGCATCATGACCGAGAACATCATGGCTGGCATCGTCTCCTGCCGAGTCAAGGCCAAGCTCGATTGGGAGACCGAGGCCCTCCGCGCCCCCAACTGCCCCGAAGCCGACAAGTTCATCCGCAAAGCCTATCGCCCCGGCTGGGCGCTACAGGTGTGACGCGGGGAGTGAGAGTGAGAGTGAGAGTGAAAGGGAGGCGGAGAAGAGGGCTCAACCGCGGATGACGGGGATGGGCGCGGATAGGAGAGGAGGAGAACGGGCAGGGGAATAGGGGCAAGGGAATAGAAGACCGGATTGGGTTTGGGTTGGACGCCCGCTTCCCGGTCTTGCTTCACTCAGTGCGGCCTCTGTGCCCTCGGTGCCCTCTGTGGTGGCCGGAAGAGGTCTCAACCGCGGAT
>VGYW01000614.1 GCA_016872875.1 Planctomycetota bacterium | reverse complement strand
ATCGCCGAGATCAACGCCCGTGCACCCAGGACTTCCGGGCCTGCCGGCTACCCCATCTGCTTCACTTTGGTCACTCGATCGTAGGCGAAATTGTGGTGTCAGCGCACCCAGATGATCTGAGTTCTGCTTGTGGTCCCTGTGGTCCTTGTAGTCCCTGGGGTCCCTCGAATGGGATCAGGAGGCAAGAGATGAGAACCCGTTCGGGCCTCACCCCTCAACGACGGACACGTGCCGTATCCCTGGCCGGTCGGGCGGTCAGGCTGCGGGACGAAGGCCAGGCCCAGCTTCGGCGGGGCCGAGTGGCTCGCCTCTCTCTACTGGGTCAAGATCATCCCCGACCCCTATGTCTTCCTTTGTCCCGCCGCCCGCGATGGCAATGGGGACGGGATCGAGCTTAGCTCGGATGGCTGTCCGGGCGGCAGGCCGCTCTCAGATGATGCCGTGAGCTATGCCGGGATGGCCGACGTCAGCGTCGGCATCTACCTTGCCGAGAGGCAGGGGAGAGGGGCCAGCTACGCTGCCTCGAAGCTCGCCATCCGCGGCGACTTCCCGCCCAACGAGCCGATGGCCTGCGACGACACGGAGGAACCCATCAACCACGGAAGCGCGCGCACGATGAACGTGCTCTTCTTCGATAGCCACGTGGAGTATTGGGAGGATAACAGGATTGACCCCGAGCGCGGCGTGGGAATGAAGGGAGGCGAACTGGCGCACTTGAGGAACTGAGACCACGTCGGGCACAGAGGCCCCGCCCACGCTTGCGGAGCCCCTACCGCTTCGTTTCACTTCGCTCAGCACGACCTCTGGGGGGGGCCGGACTGGTGGGAATACGGGTTAGCCCGCATTTCTCACCAGCGGCTGGTGAGAAATGCGGGAACCACCAAACCACAAGCACCAAGCGCCAAACAAGCCCCAAACTCCAATCCTCAATGGTCCAAGCGGAGACTACGTGGTGTTGCCCGCGACCCTGGGGGCTTGCTTTGGTCATTGAGCATTCCGGGCTTGGAGATTGTTTGGTGCTTGGCGTTTGGCTCTTGGGATTTCCCGCATTTCGTGAGAAATGCGGGTTAGAATTCCTTCTTCTCTGTGTTCCGCCTCTGTGCCCTCAGTGCTCTCCGTGGTGAGACCTGCCCGCACAACCGACCGCGGACCACGGACCACAGACTACGGACCAAAGACTGCCGACCCGTTCCGAACACCGAGCACCCAACACCTTCTTTCCCCTCGCCCCTCGTCCCTCGCCCCTTGTCCCTGAAGTCCCTTACGTCCCTTCCGAGGAACCGAAGGGGGGTGGGTGCGTCTAACACTAAGTGGGAGAGTGCTGGAACCCAGCCTCCTCTGGAGGGGAGCCGTGGTGCAAAGGGCGTTCTTCCAAGCAGTTACGCCAATCGGGATGATTCTGGCGGCGGCAGCGGCGGCGCTGGGCGCGGCGCCGCAGGGGATGGCGACTATACGCGGAAAGGCCATATCCACCGCCGGACAGCCCGTGGCCGGGGTGAGGATCACGCTCGCTTCGCAACTGCCAGATGCGCCGAAGGAGGTGTGGACGGCTACGACGGCGGCGGCGGGCACCTTCAGCCTGGAGGTGCCGGGGAACCGAAGCCTCGGCCTGAGCGTGGAGGCGCCGCCCGACGGGAAGCTGGCACCCTGCGCGGTCAGGGCACCAAGCCCGCTGATGGTCAGCCCAGGACAAGTCCGCGAGGTGACGGTGTTCCTGGCGCCGGCAACGGCCAAGCTGGCGGGGACGGTGGCGGGTGCCGACAAGCGGCCTGTGGCCGGGGCCGCGGTGAACGTGTCGCCAAGCCAATACGGCTGGCTCTGTTCGCGCTCCGCAACTACTGATAGGGCTGGGAGATACGAGATTTCGGGCCTGGCCCCAGGCAGCTATACGGTTCGGAGCGTGGACCCGCCTGCCGGCACCCCCTTCATCCGCCTCTTCACCTGGAAGCCAGGCGGCGTCCGGACCGCCAACATCGGGGATAGGGAGATGGCGACTGAGGACTTCGTGTTCCCGCTCGGCGCGCGGCTGGCGGGCCGCGTGCTGGACGAGGCAGGCAAGCCGCTGGCTGGGGCACAGGTCTCCTGCCGCCTCGACGCCGCCACGGAGGTGGGCAAGCCATCGGTCTACCAACTGCTCGGCCAGGCGTACAGCGCCGACGCAACCTCTGATGCCGCAGGCACTTACAGCCTCGGCGGCCTGACCCAGGAGACCTACTGCGTGGAGGTCCGCTCGCCGGAGGGGAAAGACCTTGCTCCCTCGGTGCTCCGCGGGGTGAACGCGCCACTTGAGGGCGACGTAAAGCTCCAAGACGTCGTGCTTTACAGAGGCGCAACGCTCATCGGCAGCGTGGTTGGCCCCGATGGTAAGCCCATCGCGGGAGCCGAGGTGGCCTACACGCTCCCGCTCGGCTGGCGCGGCACCCGCGTGGCCGCCAAGACCGATGCCGCCGGGAAGGTGGAGTTCCGCGGCCTCGCCTCGGGCGCCTACTCCCTCACCGTCCAGCCCCCAGACGGCTCGCCCGCGTGCAAGAAGCAGTTCGACAACGTGGCGGTCCTCAGCGGCCTCGCCCTCCAGCAGCCCCTCAAGCTCCCCGAAGGGGCGAGGGTGACGGGCAGCGTGACCGACCCCCACGGCAAGCCCGTTCCCGGCGCCACGGTGATGGCGAGCTACGGCTACTACTCGCGCGCGACTGCAACTACAGATGCCGCAGGGCGTTACACCATCGTGGGCCTCGCCCCGCCCGACAAGTTGGCACCGGCGCAACCCTACGGGCCGAAGAACCAGGTCACCGCCGTCCCGCCCGCGGAGGCGAAGACCCTCGCCTCGAACAGTGTGGACCTCGGCCTCATCCCAGCCGGCGGCACCGCGGCCCACGACATCGCGCTCCGCCCCGGCGTGGCCATCGCGGGCCAAGTGACCGGGCCGGACGGCAAGCCCGTGGCCGGCGCTCAGGTGGGCGTCTACCGCTACACGCGCGGCGCCATCCTCGGCTTCGGCTCCGTCTTCACCGACGCCCAGGGCCGCTACGCGCTCGGCCACCTCACCGAGACGGCGCTCTCGGTCACTGTGGACCCCCCCGAGGGCAGCCCGCTCCTGCGCGAGGTGCCAGGCGAGCGCACCTTCGAGCCGGGGAAGACCTCGACCGTGGACGTGAAGCTCGACGTGGGCGCCGCGGTGGTGGGCCAGGTGGTCACATCCGCGGGCGAGCCGGTGGTCGGCGCCCAGGTCAGCATCCAGGCCTCCACGGGGCAATACCCGCGCCCTGGCCGCGTGGCCATGAGCGGCGTGGGCGGGGCCTTCCGAGCCGAAGGGCTCCCCCCAGGCCCCTACGACATCCAGTGCACGCCGCCAGACCACAGGCTCCGCGCCAGGCCCGCCTCCCTCACCATCGAGGGCAAGCGCGAGCACAAGGCCAACGTCATCCTCGCCCGCGTCGGCTTTGTGGCGGGCACCGTGTGCGACGCGAAAGGCAACCTGTTGGGCCAGGGCGACGTCTGGGTCTCCCTCCGCTCCACCGGCGCCGCGCCCCAGCAACAGGACTCCGGCACGGCCCACCCCGACGCCGCGGGCCGCTACAAGCTCGGCGGCCTGGCGCCCGACGCCTACACCCTTCGCGTCACCATCGGCAGAGAGGGGCAGAAGAAGCGGCTCACCCCGCCCGCCCCCGCGCGCATCGAGGTCGAAGAAGGAAAGGAGACCAGGCACGACATCACCGTGCCCCTCGGGCCAGAAGGCAAGGCGACCCATTTCTAGCCGGTTTGTAGTGCGGCCTTCAGGCCGTGAGGGAACGGGCTGAAGCCCGCACTACGAACTTGCAAGGGGACAAGATCGCAGTCCCGAAGGGACAACAGTGGGTAGCCGGCGGCTTCAGCCGCCGGATCGCGGCACGCACACGGTCCAGTCCCGAAGGGACGGCAGAAGGCCACGGGACGCGGCCCGCCGCCGGTGGCACAGGCGTCCCGCCCACGAACTTGCAAGGGGACAAGATCGCAGTCCCGAAGGGACAACAGTGGGTAGCCGGCGGCTTCAGCCGCCGGATCGCGGCACGCACACGGTCCAGTCCCGAAGGGACGGCAGAAGGCCACGGGACGCGGCCCGCCGCCGGTGGCACAGGCGTCCCGCCTGTGGGGGACACAGGCAAGATGCCTGTGCCACCAGTCCGGCGGCTAAAGCCGCCGGCTAACCACTGTGCTCCCTTCGGGAGCAAAGAACCGAACCGCCCGCGGTTCTGTCCCCTTATCGGCCAAATGACACAATTTGGTCGTCACGCGAGTGACGATTCGTTGACAACTGACAGAGTCTGATCGTCACTCCTGGAACGGTTTGTGAGGGACCTCGTGTTCAAGCTTAGTGAGAAGGATGTGCTGC
>VGYW01000613.1 GCA_016872875.1 Planctomycetota bacterium | reverse complement strand
GGCGTTTCACGCCCATTGAATCGCCCCGCTTCGGGGGCTCTACGCTGGCGGGGCCTTTTCCCAGGGCTCCCTTCGGTCGCCCTGGGCTACGGCTCAAACGCCCCCATTCGGGGGCTAAACCCCAGCCGCCAGAAGATGTGGGCAAAGATCAGGGCGAAGCCCTGGGAAGGGGGCGGCAGGTAGGCCAGCCCTGAAAGGGCGTACTATGCGGTTCCGGGCGCCACATCCTGCCCAGGGCGGGCAGTACGCCCCTACAGGGCTGAATCTGGCCGTTCGCCTGTCCCAGGGCTTCGCCCTGGGCTGCTATAGTACGCTCCGTTCGGAGCTTCGGCGCCGAAGGACCTTACCAGAATTGGGGGCCATACTCGGTCGACTCGGGTGCGACCCGGGAAAGTAGGTGATCTCGTCCGGCGGGCCACCAACCACCCCTTGGGTGCCACCCTCAACGGCTTCCGTTGAGGGTGCGGCCAGCGGCAGCCCGTGAAGACACCCTCAAGCGAGGACGCTTGAGGGTGGCACCCACCAACGTGTTCCCTCCCATGCAGGCTCCGAGGCAGCATGGGGTGTCACCTACTTTCCTGGTTCGCACCCGGTTGACACGGGCCCCCGCGCGCAGTATCGTTTCATGGCCTCAACAGGAATCCATTGATGCAGTATAGCGGCTTCACGCTCGACCCATTCCAGGAGCAGGCCATCGCGGCGATTGACCGGGGGCACTCGGTCATCGTGGCCGCGCCCACCGGGGCAGGGAAGACGCTCATCGCGGAATACGCGATTGACCTGGCGATGCAACGCGGCCGCCAGATCGTCTACACCGCGCCCATCAAGGCGCTCTCCAACCAGAAGTTCCGCGACTTCTCCGCCAAGTACCCCGACAGGATCGGCATCCTGACGGGCGACGTGAGCATCAACTACAACGCGCCCGGCCTGATCATGACGACCGAAATCTTCCGCAACACGCTCCTGGAAGACCCCGACCGCCTGGCGAACGTGGAGTTCGCCATCTTCGACGAGTTCCACTACATCCACGACATCGAGCGGGGGACGGTGTGGGAGGAGAGCATCGTGTTCGCCCCCGAGCGCATCAGCTTCGTCTGCCTGAGCGCCACGATGCCTAACATCGCCGAGCTGGCCGCCTGGATGCGCGAGGTGCGCTCGGCCCCCGTCGAGGTCGTCGTCGAGGAGAGCCGCCCCGTGCCCCTCGAGCACGCCATCTGGGCCGACGGCTACGGCCTCCACACCCTGGCCTCGCTCGAGCGCCTCATGCAGGACATGGCCCACGGCCGCCGCCCCGAGCGCAAGCCACACCTCGGCTCCGAGGCGCTCCTCGACCTCCTCGTGGCCTCGGGCCGCCTCCCCGTCCTCTACTTCTGCTTCAACCGCCGCCTCTGCGAGCAGCGGGCCGAGGCCAACGCCCGCCGCGCGCTCCTCTCCCCCGACGAGGCGGCGCGCGTGGCCGCCCAGTTCGACGAGCTCTGCCTCCGCTTCGACGTCGCCCGGGAAGCCTCCGCCGTCCTCATGGGCGGGCTCGTCCGCCGCGGCGTCGCCTTCCACCACGCCGGCATCCTGCCCACCCTCAAGGAGGTCGTCGAGCGCCTCTTCACCAGCGGCCTCATCAAGATGCTCTTCACCACCGAGACCTTCGCCCTCGGCGTCAACATGCCCGCGCAATCCGTCGTCCTCGACTCCATCGAGAAGTTCCACGGCACCCACTTCGGCTACCTGCGCGCCCGCGAGTACCAGCAGATGGCCGGCCGCGCCGGACGCCGCGGCATGGACACCCGCGGCTACGTCTACGCCCGCATAGACACCGACGAGGTGACGCTCGACGGCGTGCGGCGGGTCGTCGCCGGCCGCCCCGAGCGGATCGAAAGCCAGTTCAACCTCTCCTACGCCACGATTCTGAGCCTCTACGGGCGGTGGGGCGGGCGGCTCTTCGACGCCTGCGAGCGCTCCTTCGCCGCCTACCAGAGCCGCCTGCGCCAGCGGGGGCACAAGGGCGGCGCACTCGCCCCGTCGCTCCGCAAACAGGTCGAACGCCGCCTGAAAGTCCTCCAGACCCTCGGCTACCTCGGCAAGCGCGGAATCACCGCGAAAGGCCAGTTCGCGCTCCGCTTCGCAGGCTACGAGCTCCAGACCACCGAGCTGTTCTTCGCCGGCCTCTTCAACGAGCTCAATCCCCACGGCATCAACGTCCTCGCCAACGCCATGGTCCACGAGGCCCGCAAAGGCGAGCACGAAGGCCGCGTCCCCCGCCAGCTCTTCAGCCACGTCCGCCGCCGCGCACACCGCATCGTCCGCAACCTCCACAACCTCGAGCGCCGCCTCGACGTCGCCGACCCGGTCCGCAAGCTCGACTTCAGCCTCGCCGCCGCCGTCAACGCCTGGAGTCGCGGGGCCGACTTCGCCGACCTCGCCTCCCACACCATCGCGGCCGAGGGCGACATCATTCGTTCGCTGCGCATGACCATCCAAATCCTCCGCGAAATGCGCCGCGCCACGGATGACGATGTGCTTCGCCGCCGCCTCCGCGAGGCCGAGGCCGCCATCAACCGCGGGCCGGTGGACGCCGAGCGCCAGCTCCGCGCCGGCTGCGAAGAGCCGCCGCAGGAGAAGAAGGAAGAGCTCACCACAGAGGGCCCAGAGGGCACAGAGAAAGGCACAGAGGAAGAGCGGTAGCTTGTAGTGCGGGCTTCAGCCCGTCTCCTGGCGCACGACGGCCTGAAGGCTGCACTACGCCAGAGGGGCCGACTCCGGCGATCTCCCCGCCGCCTCGGAGACGTCCAGCGCCGCACGGCGCAACGGGCCTTGAGCCCCGCCCGCGCGCTTCGTCGAGAACCTGGGCCAATGGGCCGACCCCTCGGCCTGTACTGGTTCAGCGTGAACTGGACAAACGGCCCTCGGGAATAAGAGACTCGGACGGACGACTGGCCTGCGGCCAGTCGGAGTTTTCTGAGGCATCGGGGGATAGGCCGAATGGCTTCAGAGGGGGGCAGGGATAGCCCCGAGGGGCCATCCCCGCCCGAGCCTTTCGGCCACACCCCGGCCGGCTATCCCTGGCGGGTTGCTCTCCAGCAGGGCCCGCTTCCGTTTCACCGGCCGGGTGGATCATAGGCGTCTCCTTTCTGGTTGTCAAGAGCTCTTTTGGTTCGGTGCCGAGCCTGGCCTGGGCGCGGCGGGCGGCTCTGGCCTCGCGGGCCGCGGCGAGCTTGCGGTCGCGCTCGGCGCAGATGGCCTCTGCCCGGCCCTCGAGCTTGTCGAGGGGCGCGACGTAGCCGATGGCACTGTGGAGCCGCTTGGCGTTGTAGTGGGCCACGAAGTCGTCCACGAGGCGCCGGGCATCCTCCTGGTTCAGGGGTGTGCCCGGGCGGATGCACTCCGTTTTGAGGGTCTGGTAGAAGCGTTCCTTTTTCCCGTTGCTCTGGGGGTAGCCGGGGCTGATGCGGACGTGGGTCATGCCCGCGATGCGGAGGAACTCCTTGAAGTCCCGTGCGATGAACTGCGGGCCGTTGTCCGAGATGATCCGGGGCCTGGCGTCGGGGGCCTTGGGGTCAGATCGTAAAATGAAAGTTTGTACCCGGTCGTTTTTGGTGTGCCAATGCCGTGGGCTAAACTTTCAATTTACGATCTGACCCCAAGGCTCCCCACCGCCTCCCCCACATCCCCGCCCCGCCTCCCGGCGAACCAGGCCGCCAACAGGCACCGCCCCAGTGCCAGCACGTTGCGGAACAACCGCACCTCGGCCCGGTACGCGTCGTCCGACTCCCCCTCCCCACGGACATAGCGCACCATCTCGTTGAACTTCTCCTGGGCTTCTGCTATGCTCTTCTCCACCTCGAACATTCACGGCCTCCTCTCCCGAGGAACATACATTTCGGGGATAACAACATGTATGCCCCAGAGGGGGCTGTGAATTCAAGGGTTTTTTGCCGCAACGCAAAAACATTCTTCCACTTACGCAGTGTCCCAAACGGACCACGCCCAAATGAAAGTTTGTACCCGGTCGTTTTTGGTGTGCCAATGCCGTGGGCTAAACTTTCAGTTTACGATCTGACCCCAAGGCTCCGCGAGGATGGGTTCTCAGGTCATCGCGCATCAGTTGCCTCTTGACTTCGCGCTATCGGTGGGTGTAGGATGAAGCGGTGGACAGCCCCTCATCATCCCGGCCTGCCGGCGGAGCGGGGGTGGCCTGTCCCTTACCGCCGCGCTGGCTGGCTCTTACAGAAGGCGGTGATAATTGATATTTCAGAACTCAGATCACGTATTGCGTGAAACGGGCAGAAAGGTGGGTTTCAGGGGCAGGAATGGGGGAGGAGTGGGATTCATAGATAACACCAATAAATAGTCTGCATTTCGCTTGACATGGGGGCCA
>VGYW01000612.1 GCA_016872875.1 Planctomycetota bacterium | reverse complement strand
TCGACTGCGACGTGGCGATCATCGGCGGCGGGTGCGCCGGCCTCACCGCGGCCATCTACACCTCGCGCGCACGGCTGAAGACCATCCTCCTCGATAAGCTGGACCCCGGCGGCCAGCTCGCCACCACGCACGAGGTGGAGAACTACCCCGGCTTCCCCGACGTGGTCATGGGGCCTGAGCTGATGGAGCGCTTCCTCCAGCAGGCCAAGCGCTTCGACACCGAGGTCCGCAACGCACAGGTCTCCGGCATCTCAGCCGGCGAGCCCGCGGTCCGCGTGGTCCGCACCGACCGCGGCGACATCCGCGCCAGGGCCGTCATCGTGGCCAGCGGCGCTGACCCGAAGACGCTGGGCGTGCCGGGCGAGGACCGCCTCAGGGGGCGGGGCGTCTCCTACTGCGCCACGTGCGATGCGCCGTTCTTCCGCGGCAAGGAGGTCGCCGTCGTGGGCGGCGGAAACACCGCGGTGGACGAGGGGAACTACCTGACGAAGTTCGCCCCCGTGGTCCACCTGGTTCATCGCCGCGACGCGCTGCGCGCCGAGAAGATCATCCAGGAGCGCGCCCTCGCCAACCCCAGGATGCGCTTCATCTGGAACAGCGTCATCACCGAGGTCGTCGGCCAGGATACGGTCGAGGGAGTCAGGCTGCGGAACGTCCAGACGGGACAGGAGTCCGACCTCGCGGTGCAGGGCTGCTTCATCCTCATCGGCACGAAGCCCAACACCGAGTTCCTCCACGGCCTGTGCGAGCTCGACGACCTCGGCTTCGTGAAGGTCAACGCCCGCAAGGAGACGAGCGTCCCTGGCATCTTCGCCGCGGGCGACTGCGAGGACGGGGTCTGGCGCCAGGCCGTCACCGCCGCCGGCTTCGGCTGCTCCGCCGCCATCGCCGCGAAGCACTACATTGACAACCTCGGGTAGCCACGAGCCACGAGCCGCGAGCTTCGAGCTTCCCGGCCCCGAGGCTCGCGGCTCGCCGCTCGTGGCTCGTAGCTCGCCCCAGAGGACCCACCGATGAGCGATATAACCATCCACTTCACCCGCAGGGCTGGCACCGAGGACGTGCCTCTGCCGAGGTACATGAGCGAGCACGCGAGCGGGATGGACGTGTGCGCGGCGGTGGAGGAGCCCGTGACGATCGCGCCCGGGGACGTGAGGCTGGTCCCGACAGGGCTCTATATCGCCATTCCGCCGGGCTACGAGGTGCAGGTGCGGCCGCGGTCGGGCCTGGCCCTCAAGCACGGCCTCACCGTGGTCAACACCCCCGGCACCATAGACAGCGATTACCGCGGCGAGGTGGGCGTCATCCTCGGCAACGTGAGCCGCACCCCCTTCACCGTCGAGCGTGGCATGCGGGTCGCGCAGCTAGTCGTGCAGAAGGTCATCCGTGCCGAGCTTGCCCAGCAGGAGGCCCTCGCCGACACCCGCCGCTCCTCCGGCGGCTTCGGCCACACCGGCGTCCGCTAGCCCGCCTCGATGCTCACGGCCGGCCTGATGAAAGGAGATCAGTTGGCCTGGGCGGCGGCGAGGCGGCCGGGGTAGGTGTAGCGGTGGCCCTGGGGGTCAATGAGGGTGGCGCGGTCGAGCTGGAGGTCGTCGAGGCGAAGGTGGAGGAGCGGCTGGCCGACCTTGACGCGGTGAAGTGCGCCGGTGGGGTCGTGGCGGAAGACGGCGTACCACTCCTCTGGCTGGCCGTGGACGCCTACGATGGCGACAAGGGTGACCTGGGGCGGGGTGGGGACCGCCACATGACCCCCGCCCCCTTGCTCCTGCGCGTCGCCCTTCTTCGCGATCCGCTCGTCGCCCTTCTTGCCGCGATTGTCTGGCTGCTTCTCAACTTCCCCCTTCGGCTTGTTCTCCGGACGGCGCTCAGTCTCGTGCGTTTCTTTTCGAGGCGGGATACGTGTATCGGGTGCTGGGGCCTTCGGGAAGAGGTCGTGGTGGCCGCGCTGGGCGAGGCCGGGGAGGCCCGGCGGCGCGAGGGAGCGCCCCAGGTCAGTGTCGGTCGCATGGCTGGGCGCCGCGGTCCGGGGCGGGTCGGGGACGCTGCGGCGCGAGCTGAGGACGAGGCTGAGCTTGAGCGCGGCGATGAGCAGGACTGCGGCGGCGGCCGCGAGTAGGGCCTTCTCCTTCGTCCATCCCCGGCTCATCAGCTAGCCTCCTCTTGTCTTGCCCGGCGGGCCGCCTTTCTTGGTGGGGCCGGCGTCCTTGGGGGCGGTGGTGTTGTACTTGTCCTCGAAACGGCCCTGGAACCTGTAGATTCTGCCTTTGGAGTCCTTCACGATGACCGCGTCGTCGGTGATGGACTCGACGCTGAGGTCGTTCATGACGAGGTCGCCTTCGAACTTGCGGAGGTACTCCTGGGTGTCCTTGTTCCGCAGGACGGCCTGTCGGCGGGGCTCGGGCTCTTCGAGCTTGACGATCATGGCGAGCTTGAAGGGGAGGGACTCGGCGTCGCCGGCCTTCGGGAACGCGATCTTCTCCTTGGGCTCCTCCTCGCCCTTGGTGTCGGTGCCTTTAGTGATCTCTGGACCCTTCGTGGGCTTGACCACGGGTCCTTGCGTGGGCTTGACGACCGGGCCAACAGTGCTCTTTGTCGGGATGCTTGTGACGGTGGTGGCCGGGGGCTTGATCTCGAGGGTGAGGGTGTAGTTGGGCTGGCGGTAGGTGTAGGCGAGCTTGTTAGAGCCGAAGGCGAGTTCCTTGGGGACCTGCTCGAGCGCGAGGCGGGTGAGGTTGGCCTGGGTGACGTCCTTGGCGAGGATCTCCACCTGGTCGTTTGGTGTGGCGATGGCGATGGTTCCGGATTCGGACAGGACGTTTTCGGTGGCGGAGCCGCAGGCGAGGACGGGGGCGGTCCAGACGGAGGGCGCGGCGACGGGGTTCTGGGCCTTGACGTCGATGCGGCAGCCGTAGTAGCCGCGCTTGATGAGGGTGGGCTTGATGGGCACGATGAGGGTCTTGCCGTCCACGCCCCACTTGCGCTCCGCGTCGCTCTCCTTGGAGAAGACGGCGACGACGTTGAGGCCGGCGGGGAGGGTGAAGCGTAGCTCGGGGATGGGGTTGGGGGCCATGCGGCACTCGAAGGTGTAGCTGCTGATGAGGGAGCAGCCGGCGGTGCCCGTGGCCCGCATGAAGGAGTGGGCGATGAAGGAGCGGATGAAGAGCTGCGGCGGGAGGTTGGACTCGATGAACACATCGCTGGAGCCGCGGTCGTAGCCGTCGAGGCCGGGGGTGGCGAGGAGGTCGCCGATGGCGCCGTCGCCCGGCGTCGCGGCTGGGGGCTGGACTCTCGGCGGCCCCGGCGGGCTGCTCTGGTGGGTGACGAAGAGCGCGAGCTTGATCGCCACCCAGATGAAGAGCGCGGCGCCGACGAGGAAGACGGCTTGCTCTTTGGTTATCTGTCTGGGCATTGTTTCTCCTCCGACGTTAGTAGCCGCGATGGATGATGGCGGACTCGACGGCCTTCTTCGCCTCGACGGGCTTGACGGCCTGGATTTCGAGGAAGCTGAGTGCGGCGACCCCGAGGTCAACCTCCACGTGGGGCGCGATGACGTCGGTGGGCAAGCCGCCGGCCGTAGTGTCCCTGCTGATGACGCCGGGGGCCGATTTCACCCTTAGTTTGCAGACGAGGAAGAAGCGTGTGGAGGCGAAGTCGCCCTCGCGGACGACGTTGCGCGCGGCCTTGCCGTCGGGCTGGAGGCAGACGTCGGAGTCCTTCTCGACGGCGGCCTCGAGCCTGATTGCGGCCTTGGCGATCTCCTGGGGGAAGGCGGCCTCCAGGAGGAGGCGGTTGAGCTTTGCGAGCTTCCCGGGTGAGAGGCCCTGGCGGTCGAGCTTGAGGAGGTTCGCCGCCTCGGCAGGGAGGGCGGTGCGGGAGAAGTCATCGGGGTGGTGGAAGTCGCGCCGCTGGGCGAGGACCTCGTTGAGCGCGCTGAGGAGGTCGGCCTGCTGGGCGGGGTCGAGCTCCTTGCCCTGGGCGCACTCCTGGATGGCGGTCCGCGCGTTCTCGGGGAGGAGCTCCCAGAGGCGCTTGCCTGGGGAGGGCGTCTTGTCGCCCGACTGGGCTTTGAGCTTGCCGCAGAGCCCGCGCCAGCTCAGGACGCTCTCGGGGGCGAGCTTGGGGGAGGCGGGGTCGAGGACCTTCGTGGCGACGGCGTTGGCGACGAAGAGGAACTTCTGGGCGCTCGCAGGGTCGCGGCGGAAGATGGTGAAGCGTTCCTTGAGGGTGCCCTGGCTGGCGTCGGGCGAGAGGTAGGAGGGGTCGCCGCCGAGTTGTATGACGAGCTTCTGGCTGGGGGCGTCGGCCGCGTCGGCTGCCGCAGGCGCGGGCGCCGGGCCGGGGTCTTCCGGCTCCGCCGCGGGCTCGGCCTTGG
>VGYW01000611.1 GCA_016872875.1 Planctomycetota bacterium | reverse complement strand
GGGACAAGCACCCTCACCCCGCCCTCTCCCCGAGGGAGAGGGGGACAAGCACCCTCACCCCGCCCTCTCCCCGAGGGAGAGGGGGACAAGCACCCTCACCCCGCCCTCTCCCCGAGGGAGAGGGGGACAAGCACCCTCACCCCGCCCTCTCCCCGAGGGAGAGGGGGAAGAGGTCTTTAGCAACGCGGTTCATCACAGGGGCCGAGCAGGGAGGCGATGCCTACTTCGAGGGGGGAGCTTCCTTCGGGGGAGCGCCCTTGCCAGAAGGTGCGGCCTCCTCGCTCTTGACGGGGATGAACGCGGTGAGCCGGGCCTGGCCGTCGAAGAGCACGGTGTTCTTGATGCGGTCGAAGGTGATGAGGTTGGCGCGGACGACGTCCTTGCCCATGTGGACGACGGGCTGGTTCTGGGGGGTTCCGTGGAGGACGACGAGGCCGGCGGCGGCGTCATAGGTCGCCTTGTCGCACTCCGCGCTGCGGCCGTCGGGGACGGTTTTGAGTGGCGGTCGGTCGGTGGTGCGTTGGGCGATGGGCTCGACGGTGTTGACGCGAACATTGCCCGTGGCGGTCATCTTGCGCAGCTCGTTGGTCTTCTGGTCGAGGTCGGCCACGATGTCGTCCGCGTCAATCCGCATGTCCCCCTTGATGACCGTTGCGTTGCCCGTGATGTAGGCGAGGTTCTTCTCTTGGACGTACTTGATGCGGTCGGCCCAGACGTGGACGGGCTGTGGGGGCTTGGGCTCTGTGGTCGCGGCTTTCTTTTCGGGGGCGGCCTCGCCGGCGAGCGGCGGGACGCTCGACGCCAGGAGGACCGCCACGCCACATGCCCAGGCAACAACGGTTCGCATCACTCATTGTCCTTCAGATTGTGAGAGGATGGATGAATGAATGGATGGGTGGATGAATGTAACAACCGAAGCGCCCAGTCCTCTGCTCTTGCATTCATCCATTCTTCCATACATCCATTCATCCAATCATCCTGTCTAGCGGGTCAGCCTGCTCTCGATTCCGAGGAGCTTCGATTCGCGCTTCAGGATTGGTTGGACGACGCCGCGGAGGAACTCGTCCACCTGTTGCGGGGCGCGGCCGGCGAGCGCCTGGCCGTCGGCGAGGGCGTCAATGCGGCCGCGGACGGCGGCGAAGGCGTCGTCGGCCTTCAGGCGCTCGATGAGGTCGCTCTCCAGCCCTTCGTCGGTCACGCGGCTGCGGGCGGCCCAGGCGTGCTGGCGGAGGCGTTCGTGGAGGGCCTGGCGGTCCCCGCCGGCCTTCACCGCGGCCATCAGGAGCCGCTCGGTGGCCATGAAGGGGGCCTCGCGGCGGAGGCGGGCCTCGATGGCCTTGGGGTGGACGACGAGGCCGCGGGCCACGTTGAGGGCGATGATCAGGATGGCGTCGGCGGCCAGGAATGCCTCTGGGATGGCGATGCGGCGGCCGGCAGAGTCGTCGAGCGTCCGCTCGAGCCACTGCGTGGCCGCGGTGAGCGGGGCGCTGAGCGCCGTGGCGATGAGGTGGCGGGCCAGCGAGCCGATCCTCTCGCAGCGCATCGGGTTCCGCTTGTGGGGCATCGCGGACGAGCCGACCTGGGTCTTCTCGAAGGGCTCCTCCACCTCCTGGAGGTGTTGGAGGAGGCGGAGGTCGTTGGACATCTTTGCTGCGGACTGCGCGATGCCCACGAGGGCGTTGAGGACGGTCGTGTCAATCTTGCGGCTGTAGGTCTGGCCGCTCACGGGCACGGCGCTGCGGAAGCCCATCCTCTCGCTGACCATGCGGTCGAGCTTGCGGACCTTCGCGTGGCTGCCGCCGAAGAGCTCGAGGAAGCTGTCCTGGGTGCCCGTGGTGCCCTTCACGCCACGGAATGGCAGCCACTGCATGATGCGGAGGATTTCCTGGTGATCGAGGATGAAGTCGTAGAGCCAGAGGCAGGCGCGCTTGCCCACGGTGGTGGGCTGTGCAGGCTGGAAGTGCGTGAAGCCGAGGGTGACGAGGGCGCGGTGCTCGCGGGCGAAGGCGGCGAGGGCCTCGATGAGGTTGACCAGCTTCGCGCGGAGCAGGCCGAGGCCGTCGCGCATCGCGATCAGGTCGGCGTTGTCGGTCACGTAGCAGCTCGTCGCGCCGAGGTGGATGATGGGCTTGGCCTTCGGGCATTGGGCGGCGAAGGCGTGGACGTGTGCCATCACGTCGTGGCGGAGCTGGCTCTCCAGGCGTTCGGCCTCCGCGAAATCTATGTCGTCCAGGTGGGCGCGCATCTCGGCGAGCTGCTCGTCCGCGATGGGCAGGCCGAGCTCCTTCTGGCACTCGGCGAGGGTGAGCCAGAGGCGGCGCCAGGTGGAGTGCTTGCGTTGGGGCGAGAAGTTCGCGCTCATCTCGCGGCTGGCGTAGCGCGTGACCAGGGGGTTGTCGTATTGCTCGTGGTCGCCCATAGTGTTCGGCTCTCGATTCGGTTCACTCGATTCACTCGATTCAATCGATTGAATCGAGTGAATCGATTGAATCGATTGTTTCGGCGAATCGCCTCACCCCCTCATGCACGCCGGCATGGGATACGTGGCATTGCCCCAGTGGTTTCGCACGCACTCGCAGCAGGTGCCGCGATTGGCGCAGGGCTCGTAGTCACAGGGGCAGACCTCCAGGTTCGCCTTGTAGCGCCCGCACTTCTCTGGGGCGATGCCCCTCAGGGAGCGGGTGGCGGCGGGGCGCTCGACGCCCCGCATGCACGAGCTCTTCTGGCCGCGCGCCACGTGGAACGCGGCGCAGAGGCAGCAGATGCCGCGCCGCTCGCAATCGTCCTTCGGGCAGGGACACATCTGGAGGTTCACCGGGCGGTTCGGGCACTCGACCGTGGCGGCCATGGGGCAACTCCGTTTCTCTCGGGCTGAAAGGGACGAGGACAGAGGGATTATATGGCAGGCGGGCGGCGGGTTCAAGCGCCACTTGACTTTTCGGGCGTGTATGCGCATCATGTGTGGCGAGCCGTCGCGGCGCGGGGGCCGCGAGGAATCGCCCCTGGACCCTTTGAGGAGTGCGCGGGAATGTTGAAGCACGGGATGAGAGCATTGCTGGGCCTCCTGATGCTCGCGGGCTGGGTGGCCGCGGGCGAGGCCGAGGCCCCCAAGAAAGAGGAACCCAAGAAGGAAGAGCCCAAGAAGGAGGAGCCGGCGGCCAAAGAGAAGACCGTGGACGAGTACCGCTCGATCATCGGCAAGCTCAACGCGGCCCGCCAGGCGCTCATCAAGGGCAAGCCCGAGCTCGCACAGGAGTACAAGCAGTTCGCCGACCGCCAGAAGCAGATCGAGAAGGACCGCGAGGCATTCTACGCCAAGCTCCGCACCCTCTCGCCCGAGATTGACGAACTCGAGAAGAAGAAGGAAGAGATCGAGGCGGAGCGCAAGCGTAAGGACGAAGAGGCCCGCAAAGCCAAGGGCGAGAAGAAGCCCAAGGCCAAGTGACCCCTCGCCGGCCCATCGCCCGAGAATGCCCTGTCGAGCCCCGCGGCGGCGCGCCCCTGCGCGCCGCCTGCTTTTGGCCCCACCGCGAGTGCGACTTGTCCCGGAGCGCTCCTCCAGTATAATGACGGAAGTGGCGGAGGGTTCGGAGCAGGCATGGTTCGACTGGATGCCGTCACAAAGGTCTACAACGGCCCGCAAGGGGAGGTCCGCGCCCTGGATGGCGTGAGCCTGGCGGTCGAGGCGGGCGAGTTCGTGGCCGTGCGCGGCGCGAGCGGCAGCGGGAAGTCCACCCTCCTCCTCACCATCGGTGGCATGGCGCGGCCGACGAGCGGGCGGGTATGCGTCGCCGGGACAGACCTCTGCGCCCTCACCCCGAGCCAGCGGGCGCGCTTCCGCGCCCAGAACATCGGCTTCGTCTTCCAGCTCTTCCATCTCGTGCCCTATCTGAGCGTGCTCGAGAACGTGCTCCTGCCGAGCCTGGCGGCGCGTGGGGGGGAGCGTTCGGCGGCAGAGGCGCTCCTGGCGCGCTTCGGGCTGTCGCGCCGCGCGCGCCACCGCCCGGCCGAGCTGAGCATTGGGGAGCGGCAGCGCGTGGCGATGGCACGCGCCCTCCTGAACCGCCCGAAGCTCATCCTGGCCGACGAGCCGACGGGCAACCTCGACCCCGACAACGCAGCGGAGGTGATGGCCCGCCTCGGCGAGCTCCACCGCGAGGGGGCGACCATCGTGGTGGTCACACACGAGGAGCTGGCTGCGCGGCATGCGCAGCGCACGGTGATCATTCGGGAGGGGAAGATCGTGATGCGTGACGCGTGACGGGCCAAATGACACAATTTGGTCGTCACGCGAGTGACGATTCGTTGACAACTGACAGAGTCTGATCGTCACTCCTGGAACGGTTTGTGAGGGACCTCGTGTTCAAGCTTAGTGAGAAGGATGTGCTGC
>VGYW01000610.1 GCA_016872875.1 Planctomycetota bacterium | reverse complement strand
CTCCACCCAGATCCGCTTCGACTCTTCCTGAACCCACTCGCCTGTAGGCTGTTCCGGGTTCCTTCGCGCCCACCCCGTATCCCTGTTCCCAACGCCCCCGCCCCTGCCACAGCAGCCCCATGCCTAAACAGCACTCTCCTGTGGCCCCAACCCTACCCCTTGCACCTGACCGCACATACCGCCTCTCCCGATTCCGCAGCCCTGGCCCTGCCAGAATGGATTTTTCTTGGGGCGGGGTTTCTGGTATGATCCTTGGGTTTTGGGGGACGAGTTTCTCCCACGTCACATCGGGCCGGGGCCGGCGCGGGGCGCCGGGCGCGGCCCGGCGGCAGCTCTCAGGAGGCTGTGCATGGCGAAGCGGTTCGTGTACTTCTTCGGCGGCGGCAGGGCGGAAGGGGAGGGGACGATGAAGGAGGTGCTCGGCGGCAAGGGCGCGGGCCTGGCCGAGATGGCCAACCTCGGAATCCCAGTCCCCGCAGGCTTCACCATCTCCACCGAGATGTGTACGGTCTACTACCAGAACAGGGGGAAGTTCCCCGCCGAGCTCCGCACCGCGGTGGACAAGGCGATGGCCCGCGTGGAGAAGATCATGGGCATGCGGTTCGGCGACCCGGCCAACCCGCTCCTGGTCTCCTGCCGCTCGGGGGCACGGCGGTCCATGCCGGGGATGATGGAGACGGTGCTGAACATCGGGCTGACGTCCAAGACCATCCCCGGGCTGATTGCGAAGACGGGCAACCCGCGATTCGTCTACGACGCCTATCGCCGCCTGATCCAGATGTACTCGGATGTTGTGATGGAGAAGGCGGCGGGGGTCGAGCCGGCCGAGGGGATGGGCATCAGGGCGCAGCTCGAACGCGAGATGCAGAAGCTCAAGGCCGCGAAGGGCTGCAAGCAGGACACCGACCTGACGGAGGACGACCTGAAGGCGCTCGTGGGCACCTACAAGGCGAAGATCCAGGAGGTCCTTGGCAAGCCCTTCCCCGACGAGCCGCAGGAGCAGCTCTGGGGTGGAATCAGGGCCGTCTTCCAGTCCTGGATGGGCAAGCGCGCCTGCTCCTACCGCCGCATCGAGGGCATCCCGGACGACTGGGGCACCGCCGTGAACGTCCAGGCCATGGTCTTCGGGAACATGGGCGACACCTCGGCGACCGGCGTGGCCTTCACCAGGAACCCGGCGACGGGCGACAACCACTTCTACGGCGAGTGGCTGCCCAACGCTCAGGGCGAGGACGTGGTGGCCGGCATCCGCACGCCCAACCCGCTCAACGAGGCGACCCGTCCCGCCGGCACCGAGCACCTGCCCAGCCTCGAGCGGGCCATGCCCGCCACCTACAGAGAGCTCCACGCCATCCGCAACAAGCTCGAACGCCACTACCGGGACATGCAGGACATCGAGTTCACGATCCAGGAGGGGCGCCTCTGGATGCTCCAGACCCGCGTGGGGAAGCGCAACGGCCCGTCTGCCGTGCGGATGGCCGTGGACATGCTGAAGGAGAAGCTGATCACTGCCGAGCAAGCCGTGCTGCGGGTCACGCCGGGCCAGCTCGACGAGCTGCTGCACCCGATCCTGGACCCCGCGGCTGAGGCGCAGGCGAAGGCGATAGCGAAGGGGCTGCCGGCCGGCCCGGGCGGCGCCTGCGGCCAGGTGGTCTTCACCGCCAGCAGCGCCGTCGAGTGGGCCAAGCAGGGGAAGAAGGTCATACTCGTCCGCGAGGAGACCAACCCGGAGGACGTTGAGGGCATGCGCGCCGCCGAGGCCATCCTGACCGCGCGCGGCGGCATGACCAGCCACGCCGCACTCGTCGCGCGCGGCTGGGGCAAGTGCTGCATCGTGGGCGCCGGCGCCATCCACGTTGATCCCCACGCCCGGCAGCTCGCCGTGGACTCCACGGTGGTGAGGGAGGGCGACTGGCTGAGCCTCAACGGCACCAAGGGCGCCGTCTACCTCGGCCGCCTGCCGATGGTGGTCGGCAGCGAGGAGAACCCCTACTTCGTGGCCTTCATGAAGACGTGCGACAAGGTGCGACGCCTCGGCGTGCGCGCGAACGCGGACACGCCGGCGGACGCGGCGAAGGCCCGCCAGTTCGGCGCCCAGGGCATCGGCCTCTTCCGCACCGAGCACATGTTCTATGGCAAGGGCGCCGAGGAGCCCCTCTTCAAGCTTCGCAAGATGATCCACTCGAAGACCGTGGCGGAGCGGCGCAAGGCCCTCGAGGAGCTGTTCCCGCACATCAAGGCCGACATCAAGGCGACGCTGGCGGCGATGGACGGCTTGCCAGTGACGATTCGGCTCCTCGACCCGCCGCTCCACGAGTTCGTCCCCAGCCGCGAGGACGAGCGCGCGCGCCTGGCCCAGAGCCTCAACATCACGATGGCCGAGCTTGCCGCCCGCGCCGACGCGCTCCGCGAGACCAACCCGATGATGGGCCACCGCGGCGTGAGGCTCGGCATCACCTATCCCGAGATATCCGAGACCTGGCTCCGCGGCATCTTCGAGGCCGCCGCCGAACTCATCAAGGAGGGCAAGAAGGCTCTCCCCGAAATCATGATCCCCGTCACCTGCGACGTCTCCGAGCTCAAGCACCAGGCCGAGCTCACGAAACAGGTCCACGACGCGGTGGCCGCGAAGTACGGGATGAAGAAGATTCCGCACCTCTACGGCACGATGATCGAGATCCCGCGCGCGGCGCTCCGCGCCGGCGAGATCGCCGCGGCCACCGAGTTCTTCTCCTTCGGCACCAACGACCTCACGCAGATGACCTACGGCTTCAGCCGGGACGACATCGGGAGCTTCGTGCCCGACCTCATCGAGAAGAAGCTGCTGCCCGCCGACCCGTTCCAGATGCTCGACCAGGCGGGCGTGGGCGAGCTGATGAAGCTCGGCATCGAGCGAGGCCGGGCCACGCGGCCAAACCTCAAGATCGGCATCTGCGGCGAGCACGGCGGCGAGCCGAGCTCCGTGAAGTTCTGCCACAAGGTGGGCATGAACTACGTCTCGTGCAGCCCGTTCCGCGTGCCCATCGCGCGCCTCGCCGCGGCCCAGGCCGTGGCCGAAGAAGGTGCCGCCAAGCCCAAGAAGGCCGGGAAGAAGGTCGTCGAGGGGGATAAGTAGTCCGGGATTGGATGGGTGGATGAATGGATGATTGGATGGATGTCAGAAGTGCCTGGCGTCCTCTCGTCCGTTCTTGCATTCATCCATTCATCCAATCATCCACCCATCCCTCCTCTGCGTGCGGGTGTGGATCGCCATGATTGAGGGCGCGTGCCCTGTCTGCCGCCGGGTGTTCAAGGTTGACGACCGCTATGCGGGCATGGCCGGGCGGTGCAAGGCGTGCGGCGCCGCCATCCGGGTGCCGGGGCAGCCAGACGAGGGCCTCGACGGCCTCCCCGCGGCACCCTCGGCTCAGGTGGCCGCTCCGCAGCCGCCCGCGCCCACGCCCCCAGCCACACCCGTGCCTGCGGAGCCGCAGGCGGCCGGCGCTCAGCAACCGCACCCCGCCGACACTTTCACAAGGCCCCACGACGCGCGCGCCCGCTACGAGCCGGTGGAAGGGCCAACTCCGCACAGGGGCTCGTGGGTGAAGGAGCCCGAGCCGGCAGGGGAGAGGAGGGCGCCCGAGCCGGAGGCCCCACCCCGCCCGCAGCCGGTGCGCGCCGCGCTCTCCGACCGCTTCATCACCGCGCCCGAGCCGGAGCCGGCGCCCGCCGGGCATCGGCCCGCTCTGGTGGTCGTGGCCTGCACTGTGCTCGGCTTGCTGGGGGTCGGCTTTGCCGCGCACATGGCCTCGGCAGGCGCGTGGGGCCAGGGGGCGGCCGGCCTCGGGCTCGCGCTCGCCGCACTCGCCGTGGTTCGGCTCTGGACGGCTCACGGCGACGGCTTGCTCGCGGGGCTTCTCCTCTGCCTGTGCGTGGCGGGCGCCGCGCTCATCCCGTCGCAGGCGCCCCAGGCCAATCGCGTGCTGCTCGCCGCCGCTGGCCTGGCCCTGCTGCTCCTTATCCTGAGCCTCGCGCGCCGCTCGGGGCGCGACTTCTTCACGCACTGAGGACCGGCGGCAAGAGCATGGCCCCCAGTTTTGGTAGCGTTCTTCGGCCCGGAAGCTCCGAACGGAGCGTACTATACCAGCCCAGGGCGAAGCCCTGGGACAGGCGGGCGGGCAGATTCAGCCCTGTAGGGGCGTAATAGACGCCGGCACGATGGCGTGCCCGAACCAGATAGTACGCCCTTTCAGGGCTGGTCTACCCATCGCTCCGTTCCCAGGGCTTCGCCCTGATCTTTGCCCACATCTTCTGGGGGCTGGGGTTTAGCCCCCGAATGGGGGCGTTTGAGCCGTAGCCCAGGGCGACCGAAGGGAGCCCTGGGAAAAGGCCCCGCCAGCGTAGAGCCCCCGAAG
>VGYW01000609.1 GCA_016872875.1 Planctomycetota bacterium | reverse complement strand
GCCAGGGACCGGGGGAGGGCGATAGCCGAGATGTGAAGCGAGCCCGGGCGCGGAGTAGGGAGATGTAAGTTATGGGGCGGGGGGAACTTGGGGCGCTTGTGGGTGCTTGGAGAGCCAAGGCGGGGCGAGGGCTGGCACGGTTTTTGCTTGCATCTCGGGTGGGGCGGGCGGAGTAGGTCCCATGAGAATGGTTCGACCCGCGTCGTCTGATTGTCCCCAGTGGCCTCGTGGTGCTCGCATTGGGCTCCTGGCCTTGGTGGCCGTGGCTATGCTATGGGCGGGGGGGCCGGCCAAGGCCCTGATGATTGACGTGCAGGCACCCGACGGCACGGTGGTTGGCGTGCTGGACGTGCATGTGAGCGCCGACGGCACGGGTGTCGTCGGTGGGTTCACGAGCAGGACCGGCAGCCCTCCTTCGCTCGCCGATGCCGCGAAGATGCTTGGAGAGGACCACTTCAACTGGTTCCAGGTTGTGATAAGCGATACCAACCCGCCGAACGGCCCGGACGGGCAGCCGCTGACGCCGCCTTACATAGACCCGCCGCCGGGCGGCTACGGGCCGCCAGATACGCAGTGGGCCGACAACCTGCCGTGGTACTGGGATGAAGGCGCCGACCCGCCGCCTGGCACCCCGGGCTTCGAGGATGGCTATAACCTCAGCGACAACCTTGTGGATTCGAACGGCGACGGGGTGGTTGATACGCTGGGATTTCAGGACTTCCCTGGCGGCCCCCCGGGCACCAGCGTGGTTTTTGCGACGTGGCTGGCGAGCCTAAATGCTGATGGCTCACTCCACTCGTTCGATGGCGGGTTCGTGTGGAGCTGGAGCAACCCGGCCGGCGACGGCGGCGATGGTGGGGGGAGGCGGCTGCCGCCGGGGTCAGGGGTCGCATTCCTCGATGATGGCCAAACGCCCCTGACGTCTGAGGCCGGGTGGCAGTATTACTACACAACCACCGGTATCCCCGAGCCTGCGACCGTGGTGCTTGTCGCGCTTGGGCTGGCAGGCCTGGTGGCCCGGCGTCGTCGCCGCGCGGCCTGAGGCCCTCCTGAGCCGCGGCGTTCCCCGAAGTGGTGATCTGACTGTGTGTGCGTTGGTCTGCCTGCTATTGGCCGCCGCGCCTGGGAGCGAGCCGGAGGTGGCGATGGCGCTGGACGACGCTGTGGTGCTTCGCCCGGCGCACGTGGCGGACCGCGAGGCGTTTGCCTCGTTGCCCGAGGCCGTGGCAGTTGTCGCTGCGCTGCCCGGGGAGTTCGCTGAGCTGGCCAAGACCTTTGCGAAGGCTGTCGGGGACAAGTCGGGCCCCTTCCGTGGCCCCTCGCCGGCCTATGTCCTGACGACCGGCCCCGAGCTCGACGGGCCGGACAAGGTGGCGCTGCGACGGCTGGTGCGCCGGGGCACCGAGCTCGAGCTCGACGTGGTGCACACAGCCGTGCGCGCGCAGGGCGCGCGGCTGCGGCGCAACATCCGCTGGCGGCCTATGGTCAAGGTGTCGCTCAAGCTGCCGCCGGGGGGTTACACGCTCAAGGTTGTCTGGCACGCGCTCGCCGCGCTCCCCGACGGCAAGCCGCTGGAAACGCCTGCTCTCACCCGCTCGGTGAAGTTCGAGATCCTGCCCGCGAAGTAGTGGGCTCCTGCTGCATTCGCGCGGATTCGCGCGATTCGCGGTCAGGTCCTTTCCTGGTTCACCGTCAGCTCCACGACCTCTTTGGCCCGGCCGAGGACCTTCTTGAAGCCCTCGACGTAGAGCTTCATCAGCTCCATTGTGTTCGGCGGGTGGACGCCTGCGAGGTAGGAGTGGCGGGCGATGAAGTCGAGGGTGCGCGGGTAGTCCTCGCCGCGATATGTGACCTCGCGGCCCCAGCGGCACGTCCAGGGGCAGCCCTTGCCGTAGCCGACTCGCTTGGTGAAGACGTCCTGGCCGGGCACGGGCCGGGTCTGCCATTGGCCCAATCCGATGCCCTCGGCCCGGAGGGCTTTGATGACGGCGTTCTTGAAGGTCTCGATGGGCGCGTCGAGGCCGAGCATATCAGGACAGAACTCGACGACGTAGCTGAAGTAGACGGGCTCGCGGTCGGGCGGGCACCAGGGCGGCTTCATGCCTGGGACTTGTGCGAGTTGCTCGTTGAGGTAGGCGGCCATCTCCTGGCGGGCCGCGTTGCGTTCGTCGAGGTGCCGCAGTTGCGTGCGGCAGAAAGCGTTGGTCCACTCCAGCGAGCGATACATCCAGCCGAGTGAGAAGGCGTTGTATTCGCGGGCCTGGTTGGGGAGGACAACCTCGCCGAACTCGCGCATCCTCGACGCGACGGCGAACCAGTCGTCGTTGTCGGTGGTGTAGAGTCCCCCCTCGCCGCTGGAGAGGTTCTTCGAGCGGTTGGTCGAGAAGGCGGTTCCGTGCGCGATGGCGCCGGTCTTCTTCCCTTTGTACTTCGCGCCGTGGGCCTGGCAGGCGTCGGCGATGACGATGAGGCCGTGGCAGCGGGCGATCTCGAAGATGGGGCCGTAGTCGCACGGCATCCCGTGGATGTCAACGGGCAGCAGGGCCTTGGTCTTCGGCGTGATCGCGGCCTCGATGAGCGCGGGGTCTATCGTGTAGTCGCGCGGGTCAATGTCCACGAAGATTGGGATGGCGTTCTGGTGGAGGACGGCGGCGGCGGTTGACCAGTAGGTGAAGGCGGGGACGATGACCTCGTCGCCGGGCTCGATGCCCGCAGCGGCGAGTGCCATGTGGATGGCGGAAGTGCCGCTGTTGGTCACCAGGGCGTGCTTGACGCCACAGTATTCGGCCCACTCGTCCTGGAGAGCGAGGGCCTGGGGAGCGGAAGTGCCGTGGAGGTGGCCGCTGTCGAAGACGGCCAGCACCGCGTCCTTGTCTTCCCGCGTGATGACGGGCCAGGGCTTCACCATGCCCTCGGGCACGGTCTTCGGCCCGCCCTTGATTGCGAGCTCCGCTGCCATAGCAGGGGCCTCCATGGTGGGATTGGCTGAGCGCCTGAGCGTGGCGCCAAGTCTACTCGCCCGCTCGCGCGTGTCAACAGCGACGTGGGGACTCTGCGTTGACAAGACTGCGGCGCCCCGCTACACTGCCACGACGTCCCCACAACCCCCGAAGGAGGCGACGAATGGCCTTGAGTCTGAAACCGAATCTCGACGACGCCCTGGCCCGCTGGCGCGCCTTCTGGAACAAGGACATCATCAAGCGCCCGGCGGCGGTCGTCACGGCCCCCAAGGATGGCGTCCAGCAGGTGGCCGGGCCGCGTTACCCAACCCGGCCCGGCGACGACTTCGACAAGGTGCTCGACCAGGTGGAGGCGCACCTGGCCGGCATCTACTTCGCGGGCGAGGCCATGCCGCGCTACGAGCCGTGCTTCGGGCCGGACCAGCTCGCCGCGTTCGTGGGCGCAAGGCTCGACTACTCGCCCGACAGCTCCGGCACTTCCTGGTCCGTCCCCTTCGTCGAATCCTGGGAATCCGCCCTCCCTCTCCGCCTCGAAGGTGATCGCGTCTGGGCGCGAATGCTCGAGTTCTGCCGCAAGGCCGCCCAGCGCGCGGCCGGCAAGTGGGTGGTCTGCACGCTCGACATGCACTCGAACTTCGACTGGCTGGTGGCCATCCGCGAGCCCTCGCGCCTGTGCATGGACCTCCTCGACACGCCCGAGCTCATCCACCGCGCGATGGCCAACGTCCGCGCCCTCTACCGCCAGGTCTACGACGCCGTCTACCACGCCGCGGGCATGGCCGCATCGGGCACCTCGGGCTGGCTCCCCTACTACGCCGAGGGCCGCTACTGCACCACCCAGTGCGACTTCTCCTGCCTCCTCTCCCCGCTGAAGTTCAACGAATTCGTCCTCCCCGCCCTCGCCGAAGAGTGCGAGTTCCTCGACCACTCCGTCTACCACTACGACGGGAAGACCTGCCTCCAGCACTTCGATGCCATCACGGGCATCGCGCGGCTCGACGGCATCCAGTGGACTCCCACGGCGGGCGGCCCGCCGATGATGGAGTGGCTGCCCCTCCTCAAGCGGTTCCAGGCCACGGGCAAACACGTCTACGTGAGTTGTTCGCCCGACGAGCTCAAGGTCTACCACCGCGAGCTCAAGCCGAACCTCGTCCTCTACAGCGTCGGCTGCAAGAGCGAGCGCGAGGCCGACGAGCTGCTCCTCTGGCTCGAGCGCAACACCTGAGCGCCCCCGTTGCGTTAGCAGCTTGCCTCGGTTATACTGCGGGGCGAACACAGGAGGCAAGGAATGCGCGGCCAAACCCTGGCCCTGTTCGTCCCTCTCGCCCTCGCTGCCCACGCCCACGCTGGGACCATTGTCTTGCCCTCCACGGGCAAGGTCGTCAGAGTCATTGACGGCGACACCGTGGTTGTCAAGGCGGGTACTGAGGAGCACACTGTTCG
>VGYW01000608.1 GCA_016872875.1 Planctomycetota bacterium | reverse complement strand
TGGACCGGCCGTAGCCTCTGAAGGTGCGCTTTGGCCCGTGGGGGCACTCGACGGCTCCGAGGCGGAGCGCCTTGTACTTCCGCAGGGTGCAGAGCCACCAGCGTCCGCCGAGCGCCATGGCGGCCTTTCCGCCGCCGAAGAAGGTGATCGTGCCCGAGCCCCAGCCGCCGGTGGTCGCCATGTTCGCCTCGTCCACCGGACTGGGCGCCACGCGGTACTTGTAGATGAGGTCCTGCATCAGTTGAATGGCGGCCACGGCCTCCGGGCTGTCGAGCACGCAGCGCGTGCCGTCGGGCGTGTAGACCCGTCCGCCCCACTGGACGAGGAAGTGGCGCCAGTTCCACCAGTCCATCATGAAGCCGAAGTATTTGTGCCTGCCGCTCGGGTCGCGCACCGTCAGGCGCTGGGCGAGAGGGATGAACTCGTCCCAGGTCCACTGGCCTTTCGGGTAGGGGAGCTTGTGCTCGTCGAAGAGCGCCTTGTTGAGCCAGATGGCGTTCACGGAGGCGTTGGTTGGGAAGCCGTAGGTGCGGCCGTCGAGGATGCAGTTCGGGTGAGCCGCGGCCCAGCAGTCCTTCGCCACGTCAATCCCCGCCTTCGCAAGCTCGTCCGTCACGTCCATTGCGATGCCGCTCTTCACGTAGGCCGAGAGCTGGAAGCCGTCGTAGCAGTCGAAGAGGTCCGGCCCAACCCCGCCGATGCACTGGACGATGACCTTCTGCATCCCGACGTTGCTCGGGTCGAGGCGGAGCTGGAGTTGGGGGTGGAGCTTGTTGAAGACCTCGATCTGCTCGCGGCGGGCGGGGTTATCGTCGCTCACCCACACCAGCGGCGTCTTCCCCTCCTCGGCCAACTGGGGCCGGAGCATCCACGCCACGCCCGACAGGAGAACGAGGAAACCAAGAGCGCCGGCGAAGACGTACTTCACGGCGAGGCCCCTGTGAGGACAGACGACAGATGACAGACGGCAGACGACAGCGAAGAATCGTCCTCGTCCTCGTCGTCGTCCCCGACCCTCTTGCTCCCGGTCTGCGGGTTTGTAGCCTGGCAGCACGCACGGCCATTCTAAGATGCCCCCGCCTGCGCGTCAAGCACCACTGCGCGGCTTGCCTTCCCATCCACCTCGCAATCCTCCCTCAAGCAGCGAATAAGTTAAGGGTTGGAGACGGGACACCCAAACACTGCGATCTTGGAGAAGGGGCAGGGGCCGCGGATGAGAAATGTGCGTACCCGAAAACCGAACACCGACCACCGAACACCGCTTCCTTCCGCCCCCCGTCGGCTTCCGCACCGGCCAACCCGATGCCCCCCATTGCAGCCGGCCTGCACGCCACGCCCAAAGCGTGGAACAAAGGGATGGCCCCTGATTTCCTTCGCCTACGGCCGGGCTGCTGAAACCGCGGCCCTCTCCTTGAGCTGTTCGATCTGCTCGTCGAAGTACCGCCAGTTTATCCACACATTTCGTGGTACAACAACCTCAGATCGCCCAAGGCGCTTCTCTGAGGCCGATTGCCAAACTTCGACAATCCCATTCGAGAGCCAGTCGCGCAGGTAGGACAGGTGGTCAATCCGCAGGCGTGCTGCTCGCGTGGTCCCGTCATCCGAGACGATAACGTCCTCCATAGCATTGAAGGTGAGCCTCTCGTGTCGGAAATGGAGCAGGAGGAGAGCCTTCATCAGGGAATCGTCTGTCTCGAGGCCGACGCTAACCGTCCCGTGTTCCGCTGCAAGGACCTGAGCCTTCATGGCCTCGAAGGAACTGTAAACCGATCGCCCCTTCAGACGAAGAGATAGCCGTTCCGGGATCTGAATTGCTCCAGGCGGAACCGTGTCCTCGCACTTCAGCGCCGCGACTATCGCCTCCCCCAAAATCTCCCTGAAGCCCTGGAGTTCATAGAGATGCTCCCGCAAGATAGTGGAGACTGACTTGACCCCGAACTCGTTCTCGATGGCGTACTCCGCGAGGGCCTGCATCACCGGCAGGTCAGCCCTCAGACGCTGGATGTCCTGCGGACTGTCAGGATTCGCGACCGGCGTGGAGAATGCGTGTGCTACGGAGCAACGCCCCGATACGTATAGGTACTTGCCGATATCCGAAACAGTCTTGCTGATCTGGGCGACACGGGTGCTCGCCTCGTAGTCTGTGATCTTCGAGAGTGTATCATTGATCCACTTCTGCTGGTCTTGTCCCATCCTATGCAGCATGTTTATGATCTTGAAGAATGCAAGAAAGCGGTACGTAACCATGTTGGCAGATAGCCCTTCCCTGTAAAGCGCCAATGCGAGTCTTGCTCGTGGGTCATCGGGACTTGGCAGGTACTCTTGCGGCGGGGCCCCGCCGACCAAGCGACACTCTCTCTTCCCAATGGCCATCGGCGCCGCGGTACTGAAAACGCTGAATCTCTCCACAATGCCTGTCTGGTTGACCCAGGAGAGCACACTCAGGAATTCATAGGCTACCTGACAAGCCTGCTCATGCCCGAAACCCGCGCTCGTCTCGATTACCAGCGAAGGGGAATTATCCTCGGTTTCTGGTCGTAGGATGAATTCGTGCCCCCTGAACAAAACTGTGGCTTCCTGACATGGCCATGGAGTTCCATTTTCAAGCGCCATCGTGAGAAACCCGTGGTCTTCTTTCATTGGACAGATACTCCACAGTTCCGGTATCAGATCATCGACTATCGATCTTCCGGCCGGGCATTCGACACCAAGTCGGCTAGCCGCGCAGGGCTTCCATCATGTTCGTCCCTTGCGTCAAGAGAACAGATCCGGGTCGACATGTGGACCCCGTTCAGGCACCTGATCCCATGATCGCCAATCGAGCCGTGTCAGGGTGTCAGATCTTCTTTTTTCACTTATTCCTCATGCCCCCACCTGCCTGGCTGGCGGTGGGCTCGGCAGATCAGACCTGGGCGAACTCGGTGAACTCCTCGGGGTAGCGGGTGAGGTCGAGGCGTTCTTCTTCGGGGATGAGGCGGTTGCCCCATAATGTGCGGGACGAGAGGATCACAAGGGAATGGGGACAGGGGAATCGGAAGAAGCTCCTCCATCGCCAGCGGCATGATGGCCAGCTCCTATGGCGGGGAGATGGACTCGATGCGAACGGGGCCGTCGGGGATGGCCCTGATGGCGATGTCGCTGCCTTCGAGGAGGGCCATGCCTATGAGGGCGCCGGCTTGGGAGGCGAGGACGGTGACGCTGCCCGTGATCACGTTTTGGCCCCGGCGACGGGTGCGCCGATGCGGCCGGCCGTGCGATAGCCGACCCGCATGATGTAGAAGACGCTGTCCGGGTGTTTTGCCTCGGCCTTGTCGAGCGCATCGAGGGTGCTCTTGCCGAGGGCATAGTCGCCCGACTCTACCTCGATGGCAAGGAACTCCCCCCGATGCGCGGGGTCCAGTTTGGCTCGCAGGACGCGCTCATAGTAGTCCTGTCCACGGCGCACGAGTTCATCAGGGCCCAGGGTCACGCTTGGCATTGCGGCGTCTCCTTGCTCTCTCCTCAAAGCGCATTATACGGCATTGCCGGCAGGGCGTCCAGTACCGCCAGCGCAAGGTCCCGCTCCGAATCACGCCTGAGAGAACTCGGTGAACTCCTCGGGGTAGTGGGAGAGGTCGAGGCGTTCTTCTTCGGGGATGAGGCGGATGCCCCACTTCTGCATGGCGAGGGCGCCGAGGAGGATGTCAATCGGGCGGCCATCGTCGTCGCGACCGATGGCGTCCAGGACGTAGGCCTCCATCTCGATGGGCTTGCCCTCCAGGGTGCCGGCGAGGACGCAGATTTCCTCGGCGAGGCGAACCTTGCCGCCCAGGCCGGTGTGGCGCGGGACGGCCAGATGCCAGCGGGGCAGTCCCTCGGCAACCGCGGGTAAGACGTAGCTGTTCCTGGCCCCGGAGTCGAAGAGCGTTCTGCACCGCTTGCCGTTGATCTGGATTGTGCTGAAAATACGACCCATTGCGGGCCCTCTCTACGTGTCCTGCGCACCCGTTAGTCTAGCGCTTCCGGGCGAGTTGTCAAGCGCGAGTTTCGCGAGACGGCGGCTGCCCGCAGGTGGAACCGCCAAGGCGCCAAGGACGCCAAGAAGGAGGAGGGGCAGGGGAATGGGGGCAAGGGAATCAAGAGACGAGCAGAGCGGGCAGGGGATGTGATGGGGGAAGGGCGGGCTGACCGCCAAGACGCCAAGGACGCCAAGAAGGAGGGAAGAGGGACAAGGGAATCAAGAGAGAGGAAAAACGGGCAGAGAATGTGCCCATGGGCCATTGGTTTCCCCCCTTCCATTCCCTGGTATGTTCTTCCGGTCTTCCGAGATCGATCTCATCCGGGTCGATGCGCGGATCGGGGCTGGACAAATGGAGACGACCAGGCTTCCATTGGAGACGTGTGGTTGTGTCTGTGTTTCGTCTCTTCTTG
>VGYW01000607.1 GCA_016872875.1 Planctomycetota bacterium | reverse complement strand
ATGGCATAGATCTCGCAATCCTTGACCTCGCCCTCCTTGCTGCCTTCGGCGCTGGCGAACCGCAACTTCGTCACCTTCACGCCGTCTTTGGTTTCCTCCGAGATCACCGTCGTGACCTTCGGCACGCACTTTGCGTAGGGGGCGAAGATGTCGTCTTTCTCCAGCGCCGGCGCTGCGGCCGCACTTCTCACGAGGAAGAACAGAACCCCAACGGAAACTACTGCATCACGAATGCCTGGTCTCACGGATGTCTCCTGCAAAGTAACATACTGTCTCGAAACAATGTCGTGAAGAACACTCGAACACGGTGCGATTGCTCATTCGGTGAACAGGATCTGGCCCCAGTTCGCCGGCTCCATCCGCAACTCGAAGACCTCGTCGTCGACAATGCCGGTGTGCTGGTTGTTCCAGTGGGTGCGCAGCCTCGTGTCCTCGCCGGACTTGTCGCCGTGCGTGGCGCCGAAGTCGCCGCGCAGCGCCCGGCCGGCCGTGATCTTCAGCCCGAGCGCCGCCAGCGGGATCGCGGCTTCGACCACGTAGCGCTTGCCGTCCACCTTCGCGGCCACCTTGGCCTCGGCCAGAACCACGACGCTATCCATCACGTATTCCTTCACGACGCCGGAACTGAAGGTCTTGGGCTTCTTCTCGTCCGCCACCTTGCGGTAGACCACGGCCGTGGGCTTGCCCTTGAAGTTGCCGATGGACAGGCGCAGGTCGCCCTTCACAGGCTCTGCGCGCTTCTTGTCCGCCGCGGGGTCGGTGCCGAGCTGGAGGTCCACGGTGTCGCCGCGGGCGTACATGAACTCGGGCGCGTCCGCGCCGCTGACCCACGGCGTGTCGTCCTGCACCTCCCAGCCGACGTAGAGGTTGGCCTCGTCGCGCGCCATGGCGACCCGCACGCGCGAGCCCGGCTGCCTCTCGAACGCCGGCTTCTCGGCATCCTGGAAGCCTTTGAAGTCGGTGTCCAGGTTGCCGGTGAAAGCCACCGTGGCCTTCCTGACCGTGTACTTCTTGTTGCCGACCGCGGCCTGCAACTGCTTCTCGCGGAACGTCTGGGCCGTCTTCACGTCGTCGGCGGCCAGCGTCACCTTGCCGCCGGGGATTTCCTGGATCGTATCCAGTCCCGTGACCTCGACGTTCCAGAGCCCGGTCTTGCCGGCCTGGATATAGACCTTGCCATCGGCGCCCTGGCGCATGGACCCGCCGAAGTCCTCGCCGCCGAGCCCGGGTGGCACGTTGTCGAGGATGGCGCCCGGCACCGCCTGGTCCGGCCACTGGGTCTTGAAGCCGTCGCCCTGGAAGAGGCGGGTGAGGTAGAAGCCGTCCTCGGTCAGCATGTGCCACTCGCCGATGTTGCCGTTGATGGCCCAGATGCCGCCGACCGGCCTGGGCAGCAACGCGTTGCCGACCAGTCCGAAGGCGCCGCGGATGAGGCCGACCTCCGGCGGCGGCGCCTTGTGCGAGCCGTGGACGCCGGAGAAGGTGTTGGGATACTTCCAGAGCAGCCGGCCGTCGGCCGTGTCGTAGCACTCAAAGTACTCCTTCACCGCGACCAGCTTCCGGTTGTCCGGCGTGGACAACGCACCCTCGTTAAAGCAGGCGATCTTCCGGGCGCCGGCCACGTCGTACCGGGGTGCCCCGCATTTCGTGAACTCCGCGACCTTGAACTGCAGCCCGACTGGCGGCTGCGGGTGGATGTGTTCGCTCGCGTAGAGGGTCAGGTCGCCGTTCATGTTGAGCGACCAGCTCAGATAGCCGACCATCACCAGCGCCGCCGGATGGGTCGCCAGTTCGTCGGGCTGCTGCTGTTCGTCGCCGTTCGCGTCGGCCCAGAAGACCGTCTTCTTCTCCTTGGGGTTGGGCACGATGCTCCCGCGCAGGGCGAACTGCGCGTCACCCAGCCGCTCGCGGATGGACAGGCCCTTGTCGCGATCGTACGTGACCAGGTACAGCTTGCCGTTGCCGCCTTCGGCGTAGAGAGCGACCCCAGCGAAGTGGTTGTCGAAAGTCCCCAGGCAGACATCCCGCCCGGTCTTGGGGTCGATCCGCCACTCGCAGCCCTCGCCGACCATGATGTTCGGGTCGCGCGGGTTGATCGCGCCGCCGCTGGCGCCGTAGTGCGTGGGGCCGAAGAACTCCTTGAGGAAGGCGCCCTCTTTCTTGTCCGCCCCGGCCCGGGCCTGCCACACGCTGAAGCGCTTGGGCGTCTCGTTCGCTTCCGCCACCCAGAGCTTGCCTTCCTTATCCACCACCAGGCCGACCGGATTGAGCACCCCGTCCTGGACAAAGGCCCCGAGCGCCGGACGCCCGCCCTGGCGGCCGATCGCGCCGACCGGTTTCCCTTCGGCAGTGAACACCTGCACCTGCTGGACCTTGCCCTGCACGCTCACGTAGAGCCGGCCCTGCTCGTCGGTGGTCACGCCGGCCGCCCCGTTCAGCCCCGTGAGGACCGCCTTGACGGCGCCGGACTGCGGGTTGACCGTAACCACGTTGCGGCGATCCTGGACCACGTAAACGAGCTCGTCGCTCAGGGCGCGGATGAAGCCCGGCTTCTCGAGGTCAATGAGCTTCAGGACTGCGCCGGTGGCGCCGTCCAAGACCGCCAGGAAGCCGACGCGCACGGGCACGATGTCCTCCGGCAGGGTCTTCTCGATGAACCGGCGATTCACCAGGGCGAGGTCCCCGGCGGAAAGTTGCGCGGCATTGGGCACCAGGTTGGTGTCGCGTAGGAACCCGTTCATGGCGTTGACCACGTCGTCGCGGATGTCCGGTGTGTAGTAGTTGGGTGCCTTGCACAACTCGTCGAAATCCTGCTTCGGGTCGTCCTTGAACTTCTTGATCTTGGGTTGGGAATTCGCGTTCAGCTTGGCAAAGAGCGTCCCGGCGAACCCGTCCCCTGCCGCCAGTCGCATGAGAAACGCCCTCCAGTCCCGGATATCGAAGCGCCGGAAGCTCGAAGATGCGCAACTGATGAAGACCTTGCCGCCCCGGGCATCCATGCCGTCGATGCGGTCGGGCATGTTCTTCCCTGTTTCCTTGGCGGTCGCTTCCCAGAGAGCGCCGATCGGCAGATCGGGCGAGTCCTTGCCTTTCCAGGAACTGTAGTTGCCGGTCTTGGCATCGAGCCGGTAGATCAGGCTGGCCCACTTGTCGACGTAGACAATGCCGCCGTCCACGGCCACAACCTCGGCGCCGCCCATGCCGCCGTGGGTGTGCTTCCACTGGACGTTGCCCTGGAGATCGCAGGCCAGCACTGCTTTTCCGGCTTCAGCACCGGTCCAGCCGAGATAGACCTTCTCGCCGTCGGTCGCGCAGGAGAGCGGCACGCCGTGGTCGCCGCCCCAGTTGGAGGTGAGGGAGCTGTCCCAGGGCGCGCTGCCGCCGTTCGATGCCCAGCCGCGCAGGCGCAGGCCGATGCCCTTGTGCGCGATGGCTTTCCAGGTGTACGCGCCCGGCTCCACGGGCTGGCCCGGGGTGCGCCAGTACGGGGTGGTCAGGCCGTCCCACTTGATCTCATGCTCGCCCTTGGCGAAGAAGGCGCACGTCAGCAACTGGCGGGCGACCGTGCCGTCGGGGGCGAACAGGTTCAGCGACACGTAGCCGTCGAAGGGCATGGCGAAGCGCAGCGGCTTGAACCCGGGCAGCTCCTTGCTCTTGATCAGCCCCGCCCAGTTCACGACCGGCAGGCCCGCCTCCATCGTCACGGCGAACTCGCGGCCGTCGGAGAGACGGATGGACCGGGGCTTCAGCTTGCCCGCCTTCTCCAGCGTGGCGTAGCCCCAGGGTCCCGGGCCCTGGAAGGTGAAGACGCGGTCGATCTGGACGCCGGGCTTGAAGAGATCCTTGATGGTGATGCGGCCATGCGTGCCTGCCGTGAAGTTCGGCTCGACCGTCATGACCATCCGGGCTCCGGGCTTGAGCGGCTGTTTGTCGGCGGTCAGGAGGCTCCAGGGAACCGCTATCTCCTGCACGTAGCCCTTGCCGTCGGCATCCACCGCGAACGCCTGCTTCGCGCCCTGCGACTTGGCGTCGGGGATGCTGCCTTCGTTGAAGGCCTTGCCGTAGGCGATGTCCATCAGATCCCCGCCTTCGCGGAGCTTCCAGAAGGTCATATGGGCCGTGCGATCCTTGCCCGCCGCATCGGTCGTCACGGTGCGGAACTGCAGGCAGTCGCCGGCGAAGCCGTGGTCACCTTTCACCCCGGGGTTGTTGAGCGGGGTGGGGTCCTTCCAGCGCGCCAGCACGTACAGGTTTTCGCCGTCGTACATGGTGTGGAACCACACGCTGTACTGGTCGCGCAGGTTCTCGGCGTCGCCGCAGGCGAAAATGCCCGCCGTGAGGTCCCAGTCATCGAACTTGCCGTCAACGACCACCTTCCCCGGCGCGGGCAGAACCTGCATGTTCAGGTTCTCCGTTTCGG
>VGYW01000606.1 GCA_016872875.1 Planctomycetota bacterium | reverse complement strand
GGACAAGCCTGGGCAGGGCGCCCGCATCACCCACGCGCTCGCCATCGCGGGGCTCAACCTGCGCGGGCTCTCCGCCGCCGCGATCGGCTCGCGCTTCGTCGCTCACGTCGCACTCGACAACGCCGCGGATGCGGCCAAGGCCATGCGCGTCCTCAAGGCGCTCGCGTAGTTCCTGCGCCGGATTCCCGTAGGGACAAGCGGCGCGTGCGCTGGCCGCGGAGGCAACCAACCCCCTCTCCCTCGGGGAGAGGGTTGGGGTGAGGGTGCCGGGCCTTCGCTGACGCAAAAGAGGGCACCCTCACCCGCCCGCCCGGGCGGGCGACCTCTCCCCAAGGGAGAGGTGGACTACGCGGCGGTTAGGACTGGTCGCCGGCGGTGAGGCGGAGCGCGAGGGCGCGGAGCGCGGCTGGGCCGTCGCTGGCGAAGAGCTCCCACGAGGCCCGCTCAGCGAGCCGCTTGAGGATGGCTTCGCGCCGGGCGGCGTCGGGCACGGCGGCGAGGACTTCGCGGCGGATGTCGGCGAGGAGCGCCACGAAGCCAGCGTAGGAGGGTGGGAACAGCTCTTCGAGCTCGAGGCGCAGGCGGCGGGCGAGGGCGGGTGAGGCGCCGCCGGTTGACACGCTGATCGTCATCTCGCCGCGGGTGAGGGTGGACGGCACGATGAAGTCGCACTCGGCGGGCGTATCCACCACGTTGACCAGCGCGTGGTGCTTGCGGGCGGCGGCGCCGACCGCGCTGTTCACCGCCGCGTCGTCGGTTGCGGCGTAGACCAGGAACGCGCCTGCGGCGTCGTGCTCCTCGAACGGGCGCGCGATCCGCCGGACGCCCGACAATTGGCGCAACTCCTCGCAGAACTCCGGGCTGACCACCGTGACGTGCGCCCCAGCTTCGAGGAGCGACCGCACCTTCCGGAGCGCCACCGCCCCGCCGCCCACGACGAGGCAGGGCTTTCCCTCAAGCGAGAGACAGATTGGATAGTGGTGGCCCATGGCGTGAAGCCATCTTCCCGTCTTTTCCGGTTCTCCAATCGTCGTCGTCCTCGTCGTCGTCGTCGTTCTCGAATCCTCCGAGCGCGGCTGGGCGACTCGATTGGACGACGACGACGAGGACGAGAAAGATCAGGCCAGTTGGATGCGCTTGCGCATGTACCACTCGACGGCGGCCATGGCGACGAAGAAGAGGAAGAACGTGGGCGCGTGGTGGAGCGGGAACTTGACCGGCTCAGCGCGGCGCTCCTGGTCGGCCGCGAGGCCGTTCGCAAGGTCGGTCAGGCCCAGCCACGAGCAGTAGGTGCCGCCGGTGCGGTCGGCGAGCTCCTTGAGGAGCTTCTCGTTGAGGCTCAGCTCGGCCATCTCGACGTCGGGCTTGCCGACGGTGAACTTGACGGTCTGCGGCTTGCCGAGGGCCTGGTCGCCCAGCCTGGCCTCGAAGATGGCCTCGTGGGGGCCGGGCTTGGGGTCGAAGGTGCCGCGGTGCTCGCCCATCCTGCCGTCAACCTTCGGCAGGTCTATCTTCGTCCGCTCCTTCGAGGGGCCGATGATGGAGACGAAGACGACGGCGTCGCTTGTGGCCTGGCCCTGGGGGTCGCGGACTGTGGCCATGAGTCGGACCTTTTCGCCCGGCTCGTACTCGCCCTTGTCGGTGTAGGCGGAGAGGCCGGGCTTGTCGTCCCGCTTGACCTCCTCGCTTGCGAGCCAGCGGACGGCCTGTCCCCAGAACTTGACGTAGGGGTTCTCGCGCCCGAGGCCGCGGTTGGGCAGATACCAGCGGTGCGTGGTGTCGGCCGTGACCAGCATGCTCCGGCCGTTCCCCGCGGTGGCCACGGCCACGACGATGAGCGGCTTGCCGTCGGCGCCCTTCGCCGTCGGGTGCGCGGCGAGCACGGTGGCGACCACCGGCTGTGCCGCGCCCACGCGGGTGCAGCCGGCCAGCTTCTGCATCGGTATCTCGGCCACCCCGCCGCGGGCAGGGAAGAACTGCGTGACGTTGGCGAAGATCGGGTGCACCTGGCCGTCGTCGGTCAGCTCCCACGAGAACTCGCCGTTCTCCTGGCCGATCGTCGCGGACTCGAGCCGGGCGGGGGAGAGCTTCTCGATGGGGGTGCCGGCGTACTTGCCCGGGCCGAGGGCGGCCATGCCGCCCAGGAGCAGGAGCCCGCGGCCGTCCTTCGCCACCGCCTCCTCGAGGTCGAGCATCTGGTTGCGAGTGAACAGGCTGCTGTGGACGTCGCCCAGGATGAACACGTCGAACCGCTTCCAGGTCTCCAGGCTCGTCGGGATGTTGGTGAGCGTGATGCCCTTGATGTTGCCGCGCTGGAGGAACTGCCCCTCCTTGCTCCGCACGAGGTAGAGGAGCTCCACGTTGGGGTCGGTCTGGAGGTTGCGCATCAGCCACTTCCCCTCCTCGCGGAGCACGCCCTCGATGTAGAGCACCTTGATGCGCGGGCCGGTCACGTTCAGCGTGATCGGCTTGCGGTTGTCCCCAAGGCGGTTCTCGTCCTCGAGCTTCGGAATCTCGATCACGCCGTCAATGCGGCCGATCTCCGTGGGGGTGTATTTCAGGACGACGCGCTGCGCGCCCTTCTTAGTGTCGAGGACCAGTTCGCTGGACACAAGCGTCTTGTCCTTCTCCTTGTCCTTGAAGAGCACCTGGACGGGTCGGACGCCGTAGCCCTGGGAGTCCACGAGCACCTTGATCTCGGTCGTGTTGTCCTTCGCCACGAACTCGTCGTGCTCCACGCCCACGATGGCGACATTCTTGAAGTCCTTGTCCTCTTCCAGCCGGGAGCCGAAGGCGGCGGGATAGACAGGGATGCCGAGGGGCGCGACCTCCTCGACGACTCGCCTGCCGCTGTTGTCAATGCCGTCGGAGAGGAGGATGATGCCGGCCACGCGGCCGCGCCGCTGCTTCGCGTCGTCCACGCTCGCCTTGCACGCCCCGGCGATGTCGGTCAACTCGTCCTCGGCCCGCAGCGCGCGCATCTGGCCGTAGGAGATCGGCTGGCAGACTCCCCCGAACTTGTAGAGGCTCACGGCGAACTGCTCTTCGAGCTTGCTGAGGAACTTGCCCCGAAGGTTCCGCTTCGCAAGCTCCAGCCGCTCGCCCGTGGTCGGGTCGGAGTGGCCCATGCTCCCCGACGTGTCCACCAACACGAGCAGCCTGGGCGCGCTCGTGAAAAGGCGCTGGAAGATCAGCTCGGGCTGGAAGATGAAGAGGAGCAGGACGACGACGATGAGGACACGCATCGCCAGCAGGATGGCGAAGTACCAGCGGGGCAGCGACCGCGCGTTGTTGACGTAGAAGTAGACGATCAGGCCCAGGCACACGAGGAGGAGCGCGACGAAGGCGGCCTCCGAGTAGCCGCGCGAGAGGACGAACGTCATTGCCAATGGACACACGAAAGGGCTTCCCTAATGCGGCCGTTGGCCGAAGACAAGGGGGATGATTGGATGGGTGGATGAATGGATGATTGTCCGACACCCATCCACCCATCCATTCATCCATTCATCCCCTACAGATGCGCGCAAAGCGCGCACGCGTGACGGCGGAAGGCGCTATCTTCTGCCCACCACCTGCGCGCGGTCGCGCTCCGCCGCGCGATATTCGCGCTCGAGGTCCCTCACGCGGCCCTGGATGCTCAGGCGGCTGGCCGGCGTCATGCGATCGATGATCAGGCGGCCGTTCAGGTGGTCAATCTCGTGCTGGAACATCCGCGCCAGCAGGCCCTCCGCCACGGTCTCCATCCTGCGGCCATCGAGGTCATACCAGCGAAAGGTCGCCTTCCTGAACCGCGTGACGTTCCCCCGTATGTCAGGGAAGCTCAGGCACCCCTCGTCCGTCACCTCTTCCCCCTCGGGTTCCGTCATGACCGGGTTCACGCAGACCATCTCGCGGGCGCGGTCCTCCGGCGCGGGGTTCATCACGCACAGTTGCGCGCTCCAGCCCACCTGGGTGGCGGCCAGGCCCACCCCCTTGGCCTCGTACATCAGCTCCAGCATCTCGCGGGCGCGCTCGATGGCCTCGGGCGTGATCTCTCTGACCACCGCCCCCTTCTTGCGCAGCAACGGGTGAGGGTAATGCAATATCTCCACGGACTTCCTCATTGCCTTCCTGTATTATAGCGCCCTGCCGCGCCCCGGCGCAAGCCGCCGAGAAGACAAGCCGTCCACAGATTGCACAGATTTGCACAGATAGGAGAAGAACGGGGAGGAGAAAGCGAACCGTGCACGGCTCCAAACCCCACTTGCGATCTTCTCTTATCTGTGTCAATCTGTGTGAATCTGTGGATGGCTGCTTAGGCAGCGTCAATAAATAATCTTTACAATAAGAGCCGAACATGATAAACTGTGTGCATGGTAGCACCCGCTCTCCTCACGCGCAAGTTGGGCCGGCTCTGGCCGCACTTGGACGAGCGTGGCCGG
>VGYW01000605.1 GCA_016872875.1 Planctomycetota bacterium | reverse complement strand
TGGCGCCTCACAGGTGTGCCGAGGTCTTCGACCTTCAGGTCCTTCCTGACCGCGCGCACCGCGTCTCCGCTGGCTTGCGGCGCGCCCAGCGCCAGAGCCGCGCTCGCCCACAGCCCGATCGAGCGAACACCTTTCATCGCTTGCCTCCGAGTGTGGTTGCGGTCGAGGGCACTGAAGTCATATCATACTAAACTGCTCGCCTGATTGCCCACTCGTTCCGCAAGGAGGCTCAGTATGGCGAAGTGTCTCGCCTTGTTCCTGGTCGTGGCGTCAGCGGCCGGGGCGGAGGGCTGGCAGCCGCTCTTCGAGAAGGAGGACTGGTACAAGCAGCAGACAGGGAAGGAGATCACCTTCCGCGGAAAGCTCGAGGCCATCAAGGGCGCGGGCGGCCCGAGCACGCTGATGCGCACGTCCTACTATCGCCTGGGCGATCGGACCATCTATACGGGAGCCAGGCGCATCGCGGCCCTTGATGCGCTCGAGGGCAAAGAGGTGGAGATCCGCGGGAAGGCGGTGGACATGGAGCTCGAGGGCCAGTCGCTGCGCGAGATCTGGCCCGCCGCAGTCCGTGCCGCGGCGCCGGCTGCTGCGCCCGCCATCGAGCGGATCACGCTGCGCGACATCCAGGGCCTCTGGGGCGGCCGCGACCTCTCCCTGGGCGGCAACGGCCGCCTCATCGTGACCGTCGTGGACCCCAGGAGGGGCGACAAGGCGGTGTCCCAATACGGCCTTCAGTTGCCCGACGCCCAGGCCGCAGAGGTAGGGAAGCTGGTGGCCGAGCGGGGCTTCTTCAAGATCGAAATCCCCGCCCGCCCCGGCGTGCCCGACGAGGCGCGGCCCACCATCGCCGTCCGCCTCGCCGACGGCACGGAGAAGTCCGTGGCCAAGTGGGCGAACGACAAACACGCGGATTTCGACGCCCTCTACAAGCACCTCCTCTCCCTGTGCGACCTGGCGGCGAAGAAGGGCAAGCTCCTCTTCCAGGGGCCGCGCGGCTCGGCCCCCAAGCCGCCCGACGATGCCACCCCGCTGCCCAAAGCGGATTGACCCAGGACGCGCCAATGGTGTGGCAACTGCACGGTGAGCTCTGGGTGATCGGCCTGGCTGTTGCGCTGAGCGCGTGCGCGCCGCGCGGCACGGGGCGGTGGACGCCCACGGCGCGGGACCGCGTGGTGTGCCTGGGCGATTCGATCACGGATGGCTGCACCTATCCGCAGATCGTGATGCAAGCGCTGCGCGACGCGGGCCGGCCCGCACCACCATTCATCTGCGCCGGCGTGGCCAGCGACACTGCGCCACAGATTGCCGCGCGCGTCGAGAGGTCCGCACTCGCCCTCAAGCCGACCTGTGTGACCTTCCTCGCCGGAACCAATGACGCGCTCCGCGGGGTATCGCCCGCCGACTACGAGAGGGCCATCCGCGAGGCCGCCGCGAAGGTGAAGGCCCGCGGCGCCAGGATGATCCTCATCACTCCTTGCGTCATCAACGCGGGCAAGGGGGCCGATGCCGCGGCAAGGGCGAAGGCTGACGTGACGGTGATTCCGCGGTACGTGGCGATCATCCGCAAAGTCGCTGCGGAGGAAGGCTACATGGTCGCGGAGAACAACGCCCTCATGCAGGCCGCCCGACGCGACGGCAAGGAGCTGACGACCGAGGACGGCATCCACCCCAACTACCTGGGCCAGAGCCTGATCGCCCGCGCGCTCCTCGATGCGATGGGCCACGCGGACGTGCAGTTGCCCCGCGAGTTTCGCCCCGCGCTCTTCCCAGGCGTCGTCCGCGAGTGGAAGCTGCGGCTCGCGCCCCTCGACGCCCAGAAGAAGCCCCAGCGTCTCACCGAGGCCACCGCGCGGCAGCTCAAGCCCGACGATTCGTGGAAGACCTACGCCCTGCCCGACCCCGTGCCGCCCAGCAAGCCGTCTGCCGAGGACTGGTGGGAGCAGGAGCGCCGCAACGGCTTCGGCCTGAGGGTCCACGGACTCGTCGGCGAGGGCCTGGTCCAGGCCGTGGCCGTGCTCGACTGCCCCGAACCCAAGAAGGCTTTCATCAACACAGGCATCGGCATATCCACCGTGTGGCTCAACGGCGCCAAGCTCCACGACCAGGGCTCCGCCTGGACCGGCTTCCACGCGGGCAAAGAGCGCTTGCCCGCGAGCCTGGCCCGCGGCAGGAACCAGCTCGCCGTCGAGATTGATGGGCCGCAGTTCTTCCTCAGCGTCACCGGCAAACTCGTCTGGGAGGATGATATCCGCTTCGAGTGATCGCCTCAGCAATTTGCGTGTGTCGCACAGAAGCGTATACTGAGTACACCGCCCCGCAAATGGGGGGACGAGATCACGGGCGATTCGGTTGCTTGCTCCCGAAGGGAGCACAGTGGTTAGCCGGCGGCTTCAGCCGCCGGACTCGTGCGCCAGAGGTAAAGAAGTCCCGAAGGGACGGCAGATACGTGCGGCGGGGCGCCCCGGTGGGCTTCTGCCGTCCCTTCGGGACTGGACAGCGTGTGCGCCCCGTTCCGGCGGCTGAAGCCGCCGGCTACCCACTGCTGTCCCTTCGGGACTGCGATTCCGTCCCCTTGTCTGTGGGGCGGTGTACTGAGTGCCGCTGGCCAGCGAACACGATGGCGTTTCCCAAGGAGACCGAATGATGGTGAGCAGTGGCAAGACGACCCGTCGGCGCTTCCTCCGCGGCGCGGCGGCTGCCGCGGCGGGGCCGTTCTTCATGCGCTCGACCGCCTTCGGCGCCAACGACAAGCTCACGATGGGCTGCGTGGGCATGGGCGGACAGGGCTCGGGCGACATGGGCGGCTTCATGCACTTCTCCGACCTCCGCGTGCTGGCCGTCTGCGACGTGCGGAAGGCCAACCGCGAACGCGCCAAGGGCTCCGTGGACAAACGCTACAACAACCAGGACTGCACGGCCTACGGCGACTTCCGCGACATCTGCCACCGTCCCGACATTGACACCGTGCTGATCGGCACCCCCGACCACTGGCACGCCATCATCTCCTGCGAGGCGATGAAGAACGGCAAGGACGTCTACTGCGAGAAGCCCGAAACGCTGACGGTGCGCGAGGGCCGCATCATGACCAACGTGGCCCGCCGCTACGGCCGCGTCTTCTCGGGCGGCAGCCAGCGCGTGTGGGGCGACTACAACTGGTTCCACCGCATGGTCCGCGGCGGCGCCATCGGCGAGGTCAAGGAGGCCTGGGTGGACTGCTGGGGGCCGTCGTCCGACTGCTCTCTCCCCGCGCAGCCCGTGCCGCCCGACATTGACTGGGATATGTGGCTCGGCCCGGCCCCCTGGGCGCCCTTCAACAGCGGAAGGCTCAACTTCCGCCCCTGGCGCGACTACTCGGGCGGCGGCATGACCGACTGGGGCGCCCACAACTTCGGCGGCGCACTCTTCACCCTGGACCTCCACCGCACGGGACCCGTCGAGGTCATCCCGCCGGGCGTGAAGGACGAGAAGCTCCTGACCTTCGTCTTCGCCAACGGCGTGCGCATGCACCACAAGGGCGGCTGGGGCGGCAACCTCTCGTTCCGCGGCACCGAGGGCGAAATCCCAGCCCGCGCCGGCGGAAGGGCCGCACGCAAGGACGCCCCGAACATCTTTATCCCCAACTACAAGGGCCACGGCGGCATCTTCGGCGACTTCCTCCACTGCGTGAAGAGCCGCGAGCTGCCCTTCCGCGACATCGAGGTCGCCCACCGCACCGTCACCGTCTGCCACCTGGGGAACATCGCCTACTGGCTCGGCCGCGCCTTCAAGTGGGACCCCGACAAGGAGGAGATCGTGGGCGACCCCGAGGTCGCCCGCTGGCTCGACCGCCCCAAGCGCGAGCCGTGGACGCTGTGAAGAGTGAGGAGTGGGAGTGAGAAGTGAGAGTGAGGAGGGAGCAGGGAGTCCCGACCTCGCGCATTGGGGGGCGAAGCCGTGAGGCTGCCGAATGCAGCAGAGGCGTTTGTTGATGTTCGGAAGCTGGAAGATGAGCTATGAACGAAGGGATCCGACTCCTTGACTTCGTGGCGCTGACCAGGGACGTTCCAGGGCGAGGGCTGCGTAGAGGCCAGGTGGGGACGGTAGTGGAGGAACTTGCGCCCTCGGTGTTCGAGGTGGAATTCACCGACGACCATGGGCGGACCTACGCCACCGCGCCCTTGGAGGCCGACAGCCTGATCGTGCTCCACTACGAACCGGCGGAGGCAAGCCATGTTTAGGCGCGGTCTGAAGCTTGTGGTGTTCGGGAGCCTGGCGGTTCTGGCTCTCCCTGGCTGCTTCACCCTCGAGCCGGAGGTCATGAAGTCGCGGGGGCAGCGGCAGGCGCCGGCCACGCCGCCGCGGACGCCCTCCGCTCCCAAGCTGGTGCCGCCCAAGCTGCCGCCCACGTCGCCCGAACACCCGCGGATGGGGCAGTGGTCCGACGATGG
>VGYW01000604.1 GCA_016872875.1 Planctomycetota bacterium | reverse complement strand
CGTGCACCACCACCTCGCACTCATCGAACCCCCCGACCAGCAGCATGTCGCGGAACACTCGATGGACGAACTTGTAGGATGCCCCGACGAAGACGATCTTCCTCTTCCCCACGCTCCCCTTGTTCCCCGTGAACTCCTCCACCGGCCCCACCCAGCCCGCCGACTTGCCGATGATCTTGGGCATAGCCTTCTCACGCCGCGAGTTCTTGCGTGACCTCCTCGCGGGCGCTCCACAGCACTGTTTTCACTCTATACCTCTCCAACGCCTCGATGACCGACGGATCGGGTGCTCGCTCCGCGTCATTCAGGAGAGCATATGTGCGTGTCTCAGGCGGTCGCAAGTCGCACACGTCGAGCCATGCAAATGCCAGTGATTTCGCCTTGTCTGGGGAAGGATGGCTGATCGCTCTGAGGAGTCTCTCGGGCGCTCTGGACGACTTGGTGATCAGGAAGTCGAACACGTGGTCCAGGCCGCTCCTGCCCGCAATCTTGATGCCCGTTGAGTACCTGACCCCGTGCAGTTCCAGCCACGCTGTCACATCTTCGCGGAACAGGCTCGCGACCATGGGGCGTGCGAGGCAGAAGAGGTCGTCTACGGCGAGCATGGCCTGCACCAAGTTGTGCTTGCGGGAGGCGAAGTTGCTCCCGGTGGCGCGCACAACGAGCGCCTCGTCATGCTCCTGCACACCAAACCCGTTCAGGGCCATCTGTAGCAATTGCTTCCGGCTGCCCGCGTCCAGATCGCAACCACAGGCCCGCAAGTCGCCGATGACATAGCCGTCGTCGGTGAGCACGAATTCGCCGTCCTCGCGCTTGACGTAGATCTGGAGGTGGTCGTTGTGGCGGTCCAGGTACGGCGTCGTCACCTCCACCCACTCGCCGACTTGGCGAAGGGTCGTCTTCTCTCTGAGCCAGCCGACGTATTCGTCAATCAGCCTTCGGACCTCATCAATCATGTCCACAGCCCCCTCTCGATCTTCGGCGGCTGAGTGATGTTGCAGTACCGCATGAAGTCCCTCACCAGGACCAGCCACGGATCGGCCAGGTTCGGGAAGATGTCGGCAGGGACGGGTTGCGCCCACTTGTCTCCACACCCCTCCATAGTGATGCGATGCTTCTCCATCGCGATCAAAGCGTCTGCCTCAGCTTGGCTCAGTTGATGGCCGGTCATGCCAGACTTCCTTCCGCGCGCGCTGGCGGACCACCAGCGTGCGCGCGTCGCAGAGACGCGGCCCGAGCTCTCAGTACTCGAACCGCTTGTCCTTGGGCTTCTTGGTGGAGACGAAGTCGTCGTATTCCTTCTGGGTCATGGGGCGGATGGCGACGTTGTCGAACCAGGCCTCGCCAGGCATGTAGGCGTAGAGCTTGACGCTGATGAACTCGAACTGGTAACGCTTGGGGGCGACGATCTCTTTGGTGAAGGTCTTCCACTCGGGGCAGGAGGCGACGTAGACGTGGGCGCGGTAGGTGCGGTCGAGCCGCTCGTCCTTCTCGATTGCCTTGTCGTGCGGGCCTTCCCAGTTCGCGCTCTTCCAGTTCTTCGGGTGGCCGTAGCACTCGGCGAAGACCTGGATGAGGGAGGCCTTGGTCTTGCAGTTGAAGGTCAGCACGTAGCCCCAGGCGGGCTTGACCTTGATGAGGTGGCTCATGATGCGGACGCCCTGGTTCTCGCCGGTGGACTTGTCGAGGGTGAACTTCACGCAGTAGCCGTTTGGGCCGCGGTCGAGCGAGACGCGCTCGTGGTTCTTGGTGTACCAGTCGCCGCACTCTTCGCCGGAGATGAAGCCGCCGCACTTCGGGCAGAGGAGGCCGCACCAGGGCTTGAGGCTGCCGAGGTCGTGGCCGCAGGCGCAGATGTAGCGATACCGCATGTTGCCGCCGTCGTCCTTCCCCGCCTCTTTGGGCATGAAGTCGGTGAGCTTGATGTGCCAGGCCTCCGGCACCTTGCCGTCGTGCTTCTCGAAGCCGCCGTTGGCGACGAGGTTCGCCCCGGCGAGGGCGGGGGTGCAGAAGAAAAGGCAAAAGGCAAAGGGAAAAAGGCAAAAGGCAAAAGGCAAGAGGGAGAAGGAAATCCGAAATCCGAAATCCGAAGTCCGCAATGGCTTCATTCGAGCTGCCTCCTTCTGCGGATGACCCATTCGGCGCTGATGAGGGCGAGGAAGGTCAGAAAGACCCACCACTTGTCCCAGACCTCTTTCTTTTCGGTCCAGGTGTGCTTCTTGGTGTTGACGACGAGGTCGTCGGCGATCCTCGCGGTGTCCACGGGCTCATAGTAGCGTCCCGCGGCGGTGTTTGCAAGTTTTTTCAGGAGGTCGCGGTTCGGGTCGGTCTCGTTCATCTCGACGGAGGTGTCGCCGACGATGAGGGCGAGTTCGTCGCGGCCGAGGTCGGAGCCGCCGGCCTGGGCGGTGGCGACGACCTTGTACCGTCCGCCGACGTGTGGGGTGAAGGAGGCGGCGTAGGCGTCGGGCGCCCCCTCGCCGCCCTTAGTGTGGGTGGCCGCGAGCTCGTAGACCTTCCCGTCGGGCGCGTAGGCGTGGCAGACGACCTTTGCGTTCGCCACCGCCTTGCCATCGGCGTCAACAGCCGTAATTGTGAGAGTTACGGGCTGGTTGAGCTCATAGGAGAGCTTGTCGGCGACGACCTGGACGGCCCGGCGCTCCTTCTCGGCCTGCTGCTCGGGCATGAGCCAGGTGATGAGCTGGCGCCAGAAGACGATCATGAGGTTCTCCTCCACCCGGCCCTCGGCCATGCCCAGCCACCAGCGCCAGGTGCTGTCGGTGAGGACGACGATGGCCTTGCCCTTGCCGTAGTGGTGGGCGACGACGAGTGGGAGGTCCGAGCCGTCGGTCGTCTTCATCAGGACGGTTGCGCCCGGCTTGACCTCGCCGGCGGCCATGAGGCTGATGAGCTCGGGGGCCTTTGCCCAGGACTGCTTGACGCCCTGGAAGGCGGGGTGCGCGCGCCCCTCGGGGGTCAGCTCCACCCTGAAGCCCTCGCCGATCTTGCGCTCCATGTAGGAAGGGAGGCGCTGGAGCTGGAGGGGCAGCACTCGCGCGAGCGGGGTGCCGGCGAAGCCCTCGGTGCCGAAGCTGGCCTTGCCGCCCATGAGGAGCACGGCGCCGCCCTGCTCCACGAGGGCGGCGATGGCCGCGAGCTGGTCGGGCTTGAAGAAGCTGCTCGGAACGTCCCCGACGATGATGGCCTTGAGGCGCTGAAGCTCGGGGACCGTCATCGTGGCGATGCGAGCGGACTCCGCGAGATTCGTCCCCTGAATCGTCATCTTGCCAGGGGCCATGCGGATCACCGACGTATACTCGACGTTCTTGTAGGCGCGGAGGACATTGCTGAGGTACTTGTACTCCCAGCGGGGGCTGGCCTCGACGTAGAGGACCCGCGACACCGGGTCGGCCACGAAGACCGGCATCGGCTTCTCGTTGTTCGCCTTGTTGCCCTCGGCGGGGTCGGCGGGGACGCGGACGGCGTAGACGAACTGCCCAGGGCTGGTGGGCTTGAGCTTCATCGAGACCTGGCGCTCCGGCCTGTCGGGGCTGAGGGCCACCGCCGACCGCTCGACCACCGCGCCATCGAGCACGAGCTCGACGGGCACACTCCGCGCCCCGAAGCCCTTCATGCCGACCGTGACCGTGACATCGGAGGTGTGGCCGACGACGATCCGCTTGTCGTGGGAGACGTTCACGATGGAGAGGTCGCACTCTTTCTCCTTGACCTCCTTGGGCTTAGGGCGGCCGAAGCCGACGGTGTAGACGGGCGCCTTGAGGTCCTTCGCCGCCTCGAGCGGGTCGCTCCCGGTGTTGTCGCGCCCGTCCGAGAAGATGGCCACCCCCGCCAGGTCCTCGCCCCTCAACTCGTCCCGTATCTGGGCGATGGCGAGCCCGAGGCTCGTGCCGGTGCCGACCGCCTTGTCGAGGGTCTCCAGGCTCTCGGGCTTGAGCCGCGAGATGCCGGTGTCGAACCCGAAGAGGTCGAGCTTGGCCTTCTCGCCGAGCTTGTCGAGCAGCTTGGAGTCGCGCAGCGCCTCCACTGCCTCCTTGATTCGCGGCTTGTCGCGGCCGGTGTCCACCACGCTCATGCTCCCCGATGTGTCGAGGAGCAGGGCCACGTGCGGCTTGATCTCCTCGCTCTTCGTGAACGTAACGCTAGGCTGGAGAAGGAGATAGAGCAAGAGGGCGAGCGACGCTACCCGCAGGGTGATGATGGCGATCGAGGCGACCGAGACGGGGAAGAGCTCGCGCCAGACCAGGGCGAACGAGCCGGTCAGCACCATCAGCACACCCACCACGACGAACCAGGTGAGCGTTTGGCCCCAGGGGTAGTCAAATGACCAGTGCATCGTCGCTACGTGCCGCGTCCCACGTGCCGCGTGCCAGGACAAGGCAGATGGGAACCTCTCTTGGCACGCGGGACGCG
>VGYW01000603.1 GCA_016872875.1 Planctomycetota bacterium | reverse complement strand
TACTCCCGACACGCCTCCTCCGAGGCAAAGCGTTCCTCGAACTCCAGAACCGTCCTGGGGTAGTCTTCCGTCTCCATACCTCCATACACTACCTATTGTGCCTACGGGAGTCAAGTGCATAGCCCACTTTCCTCATATAGGCATAGTGTTCGCCATCCGTCAAGGCCATTTCTCGACGGAAGTGATTATTCCGCAACGATTTGCGGCGCCGTAAGTCCTGGGGAAATCGCACGATGGGGAGAAGGCGCGGGGAGGCCGGAGGATTCTCGCGTGGCAAACGGTCTGGCGGGTGTGTGCAAGGACGGCGGCTGAGCGCGCGCAGGCGTCACCCGCGCGAACGGTGCGGTAGCGTCAAGTGGCTTGGTCCGTTGGGGACACCCTCTATGCTGGCTTGCGGGCCGTCGGCCCAAGCCGGAGGCCCCCGAAGGCAGAGCCGCCCTGCCGAAGCCAGGCGCTGCAGCGAACCGGCACTCGACAAGGCGAAAGAAGACCCCTATAATCCACCCGGTCTGTCAAACGGACGCGCGCTCTGCTGGAGAGCAACCCGCCAGGGATAGCCGGCTGGGGTGTGGCCGAAAGGCTGGAGCAGGGGTGGCCCTTCGGGGCTATCCCTGCCCCCCTCAAGAGCCCTTCGGCCTATCCCCCAATGCCTCTGAAAACTCCGACTGGCCGAAGGCCAGTCGTCTCTCCGAGTCTCTTATTCCCGAGGGCCGTTTGTCCAGTTCACGCTGAACCAGTACACCTCTTCTCACGCGACACGAACCCCTTCTTACCCCTAACACCGAACACCTAAAACCGAACACCGCTCTTGCTCTGTCACAGCGGCAGGTAGACGGCTTTGCCCGTCCGGGAGGATTCGTAGGCTGCCTGGATGATCTCGACGCAGTGTCGGCCTTCGGCGGCGGTGACGGGCGGGGCGGTGTCGTTCGCCACGGCGTCGGCCAGGGACTCGACCTCTTCGCGGAGGAAGATGGCCGGGTTGTCGGCCTCCTTCCAGGTCAGCTCCGAGATGGTCTTCCAGTCGTCGCCGTCGCGGCCGTTGCGGAGGAGGAGCCGCTGGTAGGGGCGGAGGAGCATGAGGCCGCGCTCGCCGATGAGCTCGTTGGCCTCGTGGTAGTCGGGGAAGGGGGGCCAGGCCTTGAGCTCGGGGGGCATGGAGCAGATTTCCATGAAGGTCGAGTAGGCGCCGCTCTCGAAGTCGAGGAAGAGCGCCCCGCAGTTCTCGATCGGCGTGTTGGCCCAGTAGTTGCCGAACCGGGCCATGACCGCGCGGACCCGCGAGCCGACGAGGTGGAGTGTCATGTCGAGCTGGTGGGAGCCGTAGCCGATGAAGAAGCCCATCGAGAGCCTGGGGTCGGACATCCAGTGGCCGGGCTGCGTGCCGAATGAGCGGGCGTTGTGGCTGAACAGTTGGCGGAGCATGAGGACGCGCCCTATCGCCCCGTCGTCGAGGAGCCGCTTGGCCTGCTTGACGAGCGGGAAGAAGCGGCGCGAGTGGGCGACCATGAGCTTGACCTTGTTCCGCTCGGCCGCGGCGATCATCCTATCACACTCGGCCACGGAGGTCGCCATCGGCTTCTCCACGATGACGTGCTTGCCGTGCTCCGCCGCGCACACCGCGTGTTCGGCGTGGTAGCCGTGGGGGCAGGCCACCGCCACGATGTCAATGTCCTTTGCGGCGCACAGGGCCTCGGGCGACGGCTCCAGCCTGATGCCCAGCTTCTCGGCGTAGGCCGGCGCGCGGCTCCCCCCCGCCACGGCCACGAGCCTGACCTTCCGCGATTCGGCGAGCGCCGCCCCGTAGCGCCCCGCCCACGCCCCCGACCCGATGATGCCGACTCCTACCGCCGCCATCCATTCTCCTTTCGCCGCGCGATGCCCGGGAACTCTCGTCCAAGTGGTGTCTGTTGCCGAAGACACGCCCAAGCAAAGCTTGGGCGTGGCATCCCTGGCTTCCCCAGGAGAACCGTGGGTGCCACGCCCAAACTTGTTTGGGCGTGCCGGAGCGAGCGCGTCCCACAACGGGGATTGAGTATAGCACACGCTGTGCATGGATGCCAAGCTTGGTGAACCGGGCTCGCGGGGTTGACTTTTCGCCGCGCCAGGTGTAACGTCTTTCAGGAAACCGCGACTATGCGGCGAGAGGAGTGCTCAGTTGAGAACAGCCGGCGTCCTGCGCGCTCTATCCCTCCTGTTGCTTCTCAGCGTCGGAGCCTCACTCGCCCGCGGCGCCGAGGAGCCGGCCTGGGCCTCGGCCTGGAAGAAGGGGCCAATGAACGCCGAAGAGACCAAGGCGTTCATGAAACGCCTCGCCCAGTTCGTCTTCGACAACCATCTGAAGAAGAGCCCCAACTCGCCCCAGCGCGGGATGGTCTACGAGTACATGGACACCACGCGCAAGGGGGAGTTCGACCAGTTCGTGCAAGGCGAGGCCCTCGACACGATGCACGACGGGGCCTGGCTCGCCGCCGCACTCGTCAATGCCTATCGCACGACGAGCGACCCGTTCTACAAGGAGTTCCTCACCCAATGGGTGCTGCCCTTCTACCTGAAGATGCTCAACCACAGCGACGAGCTGTTCAGTGGCAAGGGGGTTGGTGGCACAGGCGTCCCGCCTGTGAAACCCACAGGCAAGATGCCTGTGCCACCACAAGAGGCCGGTGTCCACCAGTGGGGCAAGGAGTGGCTCTTCCAGGAGGGCGAGAAGGGCTTCGTGCCTTATTTCTGGGACGATGGCGGCTCGGTGAGCCTCGAGCGCCGCCAGAGCAAGAAGCCCCTCGGCCCCTTCCAGTGCGTGGACAACCTGGCCGGCAAGCCGAACCCCAACCACCTGCTCGACGGCTACTCGCTCGGCTCATCCAACCACATGGCTCAGGACCTCGGGGTGATGCTTCAACTGGCGTGGCTGATGTTCAGGGACTCCAGGGACGACAGGGACCACAGGGTCGCCCAGGAGATCGCCGAGGCCGCCAGGAATCTTCATGAATGCCGCATGCGCCACCACGGCTACATCCCGATGTGCGTCGCTCCCTGGGCGCTGGCCAGCGGCAGCGCCGAGCTGATGAAGCGCGTGCCCGACCCTAACGACAAGAACCTCTGGAACCCCAACAACCACTGCACCCGCGCGCTCTACGACTTCGAGCCAGGCAAGCAGTACAGCCTGCCCGGCTTCGCCGACGACCAGCAATACACCTACTACCACGGCATCGCCCGCGCAGGGGGCAAGCTGCCCAAGCCCCTCGCCTTCAAGACCATCTACGACGCCTACACCCACCCCATGCTCTTCCGCCTCTACTGCGACGACTGGGAGGCGCCGCCCGGAATCAACGTCTTCGACCTCTTCCCCTATCGCATGGTGGACGGCAAGCCGACCGACTACCGCTCCGAGCGCAAGGGGCCGCACAAGAGCGTCAAGCCCCTCGGCTCACGCTTCGGCCCCCAGAACATGGCCGTCTGCGGCTGGGCCCTCCAGGCCCTCAAAGCCTATCCTGGCATCTGGGACGAGCGGCTCAAGCACGCGACGCGGAAGGACCTGCGGCCCTACCTCACCAACTCTGAGGCCGACGTGAAGGCTTGGCTGGAGCGCGAGCTGGGCTGCGGGCTGAGGACCTGGGAGGCGGTGTTCAACGAGAAGGGCTACATCCCGACGAGCATCGGCTCGACGTACGACTGGGACAAGTATTCCGACACGGGCGGCTACGCGCACCTCATCTCCGCCGCCGCCCAGTGGCTCCTCGTCATGGAGGGCAAGAGCGACTGGGAGGTGCACAACGTCCCAGGTGTTGCCACGGCGAAGTGAGGGGAGCGAAGCGATGGGAAAGGCAAAAGGCAAGAGTGGCACAGAGGAGAACTCTCGTGTGCGCGGCTGCGCTCGTCACTATGGTGCGAATGGTCGGCGGGAAGCGCTTCGTCCGCACCCTCGAGGCGGGCAAGGATGTCGTCGCCTACGAGTCTGCCGACGGCAAGGGCAAGCTGCTCGCCGCCTGGCCGAAGGAGCGGACCGCGACAGCAGAGCGCGCTGTCTCACCTCGGCTCGCCCCGCTGAAAGGTTCCTCGGCTTCGCGGAGCCTGCCCTGAGCGAAGCCCAATGGGCTCCGCTCGGAATGACAAGGTTGTTGGCGCGCTGCTGGGCGGCTTGGTGAGAAATGCGGGTTAACCTCCCGAACGTATTGGAACGTTCGGGAGGGAGCTCGCCGGGGCGTTGTCCCCTTTGTTGTGGCGCAGCGCACCGGCTACACGGCCCCGCAACCAAGGAGACAAGGGAGTTGCTCGGCAGCTCTCCTCAGTCCCGAAGGGACTGTAGTGGGTTGCCGGCGGCTTCAGCCGCCGGAACGAGGCGCACACGCTGCCCAGTCCCGAAGGGACGGCAGTGGGTGGCCGGCGGCTTCAGCCGCCGGAACGAGGCGCACACGCTGCCCAGTCCCGAAGGGACGGCA
>VGYW01000602.1 GCA_016872875.1 Planctomycetota bacterium | reverse complement strand
CGATCCGCCCTACATGGAGGGCCTCTTCCGCCGAAGCGCGGACCATCTAGCCGGGGCAGGAAGCTATGCGGCGTTCCGGGACACCTACTCCAATGGCGAGGGGACGGTTGGCGGCCCGAAGTACCACGCGGCCGTGCTCGATCTGTACTTCAGAGCCGGGCGCGAAGCCTACCGTGTCCTCCGCAAGTATGGCGTCCTCATCGTGAGGTGCCAGGACGAGGTCAGTGCCAACACGCAGAACCTCACCCACGTCGAGATCATCAACGAATACCAGTCCATTGGCTTCTACGCCAAGGACCTCTTCATCCTCGTCCGGCCCAACAGACCCGCTGTGAGCCGCATCAAGAAGCAGGAGCACGCCCGAAAGAACCACTCCTACTTCCTCGTGTTCGTGAAAACCGGCGGGTGAGAACCCGAGAAGGGAGCGTGCCCCGGAGAAGTAGGGGGTTCCGCTTCGCGCGAATCCAAAGCGGCGACTTCGTCGCCGCACTCCATAGTCCCCCCAACGGAAGCGGGAGGAGTGTGGAGTGCGGCATCGAAGATGCCGCTTTGGTAAGCAGCGGAGCGGTGCTTGACAGGCATGGGCCTGACCAGTAGGATTGAGCCTCGTGAGCCGGGTCCGCCGGGCGGCCGGGCTGGGTGTCGGAACGGTTCTTCCTTGAAGGAGTGAATCATGCGGGCGATGAAGGTGCTGGCGGTGGTCGCAGCGATGCTCGTGGCAGGCTGCGCGAAGGTGATCATTCCGGCCAACATGGCCGCCATCGAGCTGGCCGACCAGTACAACAGCCCCGATGGCATGGCGCTGGATAAGGAGGGGAACATCTATCTGGCGTGCCCGAACGCCAACGACTCCACGCAGGGGTCATTCATCTTGAAGATTGACAAGGACGACAAGGTGAGCGAGGTGGTGAAGCTGCCCGAGCACCCCGACACGAAGAAGCCGTGCGGCCCGCTGGGCATTGACGTGGGGCCGGACGGCAACCTCTACGTCGCCGACAACCAGTCGTTCACGACGCCCGAGCACAAGAGCCGCCTGCTCCGCGTGGTGATGAAAGGCGGCAAGGCCGAGAAGGTCGAAGTCCTCGTCACCGGCTTCATCATGGCCAACGCCGTCGCCTGCCACGGCGACGCGGTCTACGTGACCGAGAGCAAGTTCAGCACCGACCCCACGCCGCCGATGCGGAGCGGGGTCTACCGCTTCAAGCTCGCGGAGCTCGACCCCGCCAAGCCGCTCGCCCTGAAGCCGGGCGGCGACGACCCGCACGTGTGCGCCCGCATGACGACCCGCAACATGAAGTGGGTGGGCGCGAACGGCATGGCCTTCGGCGCCGACGGCACGATGTACGTGTGCAACTTCGGGGATGCGAAGGTGGAGAGCTACACCTTCGACGCGGAGGGGCGCCTGCGCTGGCACGCGCTCGTGGCCATGCGCGACGGCATGCTCTGCTGCGACGGCATGAAGGTGCACCCGAAGACGGGCGAGCTCTTCGTCGCCGACTTCCTCGGCAACGCCGTCCACAGGATCAATCCCAGGTCGGGCCGGGTCACGACCATCGCCAAGAACGGCAACACGGATGGCCGCGGGGGGCTGCTCGACCGCCCCTCCGAGCCGTGCGTCCGCGGCAACAAGCTCTACGTCGCCAACATTGACCTGCCGCTCGCCGGGAACAGGTTCGACAAGCCCCACACGATCACCGTGATCGAGTTGGGGGAATAGGAAACGAGGGGATCAATGAGGAAGCTTGAAGAGATTCGCGCGGCGATCTGCCGCCATCAGGCCGAGCTGCACCAGCGCTACAAGGCACGCGTGGTGGGCATCTTCGGTTCATACATGCGCGGCGAGCAAAGAGACGACAGCGACCTGGACCTTCTCGCGCAGTTCGACGACACCGCCTCGCTCTTCGATCTCGGCGGAGCTCAGGCGATGCTGTCGGAACTCCTCGGTGTGAAGGTTGACCTCGTGCCACGAGAGGATGTCAGGCCCGAACTCAGGGACGCCATCGAATCGGAGACCCTGAAGATATGACCCGGAACCTTTCCCTGTACCTCCGAGACATCCTTGAGAACATGACGTTGGCTGAACGATTCGTCGGGGCGCTAACGCGGGAAGAATTCGTCGCCGACCTCAAGACAGCCTATGCGGTCTTCCGCTGCCTGGAAGTAATCGGCGAAGCGGCTAAAAACGTGCCCCCGTCCGACCGAGACCAATATCCCGCGGTCCCCTGGAGGGATATGGCCGGCATGCGGGACCGCTTGATCCACTTCTACTTCGGCGTCAGCTTCGACAAGGTTTGGAGGGCCGTCAAGGACAACATCCCCGTCCTCAAGCCGATCATCGAGCAGGCCCTGCGAAACCTGGATGCCCAGTAGCGCCAAGGTGTGGCGACATGGCACAAAGGAGGCCAGCCGTGGCAAGCGATCTGAGGCTCAAGATCGTGGCCGGCGAGGGGGCGGGGCGGGAGCTGGCCATCCCCGAAATCGGCGCCGTGCTGGGTCGCGACAAGGAAGCGGACATCGTCCTGGGCGAGAAGGTCCTCTCGCGCCGCCACTGCCGCATCTTCCGCCTGGAGAGGCGCTGGCTTGTGGAAGACCTCGGCAGCCGCAACGGCACGTTCGTCAACGGCAGTCGAACGACGCGGGCGGAACTCAAGGCAGGGGACACCATCCAGCTTGGTCATATCCGATTGACCCTGCTTGCGCCCGCGGTGGCTCCCACTTCCGCAGAGCCTTCGCCGCCAGCGGCGCCAAGCAGTGTTCGGAAGCGCCGCCTGCCCCTCATCGCCGGGGCGGCGGCAGCCGTCGTTGCCCTTGGGGTGATCGCCTACACGGTCCACGCCCTGAGCCTGAGTTCACGGGCCGCCGAGTTGCGACAGCAGTTGATAGCCCTTAGAAAACAGGCGAAGGCGGAGTTGGGCGATGGCCGCTACGAGTCGGCAGTGAAGACCTACGACCAACTCTTGAGCCTCGCCACACCGGATACCTTGGCAGATTCGGAGGTCCGGGCCATCGTCGAGGAGAGCCGGGGGGCCGTCGAGACTGCGCGGCGGGCCATCGAATCGCGACGAAGAGCGGCCCAACCACCTGGCAAAGGCACCGAAAGGTCCGCCATGCCCAGTTCGGCGGTCCCGTCGCCGGCGAAGGACATTGATGGCCAAGTCCTCCTGCCTGAAGAGTACGAGGCGGAGGCCGAGAAAGCGTTCGCCAAGGGCTACACTTACTTCATCTGGCCCGCGGAGAAAGGCATTGTCAATTGTCAGGGGAAGCCGGGCGACTTCTGGCGGGTGCTGACGGTGCCCTTCTATTTCGTGGCCGACGACTACCAAGGCGTGCCTTTCGACATTGCCATAGAGGTTATCCTTAAGGAGAGGGCTACGGGCCAACCAGTCTTCAGACAGATTGGTGTCAGTCGTGGAAGCGCAGGGCCAAGGGGAAAGGGCATCGCCGTCTGTCGTACCGCCTCTCCTCTTGGAGGAACCGTAGAACGCTCTTTGATAGAAGGCAACCCTATAGTTAACGTATACCTGGTCTGGAAGTCGGAAATGGAAGCCCACGAGATAAAACCCCGCCATGTGATCAGTAACTCGATCAGTGTACCCGTGTCATTCTAGACATAGGGCCCGCCCTCCACGATTCTCAACTGGCAGCTCCGGGGCTATAGGGGAGGGAAATCTCACCACAGAGGCACGGAGAGCACTCAGAAGAAGGGGGTCGAGGTCTCACCCCATGCCCCTTCTGGCTCCGCTCCGTGCCTTCCCAATGTGCTCCATGTCTGCCTGGTGAAGGACCGCAACCGGTCGCACGCGTCCGGTCTCGTGTTTCCGCTTGACAGCCCCGCCCCGTCGCGTTACGATCGTGGGACATGTGGGTACGCATCCGTTGGCCAATCCTGCTTGAACGAGGAATAGCAATGAGCCGCCAAGCGCGCTACGGCTCCCTTTGGGCTCTTCTGGCCTCCCTCGCCCTTGCCGCCCAGGGGAAAGAGCTCCAGCTCGACGAGGCGAAGAAGCCCCAGGCCGGCGAGGTCTACGCCAAGAAGGCCACCTGGGCCGAGACGATGGCCGCGACGCGGGCCAACTACCTGGCCTGGCTCGCCGAGGCCAACAAGGGCGATGGGGCCACGGGCTTCAAGCCCTGGGATAGCGGCTCCGTGGCGGGCGAGGGGCCGGGCACGCAGGTGTCGCTGAGCGTGGCCGGGCTTCAGACCATGCGCCTCGTCGCCACGCTCGAGGGCGGCGGCGGCAACTGCCATATCTGGGGCGACGCCAGGCTCATCGACAAGGCCGGTAAGGAGACCCGCCTCAGCGCCCTCAAGCCCCTCGCCGTCCAGGTCGGCTGGGGACAGCTCCTCCGCGACAAGAACTGGGAGAACCACCCGCTCCAGATCGGCGAGCGGAAGTTCCAGCACGGCATCTGGGTCCACTCGAACAGCGACGTTTCCTACGC
>VGYW01000601.1 GCA_016872875.1 Planctomycetota bacterium | reverse complement strand
GGTATCGCGGCCAATCCTTATGTTGCAGGCTCGGCCGGGGGGTCGGCTGTAGCGGCAAGCGTCCCGCTTGCCGACCGCAACCGGGACGGTTGCGGCTACACTGCGGAGCGCCGCGCGCAAATCCGTCATTGCACCCGGTTCGGGGGCATGGGCTTGAAGTCGAGCTCGCCCCAGGGCTTTACGTCCCCGGGCTTGAGGAGGACGGTGAGCTTGTCGCCGCGCTCGACGGCGGCCTGGCACTTGCCGTCGCTGCCGAGATGGATCACCTCGCTCTCGCCGCCGAGCGTGATGCGGGCGGAGGCGTCGGATAGCTTCTCGACCTTCGGCGCCGGCTTGCCACGAAGGTTGGGGATGATGAGGACGAGCCAGTTGGTGCGGCCGGCGGGGGCCTTGACGCGGAGCCACTTGGTCATCTCGCCGCTGTGCTCGGGGGTCTTGCCCCAGGTGCCGCGCTCGAAGCCCTCCGGGATGTAGCGGCCGAAATGCTCCTTCTCGTACTCCTCGCCCTTGAGATTCCTGAGTGTCCCCGACTTGCGTTCCTTGCTCCAGCCCCATTCGCGCTTCTCAACCTCGTGGCCCGCCGCTCCGCGGCGGACTTCTTCCGCCACGGAGTGGCGGACTACGCCGTCGCGGAACTCGGGCGTGAGGAAGTGGACGGTCGTGTCTGCGTCGAGCTGGCCGGAGAACAAGAAGCATTGACCTTGCTGCTGGATGTCGCGGGCGAGGAGGTGGAGGTTCCACCAGACCGGTTGAGGCGACTCGATCTCGTCGCGGAGGACAAGGTAGTCGGCGATCTGGCTCCGCTTGGGGTCGTGCTCGACGAGCATTGCGTAGCGCCGCATGGTCCAGGGCTTGTCGGCGGGCAGGTTGCTCGTCGGATACTCCCAGCCGGGCTTGGTGGTGTTGTGGGGTTCGAGGGGCAGGTGGCTGATGAGGGTCGTGCGCTCATCGGCGACGAAGACGCTGCCGAGGCCGGGCGCCGTGGCGAAGGCGCGGCGGGCCGCGACCGCGACGGGCCGCAGGCCGTTCATGTCGGGGCGGTTGTGCATCGAGGCGCTCCAGGGGCGCGGCGAGTAGTGGCAAGCGTGGTCAATGGCCAGCGGCGTGCCCAGGGAGCAGAAGTGGAAGGAAAGCTCATCGCCCTGGTAGTGGTTGCGTGCGGGGCTGGCCTTGATGGTGACGAAGCTCTCGTTGCGGTCGTCGTAGGGGTTGCCGCGCAGCATTGCCCCGAAGCCGTAGAACTCGCGGCTGCGGAGGTCGAGCGCGCCGTCGCATTTCTGCGGGAAGCGGGCGAGCTGTTCGGCGAAGGTGTCGTCAATCCCTTTGTAGAGGTCGCCCATCGCGTTCAGTTCCTTGACGTAGCTGCCGGGCGATGTGTCGCCGATGGGGGCTTTCTGCCGCTCGTTGTAGCGGGGGTCGGTGGGCGTGTGCATGCAGGCGAGATAGGTGGCGACCTCCTTGAAGCGGGGCCACTCCTTGAAGGGGCTGAGGACGCCGGCGTCGCGGAGAAGGCGGGCGTTCTCTACGACGTGGAAGAAGAAGCCTGAGTAGCTCAGGCTTTCTGCCCACGCCCCGCCTGGGTAGCTGTCGCGCATCAGGTTGCCGCGGGTCTCCTCGACGCCGTAGTCCACCCAGCGTTTCGCGTGGGGGTGGTCGGGCATCAGCAGGCCGATCTTCAGGGGGATGTTGTACATGTCCGTGTGGAAGTTCGGGTTGCCGATCTTCCATTTGTACTTAGGGCCGGGCCAGTAGTTGGGGTCGGTGAACACGTCGGCGAGGAAGGCGAGGTCGCGGCTTTTGATGGAGGACTTTTCGCCCTTGGCCATCAGGTCGTTGAGGCGCTTGCGGGCGCCGCGGGGCATGGTCGTGGGGTTCAGCTCGTGACGGTTGTAGTGGCCGAACCACCCGCCGCCGATGCCCTTCTCGACGACCTGGTGCTTGGACGGCCAGTCGAGGACCCACTCCTTGAGCACCTTGTCGAGCGGGATGTCGGCGTGGGAGCGGACCATGCTGCCCATCTGCTTTCGGATGTCGGGGTGCCCGACGACGATTGCCCATCGGCGGTGGCCGCCATCGGTCGGCAGCTTCACCCACACCTGGCCCGGCTTCTCCTTGTCGCCGTGGACCTCGAGGTTCTGCGATTCGGGGCTGATGCCGTCTGGCGTGGTCCACTCGCTGCCGCAGACGGCGGCGAAGCCGATGCCGCAATCGCTGTCCTTCTTGTAGATGAAGGCGAACGGCCCGCCGTTGTACCAGATGTCGCGCCAGATTGGCCCGAGCGTGGCGATGGGATGCTGCGGGGGCTGAAGGGTCGTGTCCTCCTGGTCGCCGCCCGGCCGGAACGTCCTCGCATTGTAGGCATACGGATGGTACACGGTGTCGGCCTTCATCCAGGTCAGATCGAGCTTGAGGAAAGAGCCCTTGCCGAGGCTGTAGGTCTCCGTGATGTCAATCCACGGGTCGCCGGCCCGGAAGTCGAACTTGATCTCATAGCGATGAGCAGGATTCTCGAACGTGAAGCTACGCAGAAGGACCGCCCGGGCTGGGCCTTCCTCGAGCCAGGAATCCCTGACGCCTTTGAGCTTCACGCTCGATGGCCAGATCACGCTGGCAATGGTCTGAGCAGGTTGGCCGAAGTAGATGTATGGGATGGGCATCGGGGATGCGAAGGAGAAACGATAGCCGCCGAACAGCACTGTGCACTGCTGCCCGCCACCAGTCGGCCCAATCCAGTCCAGCTTGTCGATCTTCAGCCCTTCCCATGTGCGTGGGCGCTTCCCCTGGTCGGTCACGACGAAGCGGGCCGTTGAGTCCTTCTTGATCGTGGCCTTGAAGAGCACCTTCAATTGCATCTTGCCAAACGGCGTGTGGTAGTCATCGAGGAGCTTGCCATCTGGCAGGGCGTAGAACTGCGCGGGGAGCGACTCGCCCTCGGCGGTGGTCAGGTCGAGGAGATACGTCGGCATCCTGTGGCCGCCGAAGTCAATGGCGACAGTCTGCGTCAGCCACTCGTCGCGCCAGTCGCGGCCGAGCGGCTCCTTGATCTCGAAGCGGGCGAGCTCAACCGCGGTGGCAAGGGGCGCCAGGAACGCCAGCGCGCACGCGCAGGCGAGCGCGCGCGCCCGCAATGCGCCAGCCTGTTGCCAGCCAAAAGCGGCGTCAAGCCGCCGCACTCCCACAGGCTGACGCCTCACCTCGATGTCCCACCTCATGCGTCACTCCTTGGCCTCGGCAGGGGCAGGGTGGCGAGCTCGTGCTACTGAGCGCGAAGCGTAGCAGAAAACGGCGATTTTTTCGACTCCGCAGTTGACAGGAGCGTTGGCGGTTACTATGCTGCAAGCGCAGGAGCGTTTCTCTAAAGGAGAGGACTATGGCGCTGAAAGTGCGCCGCGTGGACACTTGGGCGGCCGCCATCGTGGACAAGCCCGGCGGCCTCGAGGGGAAGCTGGACGCCCTGGCGAAGGCGGGGGCGAACCTCGAGTTCGTCATCGCCCGGCGCGCGCCCGACAAGCCTGGGACGGGCGTGGTGTTCGTGACGCCGATCAAGGGCGCGAAGCAGGTCAAGGCGGCCAAGGCCGCGGGATTCGCAAAGACCAAGAGCCTGAACGCCATGCGGGTGGAAGGCCCCGACAAGGGGGGGCAGGGCGCGCGCATCACCCACGCGCTGGCCGTGGCTGACCTGAATCTGCGGGGCCTCTCGGCGGCGGCGATTGGCAAGCGCTTCGTGGCCCACATCGCCCTCGACACCTCGGCCGCCGCAGCCAAGGCGATGCGCGTCCTCAAGGCGCTGAAGTAGCAGCCGCCTGCGGAACGACGGAGCATTGGCCGGAGGCGCGCGCTGGCCGCTCACTCGGCGCGCGATCTGGCTATTCTGGTGACGGGGAGAGGCAGCCTTTCGTAGGAGGGCGGGTAATGGCCCTGAAGGTGAGCCGTGTGGACACGTGGGCGGCGGAGATGGCGGACCGGCCGGGCGGCCTCGCCGAGAAGCTGGCCGCACTGGCCGCGGCGGGCGCGAACCTCGAGTTCGTCTTCGCCCGCCGCCAGCCGGACAAGCCGGGCACGGGCGTGGTCTTCGTCTCGCCCATCAAGGGCGCGAAGCAGGCCAAGGCGGCGAAGGCCGCAGGCTTTGCCAAGAGCGAGAGCCTGCACACCGTTCGCGTCGAAGGCCCCGACCAGCCTGGCCGGGGCGCGGGCCTGGCGCAGCTCGCCACGGATGCAGGGATCAACCTCCGTGGCGTGTCAGCGGTCGCGCTCGGCGGGCGCTTCGTCGCCCATATTGCGCTCGACAGCTCTGCCGACGCCGCGAAAGCAGTGCGCCTCCTCAAGGCGCTGAGGTAGCAGCCGCCAGGGCGCAGCACGCTCGGCTCGCGCGCGTGGGCGTGGCGACGCGCGCCGCGGTGAGGGTGCGCGCCACGCGCGACGCTCCGCTGTCACCCCACGGAGGGGAT
>VGYW01000600.1 GCA_016872875.1 Planctomycetota bacterium | reverse complement strand
CACCAGAGGAAAAGTGGCCCAAGAGAATCCGTCTTGCGGGCGGGGAAGTTGCTCATGGCCCAACGTACTCCTACCGCGAGATGGTCAGGCACACACGAGGCCGCAAGCCGGCCGACCACAGCCGGTGGGGGCCACCTGAGTCAATGAGATACCCGACTGATTCCATTTGGGCGTGGCCCTTTTCGGAAACGGTCCAACTGGTTCAGGAGTCTGGCTTTACGGCAACAGTGGTGTTGAGAACACGGCCTCCCTTGGGGCATACATGTCGTTGAACCCCGAGTGTATGGTTCCCGATGTGAGAGGAGACCGTGCATGTTCAACATGGAGGCAAGCTTATCAGGGACGCGCGGGGAGTTCAAGGCGTTGATTGACTACCTCCTCGACGAGGGCCAGAGCGGCGCGCCTATCGCGTGGAGGTGAAGGTCTTCCGCGAGCCGCTGGCGATCGGGCTGGTTCTGATGGTGGTCTGGTTCATGAAGAAGCTGGATGGAAACGTCGGGAAGGCCATCGTGACCGAGGCCGGCGAGAAACTCCCGGGGGAGGCGCTCAAGCCGCGCCGGGGGCTGGTGTATCCCGTGCAGTCGGGACGTTGTTGGCCCTACCCACGGTCTTTCGTTGTGTGGTGCCCTGGGCTGCTCTGAGGGGGTATGGGACTGCCAGAGCCGCCGTATGCATTCCGGCGTCGGGCTGCCCCGGTGTTCCGTAGGTATACAGGCACGCCGGCAGGCCGACTAACAGCTCGGCGGAGGACACCGACACCGACGCCGATGGCTGTGCTGCCGCAACTGGCAGATCTCACCGGGCTTCCTCCCCGCGCGTCGGGCGGCCTTATGTCTGCCGGCCGTTCTCAAGAAGCAACATGGCGACAAGCTTCAGGCGTTCCTCAGGGGAGAGCGCCCTGAGGGCGGCTAGAGCGGTCTCCAGATTGCGGCTTCCCACAGTGTGTCTGGAGTTGGTGCAAGCATTGGTGCAAGCTGCGGGTTCGGGAGTCGTAAGTCCTGGCTGATCAATAGGTTGTGTGGGTGGCGCGCTTGAATGGGGTCCAAGAGGTCGCGGGTTCAAGTCCCGCCGCCCCGACCAGATGTAAAGCCTGTAGCTCCTTGATATTGCGGCTCCTCTGTGATACACTACAAAAGCCTGCTCGGGTGACTTTGTAGTGGTTTTGTAGTGGTTTTCGTCCGACGGAGGAGCCAAAATGGCCACGATCTGGTGGTGCAAGACCGCCAAGCAATACGCTGTGGACCTGTGGCGCAAGGGAGCGAAGAAGCGGTTCTACCTCGGAAAGAACAGGCGAGCCGCTGAGAAACGCCGGGCCGACGTCCTGCAAGAACTACAGGCGCAGGAGGCCGAGCCCGTCAACCCAGCACTGTCGCTCGAAGACCTCTCCGAGTCATTCCTCCAATACGCTCACGACAACAAGGCAGAGAGCACCTACGAGTTCTACCGGCATCTCCTCTCGGCCTTCGTCCGCGCGCACCGCGGCTGGGCCGCGCTCGACGTCACCCCCATCGAACTCGAAGCCTTCAAGCGGAAGCTCTTGGCCGAGGGCTTGTCCCCCACCACGGTCAGCCCACAACTACCGGCCTCGGAGGATCCCTCTGACGAGCGAGGCGCTTGCCATCTTGGAGAGACAGCCGCGTCGCGCTGAGCATATCTTCCTGAATGACGACGGAGAGCCATTCAACCGCGGCACTCTCCGTCTCAGGTTCAACCGCGTGCGGCGGAGGGCGGGTCTAAGCGACGTTACCCTGCACACCCTCAGGCACACCTTCGCCAGCCGCCTTAGCATGAACGGCGAGAACCTCCAGACGGTCGCCGCACTGCTCGGCCACACCAACACGCGCACGACGGAGATCTACAGCCACCTTGCTGATGAACACCTCAGGCGAGCTATGGACCGTCTTGAGCGCAGCCACGGGTGAGAGATGGGCCGATTAGTTGGCGCCCAGCCCCGCCCGGCACCTCGGGGGAGTGCATGCCGCCTTGGGGCCTCGCGCGCCATCAGGCTCCCCGCTCGAACCGACATGCAGCGCGCCAGAGTCGTCACAACAAGAGCCATGTGATAGCCGCTGTCAATGAGAGGCAGCGTCCGGGCAAGCCCGGGTTCCGTGGCCGGCCACGCATCGACGTGACCAGACACATTGAGAGCAGCCCCAATCTCGAGACGGCTTTGGCCGCCCTCAGGGCCCTCTCCCCTGAGGAACGTTTGAAGCTCGTCGCCATGTTGCTCCTTGAGAACGGACGGCAACCCTGACATCGCCGCCCAAGACCGGAGCGAGGTCAGAGCGGTCGGGCGTCGCAGCGTGGCTCCACTAACAGTACCGGCTCAGCATGCCGGTGCGCGAGGACTGGACCCCGGAAGGGGGGAGGGTAGGGGTCAGTGGGGACCACCCCGCTGTTGGGGAGGGTCGAGCGAGCATCGCCATGGGCGAGCGAAGCTCCTGCTCAGCAGTGGCTCTGGGTGAAGTGCGGCATCGCAGGATCGTTGCCGTGCAGTGTGTCATTTTCCGCGACGAAGGCAGGGCGCAGATCGGCCCGGTTGTCTATGTAGGAACTCCGCGGGTGCGCATTCCGCCCCTGCGGGCGAATGCACGTCAGTGAAGTGAAGGACTAGCCGCCAGTGTGCTGGCTGAGAGGGTGGGTGCATGAGTCCGCGGGTGTTCCGGCGGGACAGCCACGCCCAAACGAGGTTGGGCGTGGCACCCTGGGTTGATGTAGGTCCCTGGGTGCTACACCCAAGCGAATGCTTGGGCGTGTCTTCCCAGCATGTGCCGCCGGCCCCATCGGCGTGAGGACGTATGGAGCGAATCGCTCGGACAGCACAGTAGCTCGCATTTCTCACCAGCCCACGAAGTGCCGAAGGGACGAAAGGGTTTTGCCGGCGCCGCGTCCGCTCGCCTCGTCGGCCGGGGCAGCGTGGGGAGGAGGCTCAGTGTGGCGACTGTTCCGCAGCGGGGAGTGGGCGCGCGTCGCCGCGGCATGGTCGCTGGGGCAGGGCCGGCGTTTCTTCACGCCTTTCCTTGTGGGCGCAGCAGTTTGCGGGGGTGGATGACGGGGAGGTCGGAGGGGAATCGTATTCCCCTCCCAATCCCCCCGACAGGTCTCGGGGAGTCTGAGTTTCCGAGACTATGAGGTTGCTCCGCGAAGCGAGAGGAGACGCGGGGACGGGGCTGGCATTTGGCCTCGTGCGCGGTGGCTACTCCGAGACGAGCTCGACCCCGGAGATGAGGGGCGTGAGGGAGCCGTCGGCGGGGGTGAAAGCCAGCGTGAGGGTGTCGCGTGCCTCGATGTTCTTGAGCTTGATGATGATGGGCTTGAGCGGCCCGGCGGCCTCCTTGACGATGTCGAGGCCGGGGAATACGCACTTGCCCTGAAGGGCCACGGCGAAGACGCGCTGGCCGGGCTTGAGGTCCTCGGGTTCGGCGAAGTGGAGCCGAAGCGTCCACTTCCGCGATTCGGCCTTGGTGCCTGGGGGAAGGTTGTAGCCCGTCGGGAGCACGATCTCCCTGACGCCAGCGACGCCGCTCGCCGCGACCCAGGGGAGGGTGCCGGCCTCGCCCGGCTTCATGCGCAGAGAGTGGATGCGGAAGAGCGTGGCATCAGGCGGCGCGATCTTGATGCGTGAGGCGAGGCTGCGGCCCTTCGCGGGGACGGCGAGCCAGAGGGAGCCGCCGGGGTCGCCTCGGTCGCCGGGCGCGCCGAAGTTGAAGCCGGCGTGTTTCAGGGGCGCCGCATCCTTGGGCGGCTGGCCGTTGAAGGCGAACCAGGCTTCGTTCTCAGGCTGATGGACGTAGGCCAAGGCGGTCGTGCGGCTGGGGTCGTGCTTGATGCCGAGGTTGGGCGCATTGAGCAGCCCGCCCGCGGGGATGTGGGACGGCGTGCAGCCGCCGTTGAACTGCCGCAGGCGCGCCCCGCCCGCGCCCTCGGCAAGGTCGTAGTAGCCGGGGCGGAAGGGCACGAGGCCGTCGCTGGCCACCAGGTGGTTGCAGCCGCTCTTGTCGAAGTCCCAAGCCTCGGGCAGCCCTGTCAGCCGCGACACCCGTAGGTGCGGCTTGCCCGTCAGCAGATCGTAGGGGTGGCAGTAGCGGTCAATCACGATATCGCCCAGGATGCAGTGCGGCTCGAAGTAGGGGAACTCGGCCAGCTCGTAGAGCGGCTTGCCGTCGGCGCCGCGGAAGGCGCGGAACAGGCCGGCCGGCTTCCCGCGGCCCTGGCCTGGCAGCTTGACCCAGGCCTTGTCCTTCCACGCGACCGGCTCGCGGGCGGGGGCGAGAAGGATGTCGCGCTCGGGCGAGTAGGTGAGCTGCATCACCTGCATTTCGAGGGGCGCGGCCCAGGCGTCCTTGCCCGTCCTGAGGTCGAAGGCGCGGAGCATCGGCTGCTGTGAGGCAATAGGCTTGCCGCTCTTGGCGAATTCGGCCATCACATAGTCGGGCACGAGGTCAACGGCGAACACACGGTTGCCGCCCACGGCGATGCCCTGGTTGAGGAAGCCGACCTTCGCCTCGCGGCTCCACAGCAG
>VGYW01000599.1 GCA_016872875.1 Planctomycetota bacterium | reverse complement strand
ACTCTGAAGCGCCGCACTCGGAGGCGGGTACGCTCGGTGAAGAGTCCGGCGGCGAACTCGCGGCGCTCGCGGTGGAGCTGGCGGGCGAGCGTGACGTCGTTGTAGGCCAGGCGGAAGGGGCGGTCCTCGTCGTCGCATTCCACATCGAGCCGCACGCCGAGGGCGTCGCGGCGCAGGCTCACGCGATACCAGGCCCCCGCGCGCAGGGGCGGGCAGCGGCCCTCGGCGAGCTCCTGCTGCTGGTTCATCAGGGCGATGCGGGGGGCCGGCTGCGGCCTGCCGCCGAAGGAGAAGCGCCAGCTATGGCGCCAGTCGCTGCCCAGGAAGCAGCCGATGAGGGGCTCGGGCTGAGGGGTGCCGTCGGGGTTGGGCGGCACGCTGGCCTCGAAGGCGAGCGTGACCTTTCCCGCGAAGCCGGCCTGGGTGTGGAGTGCGGCGAAGGGTGCGGCGGCGGCCTCGAGCTGCCCGTCGTCCGTGATGCGCCAGGGCGTGTTGTCCTCCACCACCCAGCGGGGGGCGAGGGCCTTCGCCTTGAAGTCGTCGTCGAAGACCACTTTGACGGTCGGCTTCTCCTGCTCCTTGAGCTTGAGCTCGGCGTCCTCCGTGGCCATGCGGGTGCCGGCCTCGAAGGCGTCGCGTGCGCGGCGGTCGCCCTCGCGGCGGGCCTCGAGGACGACCGCGGCGGCGGTGAGGCCGATGGCGATGACGGCTGCGGTGGCGAAGAGCGCGGCGTAGTGGCGCTTGACGAAGCGCCAGGCGCGGTAGACCACGCCCGCGGGGCGGGCGCTGATGGATTCGCCCGCGATGAAGCGGCGGATGTCCTCCGCAAGGTCGCGCATCGAGGCGTAGCGCCGCTCGGGCGTCTTCTCCATCGCCTTGAGCACGATGGTCTGGATGTCGCGGTGGATGCGCGGGTTGAGGCGTTTCGGCGGCACGGGCTCGTCGTTCATCACCTTCATCAGCGTGTTCATCATCGTGTCGCCGCTGAAGGGCGGGCGTGCCGTGAGCATCTCGTAGAGCACCGCGCCCAGCGAATAGATGTCGGCGCGGTGGTCCACCCGCGCGCTCTCGCCGCTCGCCTGCTCGGGCGGCATATAGGCCGGCGTCCCTATCGTCGTTCCGGTTCTGGTGAACTTCGTGTCGGAGTCGAGCTGCTTGGCGAGGCCGAAGTCCATGATGTGGACGCGGTCCTCGGCGTCGATCATGATGTTGCTCGGCTTGATGTCGCGGTGGATGACGCCGCGGTTGTGCGCGTAGTCGAGTGCGTCGGCCACCTGGGCCGCAATGTCCAGGGCGCGCCGCGTGGTCACGGCGCCGCTGCGGATGAGGTCGCTGAGGTCGCGCCCCTTGATGTAGTCCATCGTGTAGAAGTGCTTGCCCTCGAAGACGCCGACCTCGTGGATGGGCACGATGGCGGGGTGCCGGAGGCGAGCGGCGGCCTGGGCCTCGCGGCGGAAGCGCGCCACCTGGGCCTCCGTGGCCATCTCGCCCGCGAGGAGCACCTTGAGGGCCACGATGCGGTCGAGGTGGTGCTGGCGGGCCTTGTAGACCACGCCCATCGCCCCGCGGGAGATTTCCTCGACGATTGTGTAGTTGCCGAGGCTCCGGCCGCGGTAGTCCTGCGGCGTCACGCGCGGCGCCGTGTCGGCGCACGTCTTCGTATCCGTGTCGCCCGCGGCCGGCGGCGTGCAGTGCGGGCAAAACGCCGTGCTGCCGCCTTGCGGCTGCTCGAGCGGGCTGGCGCATCGGGGACACAGCGGCTTGGCCATCAGCGGACCACGGCGGTTGGCATGGGGCTACCACTGGGCGACGCAGAACCCTGTCTTCTCCACGCGATTATACTTTTCCCGCCCCCGTTTTCAACGAAAAATCCGCGGACGGCTATGGCGCCCGGTCCTGCTAGCCACCAGTCTTCCCGTCTTCTCGTCGTCGTCCTCGTCGTCGTCGTCGTTCTCGAATGCGCAAGGGTGGAGAAGCCCAGAGGAGCGACGACGACGACGAGGACGACGACGAGGACGAGAAGAGGGGAACCGGCCTCTTACAATAGCTGGGGGCCATAGCCCCGCCCGACGCGCCGCTTGACGCGTGTCCTGGCTTCGGATACCATGCCATGCGGGTGGCGGTGCGAAGCGAAAGCGAGGTGGCCCCCATGTCCGAGCCGACTGAGCCCGATTTCCCGGGGCGAGAGCCGCCCCCGCCGCCCCTTCCCGGCGCCGCTCCGGAGCCGGGGGCGCCTCCGCCGTTGCCGCCCGCCCCGCCCCCGCCGCCGCCGCCGCCGCAGGAGCCGTGGCCCGCCGAGGCCGAGGCTCAGGCCCTCCCGCCGCCTTCCGAGTGGGAGGTCGCGCCGGGCGCCCCGCCCGCGTGGGAGCCGCCGCCGCCCGCGGCCGAAGCCCCGCCTCAGCAGTGGGAGGCCCCCCAGCCCCAGCAGGAAGCCGCCGCCTGGCCCCCGCCGCCGCAGGAGGCCTGGCCCGCCGAGTACGCGCCGCAGGCCCCCCCGCCGCCTCCGGAGGGCGAGGGCGCGGCAGGCGTGGAGCCCTTCTGGCAGCCGGAGCCAGCCGCGGCCGAGGTGCCCCCGCCGCCCTGGGGGGCCGTCCAGCCTCAGCCTGAGTTCCCCTTCGCCGCGGCCCCCGCCCAGGCCCCAGGCGGGGCACGTAGCTCCGCCGCGCTCTGGGTCATCGCCGTCGTCGCAACCCTGTGCCTCCTCGGCGGGGGCTTCGCGCTCTTCGTGCTCCTCAAGCCCAAGAAGGGCCAGGAGCAGGAGGCGTCGAAACCAGAAGCCCCGCCAAAGCCGGCCACCGCTCGCGCCGCGGCGCCCGCCCCGCCGAAAACGTCCACGCCCCCCACGCCCCCGACCCCGACCACGGAGACCGCGGTCGCCAAGCCCGACACCACCACGCGCCCGGCCGTCGAGCCGCCGGCCCCGCCCCCAGGCCCGAAGGCACACAAGATCGAGTTGGCGGGCGGCACGGTGGCCCTCCCCAGCGGCGCCTCGCTCGCCTTCCCGCCCGGCGCGGCGAGCCAGCCCCTCGAGGTCACGGTGACGCAATCGGATGCGAGCGACCCCCTCTATCCCCAGGAGCAGGTGGTGGTGCTGGCCTGTGCCCCGGAGGTCACGCGGCTCGCCAAGCCGGCCCGGGTTCGGGTGCCTGCGCCTGCCGCCTTCGAGGCGGGCGGCCACACCTCTGCGGGCTATCTCGACCCGAAGACGGGCCAGATGGAGGCCGTGGCGAGCAGCCTCGAGGCCGCCGCCGACGACAAGCCGGCGCTCGCCTGGGAAGCCGAGCGCCTCACCTCCCTCTTCGCGGCCTTCGGCCCCAAGGCGCCGGCCGCCAGGAGGCTCGACCTCCCCTACTACCCCCAGGGCGACGCCCCTTACTCCTGGGCCTGCTGCCTCCACATGCTCCTCCAGGGCATCCGCCACGACCCCGAGGGCGAGCTCGGCATCACCGGCATCATCGGGCGACTCAAGGTCGGCGAGCAGGGCGCCACCGCCGCCCAGTTCGCCGCGGCGTCAGGCCCCGCCTGGTGGAAGACCGCCCTGGAGCCCCTCATCGCCGCAAGGACCGGCGCCAAGCTCGCCATCCGCTCATACGGCTCCGCCGCCGCGAAGAGCGCGCTCTTCGAGGACATCAAGGCCGACATCGGCTCGCGCGGCTGGCCCGTCATGCTCTGGTCGAGCCGGAAGGAACACGTCCTCCTCGTCGTCGGCTACGACGGCAACCAGGCGATAGTCCACGACCCCGCCCTCGGCGAGCCATACGTCCGGTGCCACGAGAGCTGGCTGCGCGCCGCGGGCGGCGCCAAGCCCAGCCCCCAGCCCCTGGACGAGCCGCCCCAGGCGACCACCGACCTCTGGCTCACCTTCTCCGTCAAAACGCCGTCGCTCGACGCGGAGATGCCACGAATCACCCTCAGCCTGCCCTCGCACGGCCTGTCGCTCATGTTCTTCGCTCCCCGCACCGCCAAGCTCCCCGAGCGGCGCTTCAGCCTCCACTGGAGCCCGGAGCAGCCGTCGGGCTTCGTCTTCCGCGAGTTCCACGGCGACGACAAGCTCGCCGGCACCGTCGCCTCGCTGCCAGGGGACGTTGCCTCTCTCGCCCCAGTCGTCGCCCTCACCAACCTCGCCGAGGACAAGCCCACCCAGGTCACCGTCGCCTGGTCCGTCACCAGCGCCAACGACGCCCGCTACGGCAAGAAGGGCAGCTTCCCAGTGAGCCTCCCGGCCGCCAAGGGCGGGAAGGCCGTCGTCACCGGCGGCGACGAGGTCCGCGTGGCCGACTTCCGCGACCCGGCCAACGACGCCGCCCCCTGCCACTACCGCTTCGAGGCCGCCGTCCTCCACAACGGCAAGCCCTGCGACCGCCTCAGAATCCCGTTCACCATCGCGCCCAAGGCCCCCGCCCCCTAGCACTACAACGCTAGAAAACATTGAAGCACTTCCTGAGTTGGGACAGTTTGATGCCTCGTAGTCTGAGTTCACGACGCCGCCGCTTGCAGTGGCCACGATCGGCCCGCTGGTTAGACTCCTGCCAGTA
>VGYW01000598.1 GCA_016872875.1 Planctomycetota bacterium | reverse complement strand
CAGCGTGTCGCCCTGCCCGACGAAGCGGATGTAGACCTGATCGCAGTCCTGCGGCACCTCGGCGAGGGCCTCCAGCTTCACCCACTTGTCGTCGGCGCCCGCGCTGGCCGAGCCGATGCTCCAGTCCAGGGTCTTGCCCTTGCTGAGTGCGACGATGGCGAGTTCCACAGCGCCTTTCTTGACCTTGGCCCAGGCGGAGGCGAGGTAGCATTCGCCTGGCTTGGCGGGGAAGCGGCCCTCGCTGGAGAGCGCCCAGTCCCGCGGCCCGTCGTGGCGGATGCACATCGAGTGGCCGAGGCTGTGATGGTCGTCGGCCGTGCGAACGGCTGAGCCGGCCTTCGTGCGCGACCACCATTTCCAGCCCAGCGCCCCTTCTCCCGCGGCATCCTCGAAGCTGGGGTTAGGAACCTGAAGCTCCCCGCCCAGGCATGACGCCGCGAGGACCGCCAGCAGACTGCCGTACTTCATCCCTGTCTCCTCGGAGAGTGTCTATAAGGAATGCAGGAAGGCAGGAAAGGAAAGGCATTGGCAGGCGGACGAACCCGGAGCACTCAAGCTGGTCCGGCTTGCGTTTGCCCTCTCCTGTTCCTTTCCTGCATTCCTGCCTTCCTTATAGCTCTTTCTTCTCTGTCGCCGCGGCGAGCTGCGGGTGGCCCGGGGCGCACAGGGGGCCGCAGACGCACGCGTAGTTGTCGGGGTCTTGGCGAAGCTCGTCGCGGAACTCCGCCCACATGGCGGGCGTGTCGAGGCAGAGGGCGATGGGCACGTCGGGCCGCGCGCGGCGGATTTCGCCGATGAGGAAGCTGTATATCTCCGCTCTGGCCTCGTGCGGCAGCGGGCCGTAGCGCTTGCCCTTGAGGAAGGGCGCCGCACCTGCCATCGCCCCGACGAACTGCTCATCCAGCAGCGACAGGTCGAGGCAGGCCCGAGCCAGCTCGAAATCCATCCAGCCGAACATGCACAGCGAGATCACGTCGGGGCGCGTCCGCCGGAACATCAGTTCGATCAGATCGCGGTTCTCGTCGCGCCAGCCCTTGACGGGGATGATGGGGGAGAAGCGGAAGCGGACGTGGTAGCCTGCCTCCTGGCACTTGGCGGCGGCCTCGACGCGGCGGTCCCACGGCGCTGTCTCGGGCTCGATGAGGGTGCTCTGCGTGCGCGCGCTCACGCTCCACTGGATGATGGTCTGCCCGTTGTGCGGGTAGCCGAGCATGAAGTCCACGTTGTCGCTCTTGCCCGCGTAGAGGAGCAGGTAGTCCTTCTTCTGTCGGGCGAAGAACTCGACCATGAGGCGTGTGGCGTCGTATTCGGGCTCGAAGGCATTGATGTCGGTGCGGTTGTCCCACTTGTAGATGGTCTGGGGCGGGTTGAGTTCGCGGATGCGGCGGCCGGCGTAGGCAAGGAAGTCCTCGATGTCCACGGCAATGTTGATGACCGAGCCGAACCAGCAGTAGGCGCAGCGGAAAGGGCAGCCCCAGGCGGTGTGGAACTCCCAGGCGGGCTGGCAGATGCGGCCCTCGGCCTTGCGCCAGGCGGCGACGCCGTCGGCTCGGTACTCGAAGCCGAAGTAGCCGTGGAGGTTGGCCGTGTTGAGCTGGGGGAATCGCGCCAGACGCCTCTCGCGCTCTTCCTTGCTGTGGTGGTTCTTGAGGGTGTTGAGCACGATGGGCGGGTCGGCTGGGCACGCCACCTCGCCCCATCGCCTGCCCTTCCCCCATCCCTCGGCCTCGACGACCTCCGCCAGCCGCTCGTCCGTCACGCCTCGCTCAACGTGATCGCAGTCCATGGCCGCGAGCATCCTCTCGACGCGCCGCACGCACCGCTCGTCGCGCTCCGCGTCCTCGGTTACGTACACAGCGGGTGGCTTCAGACGGCGGAACACTCGCTCACTCCTTCACCTTCTGAAGAACCACCATAATGAATGCAGCCGCTTCGGGGTTCTTTGTGGGTAGCCCCCAGGGGTTGTGGTTGTCGGTCGGCGCGAGCAGCTGGCGATCCAGCGCCGGCACAGGTGTATTTCGGCGTAAGTCCTTGCCATGCCTATGCTGAGGGAGGTAGAAGGGTTCCTCGGCTTGGCGCCCCCCTTGTGGGCACCCACAAGAAAGCCCGGAGAGCCTGATTTGATTACGAACGGCCCAGACCTGGTCGCGGAGCTTCTGGAGGGGGTTGGCGGCGCGGAGCTCCTCGTGGATGGCCTTCCACTGGCCGTCCACTCGGATGCGGGTGTGGGGGTGGCCATCGTCGGCCTCCTGGTCCTGGCCGCCGAAGGCGAGGGCCGTGCCGTTCGGCCCTTCGCACTCGGCGCCCCAGATGACCTGTTGCTTGAGATCCACATCCTTCAGGCGATAGTGCCTCTCGCCTGCGGCGGCAAGGGCAGCACACGCGGCGAACACGACGATGGAACGTGTCATCCGTTGCCTCCTTGGCCAGTGTTGTCTCGATGCACCTACCGACCTCCCTTATACCAGTCTCCGCGTCGCATGCCAAGCGCGATGGCCTATCCTCCCGAAGGTATTGGAACCTTCGGGAGGGGGTGAGGGCGCTGATGCGCCCCCAGTTTGCGGGATAGGGGCTGTCAGCCCGCCGCTGGCGGGCGGCAGAGGGTAGCCCACGGCGTAAGCCGTGGGTTCCTGCGTGCGAGAGGCGCAGCCCCGTAGGGGCGGTAGAACCCGTGGACCGCGACGTTCTGCCGCCCCTACGGGGCTTGCCGGCGGGGGGCCGTGCGCGACCCCACGGCTTACGCCGTGGGCTACCCTCTAACGCCCCTGCCGGGGCTGAGGAGCACAGGCGAGGCGATCCCCAGAACCGGGGGCGTGTCAGGTGAGGGCGCGCTTGATCGTGCCTGGCCGGGCGGTATCATCGAGGCATGCGAAACGCATTGCTCGTGGGAACCGTTGCCTGGGCGGTTGCGGCTTCGGCGGCGGAGGTCGTCGAGGTGGCCGCGGATCGCGCACAAGTGTCGCTCGATGGCGGCGGGAGCGCCGTTGCCGAGAGTGGGCGCTGGTTTGGCGTCGGCCGGCGCGACGAGGAGTCGCTGGCGATCTGCTTCTTCGATGGCGAGAGGGTGCGTCAGGGCAGGATTCGCTCACGCGATGTCAAAGTCGTCGTTGACGCCGATGTGGATATCGCCGCTGAAGCGCTCAGGGTCGCCAAGGAGCTACGCCCGGGGATTGACGCGGGGGCCTACCGGGCGCGGCTGGAAGCGTTGGTGCAGCGGCTCGCCGTGAAGGGGGACACGGTGCGTGAGAGGGCCGCCTCGCTGTCGCTCGCGCTCTTCGAGGGTGAGGGGTTTGGACCTGACGGGGCGCACACACTCGACGCCATGCTCGATGGGAAGAAGGGCAACTGCCTGGGGCTGTCGCTTCTGTTCCTCTCCGCGGCGCGCAGGCTGCGGATACCCGCGCGCCTGGTCACTGCGCCGAAGCACGTGTTCATCCAGTGCGAGGATGGGGAACGCCGCTTCTTCGTCGAGACGACGAGGAAGGGAGAGATGCACGACACGGCGGACTACCTCCGCCAGCACCTGGGAGAGCAGCAGGTGAGCGAGACGGGAGGGATTCACCTTGAGGCCCTCAGCGCGCCGCAGACGGTTGGCGTGCTTGCCGAGGAGCTGGGCCGGGTTCTGCGCGACGCCGAGAAGTACCGCGAGGCGCTGCGGCACTGCGCCCGGTCCATCGAGATCAACCCGCGGCACGCCGAGGCCTGGGTGGGGCTTGGCGCCGTGTTGACGGGCCTCGGCACGCTCGATGCGGGCGCGGAGGCGTGCGCGAGGGGCGCGGAACTGAACCCCCGCGACCCCGAGGCCCACTGCTACTGGGGCGTCGCGCTCCGGCGGCTCGGCCGCCACGCCGACGCCTGCACCCACTATGCGAAGGCGGTCGAGCTGCGGCCTCGCTTCGACAAGGCCTACTGCAACTGGGGCGTGGCTCTTGAGCGCATGGGGAAGTACGACGAAGCGTGCGCCAGGTATGCCAAGGCCATCGCGACCAACCCGCGGAACGCCGATGCGCACTTCAACTGGGGAGTCGCGCTCGCCAAGGCCGAGCGCTTTGCGGAGGCCCGCGACAAGTTTGCCCGCGCCGACGCCCTGAAGCCGCGCGACCCTCCGACGCTCTTCTACTGGGGCGTCTCGCTCCTCAAGACCGGCAGGCAACCCGACGGGGTCGAGAAGCTCAAGGCGGCTGCCGCCTTGTCCCCCGACTTCAAGCCGCAGGTGGACGAGATCCTCGCCAAGCTCCGCCCGCAGTGACCCGCGCGGAAGCGCAGAATGTCCCCTTCTCCTCAGCGGGCCTCGCCCTTGGCCCCGCGGAAATGCGCGCCCAGCTCGCTCTTGCGGAACCTGAGGCGGGTCTCCATCCCTTCCTCCTTCCAGGCTGAGTTGAAGCGCAGGAGGTACTCGCCGCTCGCCTTGTCGAACTCGATGTGGTCGGGCGAGTTGGCGCAGTCGCCCATGATGGGCACCTCGACGTAGGGCTGCTCGGCCAGTCGGCGATAGTCCCAGCCCACGGAGACCATGGCATTGTCGGGCGAGCGGCCGAACACCCCGTTCC
>VGYW01000597.1 GCA_016872875.1 Planctomycetota bacterium | reverse complement strand
CTGAGTGCCGCAAGCACGGATATCACACCCTCGACGGCTTCCGTTCTGGTCGTGGACTGTGGCAGACCCCGAAGTCACCGTCAAGCAGGGACGCTTGAGGGTCGCACCCGCCGGGTGGTGGGCTATGTCGGAGTTGATCAACTTCGAGATGGCCCACCGAATGGCACTAACTTAGGCTGTTGGCGCGGCCGGAGCCCCCGCAGGGGGCGGTAGCTCACTAGCCACGGGCGTAAGCCCGTGGGACGCGGTTCTACCCCTTGCCAAGCCCCCGCAGGGGGCGGCAGAGGCCCCGATTCGCGCGCGTCCTATGGTTTCTGCCGCCCCCTGCCGGGGCTGCCATAGGGGTGTCCTCCCTGCCCACGGGCTCACGCCCGTGGCTACCGGCCTGCCGCCCTGCGGGCTGGCATGCACCCATAGGTTAGTGCCATTCGATGGCCCACCCATATTGGGGCAGGGACAGGCGGGCCGCCCGTCCCCACGCCGGCGGGGAGGGACAGGCGAGCCGCCCGTCCCTACGCCGGTGGCAGCGCTCAGGCGGGGGGCGGGGGCGAAGGCTCCTCCTTCGTGACCTCTTCGGCGGGCTTCTCGGTGAGGAGCTTCCAGAAGCAGAAGAGGTTGAGGGCGATGATGAGGGCCCAGGAGCCGAGGAAGACGGCCCAGCCTTCGGGGGTCATGGTTGCGCCTCCTCCGGGGGTTCGGTGCGGTCCCAGACGTCGCGCCGCTTGCGCCAGGCGATCTGGAGGCCGATGTAGAGTCCAAGGAAAAGGACAACGAGCATGATGCGCGTGCCCAGGATGTAGGGGCGGTCGGGGTCCGCAACGTCCACCATCAGGAGCACCTCGATGATCTTGGCCCGCCTCGGGCCGATGTGCTCCGGGAAAGCGGCCTGAAGGAGCGAGCGGTTGAGCCACTGAACGTCCTCTTTCGACCACTTGCCCCGGTCGGTCTTCAGGAACTGCTGGACGTTGGTGGGTAGGCTGACCCGTCGGAAGACTCCATCCTCGAAGAGAACGCTCCTTTCAAGAAGCTGGTTGAGTCCAGAAAGAACCGCGGCCTTGTGTTCCCATCCGAACGCCCTGTCGCGGCGGACCTCGGTGACTGCGACTTGGGCGTCCCTTGGGAGCAAGCGCGCGAGCCCAGGCCCAGGCGCAGGCCACCCATCCACGAATTCGGCGGCAGGAGGGCCGTGGCGGAGCTTTGCACAGAGGGCCGGCCAGTCGCGGATGTTGCCTGGGCGGAGGGTGGGGGGGCCGGTCTGGAGGAACCAGGCGGCGAGGATGACGAGGAGGAAGGTGGGGGTGACGTATCTGATGACGTAGCGGTAGAGGCGCGGGACGCGGATGTCGGCGCCGTAGTGCATCTCGGTCCAGGCACGGTCAATGCCGAAGAACCAGCCGAAGAGGATGGTCTCGATGGTGGCGAAGACGACGAGGCAGAAGTTGCAGGCCCAGAAGTCGAGCTCGCCCAGCACACCGTTGCCGTAGAAGAAGATGGCGGGCTGGCAGAGGATGAAGGTGATGATGATGAAGAGGATGGCGGCCTTGCGCTTGGTGATGCCGAGCTCGTCCTTGAGGAATGCCACGGCGGGCTGGGCCAGCGAGATGGAGGAGGTGATGCCTGCGAGGAAGAGGAGGAGGAACCAGGCGGCGCCGAAGACGTTGCCCAGGGGCAGCCGCTCGAAGATGAGGGGCATGGTGACGAAGCCGAGGTCGAATGTGCCGCTGCGGGCGATGCCGGCCATCTCGGCCTTGCCGAAGAAGATGAAGGCTGCGGGGATGATGATGGTGCCGCCGAGGATGACCTCGGCCAGCTCGTTGGTGCTGGCGCCCGTGAGGCCGGAGAGGGCCACGTCGTCGCGGCGCGAGAGGTAGCTGGCGTAGGTGAGGATGACTCCGAAGCCGACGCTGAGGGTGAAGAAGATTTGCCCCGCGGCCTCGAGCCAGACGTCGGGGTTCTTCAGGGCACTGAAGTCGGGGTTCCACATGTAGCCCAGGCCATTCAGCACGTTCCGGGATGAGTCGGCCGGGTCGGGCGGAAGGGTGAGGACCCGGACGGCGAGGGCGATGCCGAGGATGAAGAGGACGGGCATGGCCCACCTGCAGAGCCACTCGATGCCCTTGGTGATGCCGCGGAAGAGAATCCAGCAGTTGACGAGGAAGGTGACGAGGAAGAAGGCGTAGGCGACGGCGAGGCCGTTGAAGTGGGAGTTGTTGAGGCCCTGGTAGGAGGCCAGGAAGCCCTTCATCCCCGCCTGGTCGGTCGCCCCGCCGTACTCGCCGAAGAGCGAGAAGAAGGCGTAGGCGAGGGTCCAGGACTCCACGTAGGTGTAGTAGATGAAGACGACGATGGGGCCGAAGATGCCGATGAGGCCGAAGTATTTGATGGCGGGGTGTCGCCAGAGGGAGTGGAACATGCCTGGCGCGGTGCGGTGGCCGAAAGCGCCGCCGTAGCGGCCGGTGGTCCACTCGATCCACATCAGGGGGATGCCGAAGAGGAGAAGGGCGACGAGGTAGGGGACCATGAATGCGCCGCCGCCGTTGGCCGCGGCCTTGGCTGGGAAGCGGAGGAAGTTGCCCAGGCCGATGGCGCTGCCGGCCACGGCCATGATGATGCCCAGCTTGCCCGACCAGCGTTCGCGGGTTTCGTCCGGCATTGACTCCTCCTGAGCGGCACGGGGCCGCAATCAAGGGGGATGAGTGGATGAATGGTTGATTGACAGACACCCATCCGGGGCGTTACGCATCGTATCCGAGGAGAACGGGTACGTCAAGAGTGTAGGGCATGATTTCGGGCTCCGCAATCGTCGTCGTTGTCGTCGTCGTCCTCGTCCTCGAACGAGAAGGACGGAAAGGGCCAAGAGATTCGACGACGACGACGAGAACGACGACGAGCACGATTATAGGATCGGGCGCTTGACATTCTCTGTCTTTGCGCCATGCTAGTATATATGAGGACCAAGCTGCTCGGCTTTGCGGCTGTGATGGCCCTGCTGGTGCGCGGCGAGGCCAAGCCGACTATTCCCCAGGAGAGCATCCCCGCAGACATGCCCGCCGAGGTGCGGCGCTACGCCGAGCAGCTCTACTCGCGCGACGCGGTGACGCGCGGGACCGCCGCCCACGCCCTGGGCCGGCTGGGGGACAGGGCGGAAGCAGCCGTGCCGTACCTCATCGCGATGCTGGGTGACGACGACGTGAAGCTGGAGTGGGAGAAGCCGGACGTGGACCCCGCCCACCCAATCGCGGAGGCGAAGAAGCACATCCTGGGCCTCTACGACGAGAGGAAGACCACCCCCGGCCGCGAGGCGGCCCGCTCGCTGGGCATGGTCTGCGGCTCGGCGCCCGACGCCTTGCTGGCGGCGCTCAAGAGCGAGGCGGCGGCCGTGCGGAAGAACGCCGCCGAGGCCTGCGGGGAGATACGCGACAAGAAGGCGACCCGGGGCGTGATGCTCCTGCTCCAGGACGCGGACAAGGCGGTGCGCGAGCGCGCCGCCTACGCCCTCGGCCGCCTGCGCGACACCGCGGCCACCGAGGCCCTCATGGCCGCCATGAAGGACCCCGAACGCACGGTCCGCCAGAGGGTCGTGCTCGCGCTCGGCGAGCTCAAGGACCCGCGCGCCCTGACGGTGCTCCTCGACGCGCTGCTGGACAACGTGGAGGTCCAGGCCGCGGCGGAGGCGGCGCTGATGGAGACGCGCGACCTCCGCGCCGTGGAGCCGCTCATCGTGTCGCTGCGCCACCGCAAGGAGGAGGTGCGGCGCACCTCGGCACGGCTGCTGGGCAACATCGGGGACCGCCGGGCCATCCGCCCCCTCATCTTCGCGCTCAAGGACCCCGCGGGCGACGTCCGCTTCGAGGCCGCCGCCGCCCTCAAGAGGCTCTCGGGCCAGGACCTCGGGGCCGAGCCGACGAAGTGGCAGCGCTGGCACGAACTCGACCTCGCCGCGCGGGAGATCGAGGACAAGCTCGGCGACCCACCCGTCCACAGCTACATCGGCTTCCTCCACTCCGCCAACTGGGCGGCGCGGGCCTACGCCGCCAAGGCACTGGGGAACCTCGGCGACCGCGGCGCCGTGCTCCCGCTGCGCGGCGCGCTGTGGGACCGCGACGCCGGCGTCCGAGTGAACGCCGCCGTGGCCCTCGGGCAGCTCAAGGACGCTCGCGCCATCGAGTCCCTGATCGCCGCGACGAGCGACCCGGAGCCCGACGTCCAGGAGGCCGCCGAGGGCGCCCTCAAGCGCATCACCGGCGCCTACTTCGCACGCGACACCCGGAAGTGGCAGGAGTGGTGGGACGAGAACCGCGAGACGGCCTACTGGCGCGAGGGGGACGTGCCGGACGAGGAGGCGGCGGCTCGCCGCGCCCTCGAGGAGGGGCCGCAGAAGGTCAGGCTGGGACGCGGCACGCTCGTGCTCCTCGGCGCCCTCACGCTCCTGGCAGTGACCCCCCTGGTTGCCCTTGCGGCCTTGCGCCGCCGCTCCCGCCGCCGGCGCTGAGAGCGCCTGAGAGAATGACGCCCCAAGTCAGGCGCTCTAAGGGAGGCCAGGGGCAGGCT
>VGYW01000596.1 GCA_016872875.1 Planctomycetota bacterium | reverse complement strand
CGCCGCGGGCGAGGACGGCGTGGCGATGCGGGTGCTGCCCCAGCCGCCCTACCAGCCCGCCGAGAAGCCGGGCGCCTGCATCGTCGAGCTCGAGGGCAACATCCCCGGCGGCAGGCTCGAAGTCACCGTCCTCGACCGCTTCGGGCGGCTGGTGGACCGCAGCAACCACGTGGTGCGGCTCGAGGGTGGCAAGGCCCGCACCGCGTCGCTACTCCAGGACGTCAAGCCGCTGAGCGTCTACCACGAGATAGTGGCCCGCTTCTACTCGATTGACGCCCCCGAGCGGCTGATCGCGGAGAGCACGGCGGAGGCGTTCCTCGCCCCGTCGCGGCCGCCGTATGCTGACGCCTTCGCACTCGGGGCCTGGGGCGCGCCCGAACGCACCCCCCTCATGCTCCAGGCCATGCTCGACACCACCCACGACCTGGGTCTGACCCTCCACAGCCACTCCCACGACGACCGCGTGCTCTACGCCACGGGCGGGTTCAAGACCGCTCACATCGCCCACAGCGCCAAGGACCGCTTCGCGGCGAAGGACGACAAGCCGACCCTCGACAGCGAGAAGCTCGTGATGCACCCGCCGCTGCTGCCGAGCGCGGAGGCTGTCCAGGCTGCCAAGGACGCCTGGCAGAAGAAGGCCAGGGCGCAGTTCGACACCGGCGCCCGCCACGTGGGGCTGGACGACGAGCGGAGGATGTCCGACGACTTCGACTTCCATCCCCAAACGCTCGCCGGCTTCCGCGAGTGGCTGAGGAAGCGCTACGCCGACATTGCGGAACTGAACAAGACCTGGGGCACGGCGTTCCCCGACTTCGCCCAGGTGGTCCCCAAGCGCCGCAAGGAGCTGGGCGAGGCTTCCAATCTTGCCCCGTGGCTTGAGTTCCGCATGTTCATCGGCGAGGTGCTCGGCGAATACTACATGAAGGCCCCAGCCGACTGGGCGGCGGAGATCAGCCCCGAGCTCTCCGTGGGCGAGTGGGGCATCTACGAGCCCTCCGCCGCCTGGCCCGTGGACTGGAGCCGCTACGCGAAGTGCTACAAGGCCACGACCCGCTACGGCGACACCCAGGGTGTCCTCGAAGAGCTCTTCCGCTCCTTCGCCCCCGGCACCCGCCACGGGCAGTGGATGGGCTACGGCATGCGGGCCGCCGACCCGGGCCGCCGCATCGCCCCGTGGCTTTCCCTCCTCAACGGCGGCAGCTTCGCCTGGTTCTGGGAGATGCGCGACGATGGCTTCCTCAACTACGCCGTCCTCACCTCCGACCAGCGGCCTACCGCAGGCTACGCCGCGCTCGCCAAGGAGGTCTTCCCCGACCTCACCGGCGGCGTTGATCGCCTCATCCTCGCAAGCAGGTTCAGCCACGATCCCATCGCCATCGCCTACTCGTACCCCTCGTGGCTGGCCGACACCGAGGCGCTCGCCCGCGGAGCGAAGGCCATCGTCGAGGAGCTCGGCTTCCAGCACCTCTTCGTGACGATGGACGACGTGGCAGCCGGCCGCCTGGAGAAGGACGGCTTCAAGCTACTGGTCGTCCAGCAGGCGAGCTGCCTCTCGACGGAGCAGGCCGAGGCGGTGAGGCGCTTCGTCGAGGCGGGCGGCGTTCTCCTGGCCGTCGGCCGGTCCGGCTGGCGCGACCTCCACGGCGCCCCGCACCCCGAGGGCTGCCTGCTCGACGCCCTGACGGGCGTTGACACGAGCAAGGCGGCTCCCCTCGGCCGCACGGTGCAAACGCCCCCTGGCGAGCCGCTCCTCACCCTCAACGTGCCACTCGGCGGCGTGGCGGCCAAGGACGCAGCCGTCCTCGCCAATGTCGCCCTTGATGAGAAAACCTCGCTGTCTGTCTGGACCGTCCGCGACGTGGGGAAGGGGAAGGTGTATTGGCTGAACGCCGCCATCGGCCGGGGCGACCCCGCGGCCGTGCGGAAGGCGCACTGGGACATCTTCGACCACGTGGCGGCGATGGCGGGCCTGAAGCCGCGCTGCCGCCTCTTCACCAACGGCCAGCCGCTCTTCGACACCGAGACCTGGTACTACGAGACCCCCTCGGGCCGCACGCTCCTCGTCGGCCGCTACCTCGCCCGCAAGGCCGATGGCCACGTCACCCTCCGCTTCAACCGCAAGGGCCACGTCTACGAAGCCATCTCCAAGCGCGCACTCGGCGAGGCCGAAGGCATCCAGGACACCTTCCCCGAGGGCGCGATGCGCATCTACGCTGTGCTCGACTACCGCGTGGCCGGTCTGACCGCCAAGGCTGACGAAGCGAAGCTGAACCCCGGCGACACCGTGCGCGTCAGGGTGGCCATCAAGGTGGCCAGCCGCGAGCCTGAGAAGGTGGCCGACCTCCACCCGCTTCGCGTGCGGCTCCTCGGCCCCTCGGGCGCCGAGCTGCCAGGCTATCGCAGAGTCGTCCTTGCGCAGGACGGCGAGGCCACGGTTGAGTTCCCCCTCGCGCTCGACCAACTGCCGGGCGCGCACGTCGTCCACGTCGCCGACGTCATCTCCGGCCTCGAGGCCCGCGCCACGTTCGCCGTCCTGAAGCCCGAGGTGAAGGCGAAGTAGCATGCGGAAGGCACGATGGGCCGCCTGCCTGGCGGGCCTCCTGGGTTGTGACGCGCTCGGGGCCGAGCCGAAGGCCCCCACGGAAGGCCCGCGCATCGCCAACCTGCTCCTTCAGGCATCGGCACGTAAGAAGCAAGTGGCACTTGACATCGAGCTCGCAGGCATCAAGCAGGCGGGCGTTGTCCAGCTCGTCGCCAGGATGCTCGACGAGAAGGGGAACGAGGAGAAGCGCTTCACAGCCGAAGCCAAGGCGTCGGATAAGGAGACTCAGAGTGTCCGAGCCGCCTGGCCCTGGGACAAGCCGAGGCTGTGGGACCTCGGACAGCCAAACCTCTACACGCTGAAGCTGGAAGCCAAAGGCGCCGGGCTGGAGGCCGAGGCCGCGGTCCGCTTCGCTTTCATCGCCGAGCCGCTCCTGCGCGAATGCTGCGCCGCATACCTCGGCTCCAGAGCATACACGACGGAGCACGATGCCCGCTTCGCCCTCACCCCGGCCGCCCGCCGCCCGGGCTCCATCGCCGGCCTCCTGCTCGAGTTCCCTGCCTCCGCCACAGCATTTCGGCTCTTGTCTTTCAATCAGCAATCAGAAATCACCAATCAGAAATCAATAGCGTGGCTCTGCGGCCCCCCCGACTCCATTGAAGCCAAGGACCACAGCTTCCTCGTCGGGGCCAAGCTCGCCAAGCAGCTCGCCATCCACAACCCCACGCGCGAGACACTGCCCTACACCTTCTCGTGGAACGTCGTGCTGGGCGGGGCGATAGACCTGCGCTCCGTCAGCGGTACCGGCAAGATCGAGCCGGGCAAGACGCTCTTCGAGCCGATCGAGGTGGACCTGCCGGCCTCGGTGCCCGCCGACAAGTTCCCAGGCGAGATTCGCCTGAGCGCGAGCGTGGGCGCCGAGAGGTGCGAGGAGACCTTCCCTTTCCGCGTCTTCCGAAAGCCGCCGCCCGGCGGCCGCGTCGTCGCCGTCGTGGACCCCGTGGGCGACACGACGGCGCTCCTCAAGCTCCTGGGCTTCATGACGGAGCCGTGGGGTGGGACGGGTCAGGCTCCCCTCGTCGTCGTGGGCCGCAACGCCCTGGTCCGCGACCCGCGCGCCCTCAAGAGGCTTGAGGAGCACGTGCGGCAGGGCGGTCGCGCGGTCGTCTTCGCCCAGGACCCCGACTGGCTGGAGAAGCAGGCCGGCTTCCGCGTGGCGAAGGAGCCCGCCCGCCGCGTCTTCCCCGTTGACCCCAGGCACCCCATGCTCCTGGGCGTTGACGACGATGACCTGCGCGACTGGGCCGGAGGCCGCGGCGTCGTGTGCGGCGCGCCCATCGAGAAGCCGCACCTCAGTTCCTGGCGGCCGGTCCTCGAATGCGGCTTCGACCTCGCCTACAGCCCGCTGATGGAGCTCGACTACGGCAAGGGCCGCCTCGTCCTCTGCACCCTCGACCTCGAGGGCCACGCTGCCCACGACCCCGTGGCGCTCTGGATGGGCCGCAAGGCCATGGTCTACGCCACGGCCGCCCCCCTCCAGCCGAAGGCCGACAAGCCCGTCGTCGCCGGCGACGACGCGGCAGAGTCCACGCTGAAGGCCCTCGGCGCAATCTACGACAGGCCCACGGGCGCGCACAGCATGCCCGATCTCATGGTCTTTGGGCATCTCAGCTCGGTGAACCGCACTCCGATCGAGGACCGCATCAACAACGGCGGGTTGAAGGCGGCCTTTCTTGCGCGAAGGCAGCCGGAGGGCGCGCTGGGCGTTGGGCTTGAGCTTGTGAAGGGCTTCGGGGGGTCGCTGGAGGCGCCGGCCTGGCCCGAGTGCCGCGGCCTGAGCGCCTCTGACCTCCGCTGGCGCGTGGAGGCCGATGCCTGGCTCGTGAAATCGGGGGCAGAGGTGGGCGCCAAGGGGCTGCTCGGCCGCAGGGCCATCGGCAAAGGCGTCGCGCTCCTCTGCCAGATCGATCCCCTCGCGCCCGATGCGGACAAGAACCCCAGCCTCCGCCCCACCC
>VGYW01000595.1 GCA_016872875.1 Planctomycetota bacterium | reverse complement strand
CCAGCTCTTCGCCGACGTTGCGGGCGCCTGGTGCGCCTATCTGGAGGGCCACACCAGCCTCTTCGGCGGTCCCGTGCTTCCCGGCTTCCTGGGCTGGACGGTGTGGATACAGTTCGGGGAGCAGACGGCAGCGACTCCCGACGGGCGGCTCGCGGGCCAGCCCCTCGCCCACTCGGTCGTTCACCGCAGCGGGGTCAAGGTCAAGGGCTTCCCCTCCGTTGTCCTCTCGGCGTCGGGCTTCGACCAGTCGCGGGGCCTGGGCGGCATCACGTTCAACGTGCGGTTCGGCGCCAACTCGCTGGCCGCCGAGGGCGGCGTCGAGCGGCTCAAGGCCATGATCGAGGCGGCCTTCGACCTCGGCACCTACCAGGTGCAGGTTGACCTCGCGAGCAGCGAGGTCCTCCGCGACGCCCAGGCCCACCCCGAAGACCACGCCGACCTCTTCGTCCGCATTGGCGGCTACCTCGTCCCCTTCACCCTCCTGCCGCCTAAGGCCCAGGAGGACATCATCGCCCGCGCCGAGCTGGAGTTGTGAACCACAGCTCGTTGGGCAACAGGAGGCTCGGATGCTCGACGCCGGCCGCGCACGGCCCCATCGGTTCCCTAGCATTCTAGCTGTGGCTCTTCTCTCCCTCGCGATAACTGCTTTGGAAGCCTGCTCGAGAGTCCACGCGAACAAGGAGTGGTCTGCGTCCCTGGAAGCGTGGGAGCGCGTGATTGACCGCTGCGTCAGCACCGAGGAGCAGCGGGTCGAGGCGCGCACCCACATCAAGGACCTGCGCGCCAAAGTCCCCCGCAACACCGACCCGCAGAAGGCCCGCCCCTGGAAGGTCCTGGTGGTGCTCTTCCGCCACCTGGAGTTCTCGTGGAAGGACGGGGACAAGGCCATCGAGGTCCGCAAGACCATCAGCCCGAAGGACGAGAAGCAAATCCACACGAGCATGGCGTGCTTCGCCAAGCACGTGTTCCAGTTCTCCAGCGGCATGCTTCGGGTTGATGCGGACTTCGCGGTGGTGGATGAGCCGGTGAAGAAGCTCCACGGCAGCGGCAAGGGGCCGTTCTGCCCCGCGCCCCACTTGCTCCGCTGGGCCACCGACCCGCTGATCAAGGGCAAGCAGTACGACACCGTGTTCTCCTACGTGAAGTTCAACGGCGACCAGGGGCCGGACGTTCCCGCGCCCTTCATCGCCGCCACCTTCGCCAGCATCGCCGACGTGGGCGGGGCCGGCTTCGTCAACGTCCCCTGGCGCACCAACTACCCCCTGCCGGGCGAGACCGACGGGGAGATGGAGCTGCACGAGTGGCTCCACCAGATTGACTGGATGTTCCGCCACGTGCTGCACTACCCCGACGAGCTGGTGCCGACCTCGGACGCCGGGCGCTTCGAGGGCGAGAACCGCCCCGGCGGCGACCCCGAGTACGGACGGAGGCGGGACGAGACGACCTGGATTCGCTTCTACCAGCACATCATGGAGGACCACATCACGCGGCAGATGTGGTCCGAGGCCACCATGCGCCCCGCGCCCGGCCAGCCGCGGCCAGGCGACCAGCTCAAGCAGGCCAAGTGAACGCGACAATCGCTACCACGCGCGGCACGGTCCTCGCCCTCGACCAGACGGCGACGCACGATGGGCCAGGGATTCGGATGACGGTGTACCTCAAGGGCTGCCCGCTGCGGTGCCTCTGGTGCCACAGCCCCGAATCCATCGCGCCCGAGCCCGAGATCGCCTGGTACGAGGCCCGCTGCCGGAAGTGCGGCGCTTGCGCCGCCGTCTGCCCCGAGAAGCTCGTGCCCTGGTTCGAGCAAGCCCCCGAGCACCGCGCCCGGTGCCGACAGTGCGGCGAATGCCTCAAGGCCTGTCCCGCTGAGGCGCTGGAGGTGAAGGGCTATGAGACGACGGCGGGCGAGGTGGCCGACGCGGCGGAGCGGCTCAAGCCCTTCTTCGCCCGTAGCGGCGGCGGCATCACGCTCACGGGCGGGGAGCCGACGCTTCAGCTCGATTTCGCCTTCGCGGTCGCCATGCTCTGCCGCGAGCGCAGCATCCACGTGGCCGTCGAGACCTGCGGCTGCACAAGCTGGGAACGCCTGGAGCGCTTCGCCGAGGCGACCGACCTCTGGCTCTACGATCTGAAGGACGCCGACCCCGCCCGCCACAGGCGGAACTGCGGCGTCGAGCTCGGTCCCATCGCCGACAACCTGCGGCGCCTCGCCGCCCGCGGCGCCGACGTGGTCGTCCGCGTGCCGCTCATCCCCGGCTGCAACGACTCGCCCGCCGACATTGCGGCCATCGCCCGCCTGGCCCGCGACTGCGGCGCGCGGCGCATCACGCTCCTGCCCTTCAACCCCGCCGCCGCGGGCAAGTACTCCTGGCTCCGCCGCATCTATCCACTGCCCGATGCGCAGCCGCAAAGCGCCGATGCTCTCCGCCGCCTTGAGGCCATCGCCGCTGGGGCGGGGCTCGAAGTGGTTCCCTCCTGAGAACCGGGCGGATCGGTCGGATCAGTCGGATCTGACGGATCGCCACATCGGTCGGATGGGGCGCATCGCGCGGCGCTTGCGCCCACCCGCTCGCGGGGGTATAGTGTGCCCGTGGCTGCACGTGCGCCTATTGGCAGGAGAACGCGAGAATGAGACTCCTGGCCGCCATTCTCATGGCCGTATCCTCGGCAGCTCCGGCCGCCGCGCCGCCGGCGATTGACGCCGAGCCCTTCAGGAAGGCCCTGGAAGACCACGTCGAGACCAAGCTCCGCGGCGAGCTGGTCGAAAAGTCAGTCGAGAGGGCCCGCCGCGGCAGGAAGCTGGCCGAGAGGGGGATTGCCCGGCACTTGCTTGAAGATCTGTGTGCTCAGCACGACAAGGCTGCTGGGTGGGCAAAGCTCCGGCAGGAGGCCACACAGGGCGGGTCAGGCAGGTATCCGCTGCTGGAGCAACTGCCGACGAAGGGGATTCCGCCGGAGCGTGAATCGGAGCTCCGCCAGCAGCTCCTGGACGATGGTGTCGGGCCGGCATTGGCCACGCAGGTGATCGAGGCGGGGAACGCCGTGAGGCGGCTGGGGGAGCTCTGGCAGCAGGTCGAGGCCGCGATCGCCGCCTTGGCCGCGACCCAGAGCGGTCCCTCGCCGGTTCGCCTCGACGAGGTGCAGGAGCTGCTTCGCCCGCCTGCGCCGTTGGAGGTGAAGGTGAGGCGCTTCAAGGAGCTCGAACCCAAGGGCGAGCGGGCCACGGCGCGCGCGCTCGTCGCCGTCGGCAGGGGGGAGCGCCTCGCGGAGGGGGAGTGGGGAGTCGAGTTCGAGCTGAAGAAGGGCGCCTGGACGGTCACGAGGATCAGCTTCCCCGCCCCCAGCTTCGGCGCGGCCAACTACGCGATGGTGGGGCTCTATCTGGCGGGGATGCTGGTGGTCGGCTGGTGGGCCTCGCGCCGCATCTCGGGCACGCGCGGCTTCTTCATCGGCGACGGCAAGCTCAATCACATCGTCGTCGGCATCTCCATCATGACCACCTACCTCTCCTCGTTCACGATGATGGGCCTGTCGGCCTCCGCGTTCAGCAACAAGGACTGGACCTGGGCCATCCAGCTCCCGTTCCTGGTCCTCACGGCGTTCGTCATCACGCGCTTCGTCCTGCCGCGCTACCGCGAGGCGGGGGTCATCAGCGTCTACCAGTACCTCGAGCAGCGCATCCACGTCTCGGCCCGGCTTCTGGCCTCGCTGTCGTTCATCATCTTCTCGGTCGCGCGGATGGGGCTGGTGCTCTACCTGCCCGCGCTCGCGTTCAGCATCGTCACGGGGGCCGACCTGCTGGCGACCATCGTGGTGATGGGCGCCGTAGTGACCGCCTACACGGCGATCGGCGGCATCGAGGCGGTAGTCTGGACCGATGTCGCCCAGGCATTCTTCATCGTCGTGGGCGCCGTGCTCAGCGTCGTCTTCATCCTGGGCGACACGGGTCTGGCCGAGTTCGGCCGCGTGACGGCCGCCTTCCACAAGTTCCGCCTGGCCGAGCCCGACTTCCCCAGCGCCAGCCTCACCCAGGCCGTCGCGCTCTGGCTTGTCCTCGAAACCATCTTCCAGACCGTCCGCATCTACGGCACGCAGCAGGACATGACCCAACGCTACATGACCACCGCCTCGACCCGCAAGGCCAACGCGAGCGTGTGGATCGCCATTCTCCTCTACATTCCCCTAGGCTTCGGCTTCTACTTCATCGGCTCCGCCCTGTTCGCCTACTACACCACGGTGCCCGACGCCACGGTGCCGGCCCTTGTGGCGAACGGGCGGGCGGACGCGATCTACCCCTACTTCGTGGCGAGCCGCCTGCCGGCCGGGGTCGCGGGCATCGTCATTGCCGCCATCTTCGCCGCCGCAATGTCGAGCATTGACGCCCTGATGAACTCCTCCTCCACCGTGTGCATAGAGGACTTCTATCGCCGTTTCAGCCGCGTCGAGCGCGAGGACAGCCACTATCTCTCCGTCGCGAAGGGCCTCACCTGGGCCTGGGGCCTCCTTGCCACGCTGATGGCCATCTCCTTCATGGAGATCACCCGCGCCCAGGACCTGT
>VGYW01000594.1 GCA_016872875.1 Planctomycetota bacterium | reverse complement strand
GATTCAATGGGCGTGAAACGCCCCCTTCGGGGGCTTGGATGGGGGGGACGCGCGATCCCAGGGCTCCCTTCGGTCGCCCTGGGCTACGGCTGGGTCGCCCGCGTCGGCGGGCTACAAGGCCCCGAGACGTGGGCAAAGATCAGGGCGAAGCCCTGGGAGTGGGAGACGGCCCGGAGGCAGCCCTGTAGGGGCGTACTAGCCACTCACGGGAGGCGATGGCGTCCGGGCTCGTAGTACGCCCCTTCAGGGCTGACCCGCACACGGTCCTGCTTCCCAGGGCTTCGCCCTGGGCTGATATAGCACGCCCCCGTGGGGGCTGCGGAGGAATCCACCAGGATTGGGGGCCATACTCCGACGCGCCTTCGCGCTTGACTCCCTCGCTGGCTACTGGCATACTGCCAGGCAGCGCCGTGAGCCGCAAGTGCTTCGCCACCGAACGGAGAAGACATGGCCATCACGAAGGAAGACGTCAAGGCCGGCCTCAGGGAACTCGGGCTCAGGGAGGGCGACGCGGTGCTCTTCCACAGCGACCTCCGCATGCTCGGGCCTGCCCGCGACCTCGTCAAGCTCCCCAACTGCGGCGCCGACATGGTCATTGACGCCTTCCTCGAGACCGTCGGGCCGAGCGGCCTCGCCGCCGTCCCTGCCCTCACCTCAACATTCGCGCCCTCCAAGCCCGATGGCCCGGTCGGGCTCGCCTTCGACCCCGATACCACGCCCTCGCGCGTCGGCAGCGTCACCAACGTCTTCCTCGCGCGGCCCGGGCGGAAGCGCTCGCGGCACCCCACCCATTCGCTCGCGGCGATCGGCGCCCGCGCCGAGGAGTACGTCGCCGGCCACGAGAAGGGCTCCACCTTCGACCGCGTGAGCCCCTACGGCAAGAACTTCGATTGGGACGCCTGGCTCTGCTTCTTCGGCACCGATAACCGCACCAACACCACCCTCCACGTCGTCGAGGACTGGATGGCTATGCCCTACATGGCCGTGTCGCGCGCGCTGGTCAAAGGCCCCGACGGGCAGCCGAAGGAGGTCGAGGTCACGAAGAGTCCCAAGGGCTACCGCGACTTCTACAAGAGGAACTCCCGCGCCGCCCAGGTCCTCGATGGAGCCGGCATCCTGAAGTGGACGACGATCGGGGACGCCAAGGTCGGCCTCATGAGGTGCCGTGAGTGCATGCACCTGTTCTGGGACAAGATGCTCGAAGACCCGTGCCTGCTCCTCGGCTACAAGGGCGAGAACCCCTTCTGCGACGAATGGGCCGACAAGGCCATCGCGCACGTGAGGTCGGGCGGGGCCGGCGCGCGACCGTGACAGGCACCGGCAACCAGGGGCTACTTCGGCGGTGGAGTTGGCGGGAGCTTCATTGAGTGGATGGGCGACGGGGAGACGCCGGCAGGCAGGTCAACGTCGCGGAAGGCGGGCTCGAGGCCGGCCTCGGCCACGATGGCCTTTGCGGAACCGGGGAAGGCCGGGGCGTCGGGCGCCACGCCGAAGGCGTTGTCGCGGAAGGTGTGAAGCTCCTGCCGCGAGCGGTTGAAGCGGATGGGGGCCTGCGCGGTGGAGTGGATGACGTTGCCCTCGACGATGAACTCCTTGCTCCCTTCGTCGAAGAAGATGCCGTTGTTGGGGGCCGAGCCCGCGAACGGGCTGCGGCGGATGCTGTGAATGTGGTTGCGGCGGAGCACGGTGCCCGGCTGAAGCCCGAGGGTGTAGATGCCGCCGCCGTCCGCAAGAAGCGTCATCGCGTCGTGGATGTGGTTGAACTCGATTGTCGCCTCGCGGAACGAGGTGGGCTTGTCATTCCAGCTCCAGCCCACGGAGATGCCGGTGTAGGGGAATCGGCGGACGACGCAGTTGGCCACGCGGGTCTTCGCGGAGATGCCCACCCAGACGCCAAGAGCGGAGAAGTGGTCGAGCCCGCCGTCTGAGATGACACAGTTGGAGACACTGTTGCCCGTCGGCAGGAAGGGCTCCGTGGCGTTCACATTGGTGATTCCGACGAGGACGCCGCCGCCGCCGAGGTCGAGCATGCGGCAGCCGACGGCCTCGTTGTCGCGGCAGCCGTGGCCGAGGCGGACGGCGTAGCCGCCGAGGTGGGCGAGGGTGCAGCGCTCGATGCGGCAGCGGCGGGCGAACTCGGCGTGGATGGCGGCCGGCAGGTCAATCATCCCCTGGCCCGAGCTGTAGCCCTTCGCGGGCAGCGTCCAGTTCGTGTGGGCGAACGTCAACCCCTTGAAAACCACGTGCTCGACGTATTGCGGGGGCTTGACGATCATCCTGGGGTCCGACTCGTCAATGGGGATGGCCTGCTCGGGCCTGCCGACGAGGCGGATGAGCTGTTCGGAGCGAGGGACAACGATGGTCAGGAACTCCATCCGCTCGCCCGGTGGTGGGCGATAGCTCAGTGTGCCCGTCGGGCGGTCGAGATACCACTCGCCGGGCTTCAGCCCCGCCTCCTTCACGTTCTCCACATAGTAGGGGTTTCGCCCCCCCCTGAACCAGTGGCCGATTCGATAGACTGGGAAGCCCGTGAAGCGCACGACGTGGTTCGCCATGTCCAGCTCGCGGATGCGGAGGCGCGACGCGCTCCAGTCGTGGAGCGCCACCACCTCCACGTCGTCGAGGTTTGCCCACCGCTCGATGTCGCCCGGGGCGAAGCGGAACTCGTCCTGGGCCTCGCGGTGGCGCATCTTGGTCTTGACGGGCGGGGCGTCGGTGAGGCCGGCGATGACGAACGCCCCCTTGCACGGGCGATAGCGCCGCTTGAAGTGCGCATGTCTGAACTTGCGCACGAAGAGCTGGCGTACTGCCCATTTCCCTGCCTTCACGCCCGGCAGGGCGGCAATGTGCACATCCCTCTCTTCGTTGAGCCAGTCCGTGATGGCTACACCGCCGCTGAGAAGCGGCGCCTCGTCGGGATAGGCGGCGTAGGTGACGGGGCAGGCCTCGCTCCCGGAGTCCCTCGGTGCGAACTCGACCGGCTCGGCCAGCCAGTAGGTGCCGCCGCGGATGAGGACTGTGACGGGCCGCTTGAGCGCGCCGCCCTGCTGGTGGCGGAGCGCGGCCACGGCGTCGCGGGCGCGAGCGAGGGTGGCGAAGGGCGCCTCGAGGCTCCCAGGCCCCTTGTCGTCGCCGTTCGTCGCCACGTAGAAGTCCGCCCGCGCGCCCTCGCCCGCGGCCGACCCGCTGAGCAGGGGACCATGCCCCATGAGAATCGCTCCGATCGCAAGGAGGAGTTGGCGTTTCATGTCAGCCATCGTTCAGCGGCATCCACATGTGGAAGTGGAAGTGGCTCTCGCTCGGGTAGATGCCGCGCACGGAGCGCACGGCATCAGCCAGCCCGAGCGGCATCAGCGTCGAGAAAGCGTCCTTGCCAAGCACCTTCATTCGGTTGGCGCCATAGGCGACGGCTCTCCGGAGCAGGTCGGCGTCCTCGCCGCACTTGGGGGGCACGAGCGCGTGGAGCCAGGAGCCCGTGTAGAAGACTGCAACGTCGCGTCCGCCCAGCCGCACTCGCTCCGCAAAGGCATCCTGGTAGCCCGGCTCACCGCGCTCCTTGCGGCTGAACGTGACTGACCATAGGTAGGGGAGGCAACTGAACCGCCCGAGGACGTGAAGGAGCTCTTCCCAGGGGCGCTCGGCCGGCGACAGCGGCCGCACGTTCTCTGGCGTGGCCCCGGGAAGGTCGCCAGCGATAGCGAAGCTCGTGCACACGCTCCGCTCGACGCGGCTCATCCCGCACTTCAGGTACAGGCCCTCCGAGCGTTCGTCGTCGGGGCTGCTGCCGAACCGCGTGCAGCCGAGTGCGGCGCAGCGGCGGATGGCCTCCCTGACGAGTGCAGTGCCGATGCCGCGGCGGCGGAAGTCGCGGCGGACCTCCAGCGCCTCCAGGAAGCCCCAGAAGCCGCGGGGCTCGGGCTCGCGGGCGGGGATGAACTCGCAGTGCCCCACCACGTCCTGGCCGCCGAGTGCGATGAGCACCTTGCCGCCGATGGGGTCCAGCTTGTCGAACTGGCGGCGCACGCACTCCGGCGTCTCCCAGTGCAGCGGCCAGGTCTCCTGATACATGGCGGCGATGGCCCCCGCGTCATCGCGGGCGGCCTCCCGAACAAGAGGGGCAGCAAACATCGGGCGACCCCTTTATCCCCACAGGCGCCGGCGCCCGCGGCGTACCCGCGCTCGCCTCAGCTCACCCTGCCGCGGCGATGGTAGCACGCAAGCGCGGCGCTGTCAAACCACGCGAGGGCACAGAGGCGCTGCCTGAGACGCCTCCGCCTCCCGTTGCCCCCAACGCGGCCCTTCGCTGCCGTGAAAGACAGCTTTCCACACTTGTACAAGTGTGAAATCATGCTCACGAACCACGCGCGTGGGCGCTGGGCGTGGGCGCAGCCAACTCGGGGGCTCACTAGGCCCAACTCAAGCGTATTTTTCTTGCGGAACCCGCGAAAAATGGCTCGAAATGCCCGATCCCTGTGGGTAGAATATGTTTGACGGAAAACGCTTCTTCCCTCAGGAAAGGGCATTTCGAGTGAAGATCAAGGATACCAGAATTCTGGTG
>VGYW01000593.1 GCA_016872875.1 Planctomycetota bacterium | reverse complement strand
GGCGTGTCCCGTCACCGGGTGCGGCCCGCGCCAGAAGGCGTCGAGCAGAAACACCGCCACCACTGCCAGCGAGAGGGCGAACTTCCAGGTCCAGAGCCTCACAGCTCGCCTCCTCGCTTGCCCTTCATGCTCGGCCCCTTGGGCGGCGCCGGCCGCTCGGCGGCCCTCAGGGCGGCCTCCACGAGCTGGAGCGCCTCGCGCAGGAGGCGGCGGTTCTCCGCCCAGTCCCCGCGTTCGGCGGCCTCCTTCGAGGCGTCGTCGAGCGCCCGCGCCTTCGAGACGTCGAGCCCGCGACGCTCCGCCTCCCACATCATCTCGTGGAGCCGTTGGACCATCTCGCGTGGGTCGGCCTTCTCCTTCATCGGGAGCTCGCCGAAGCCCCCCTTTGGCCAGAACGGGGCCTCCCTGGGCGACGGGCCGAAAGGCCGCTCGGGCAGCCCCTTCTCCTTCGGCAGCGGCGCCCCCGGCATCGCCCCGGGCGGCCGCAGCGGACGCGGCCCTGGCGGCAGACCCCGCCCCTCGCCGAGGAACTGCACGAAGAACTCCGAGGCCACGCCCAGGCTCACCGCGGCCACGGCCGCGAGCGCCGCGTAGCGCGCCGCGCGCGGCAGCCGCGCCAGCAGCACCCCCGCCCCGATTGCGATGGGCGCGAGCATCGGCGAGAGCTTGCGGCACATGAACTGGAAGCTGTCGCCCCGAATCGTCCGGTAGCACAGATAGACGCCCAGGAACGTGCCGAGCCACAGGGCGAGGAAGAGCGCCGGGCGGAGGCGCCGCCGGCCCATCAGCAGGAGCCCCGCCGGGGCGAGCAGGAGGAGCGGATAGCCCGCGAGCAGCCGCGTGAGGCCCACCGAAAGCGTGTAGCCCTGCGACATGAAGCCACGCGCCTCGCCGAGGAACAGGTGCCGCAGCGAGAAGACCGCCTCGGCGTCCCACAGGGCGAAGTACTTGGCCGTCGGCTGCCCATCGAGGAGCGAGAGCGCCCCACCCGTCTCCCTCGCCAGCCGATACTGGTAGCCGCTCCCGAAGAGCTCGCCCGTCGTCGCCTGGTTGTACCACAGCAGGGGCACGAGGCCGATGGCGACGCAGCCCGCAATCACCGCCCCACGCCACCAGCCGAACGCCTCGTGTGGCTCAACCGTGCCCTCGCCCCTGTGCGCGCGGGCCAGCTCGCGATACCGCAGAACGAACAGCCCGAGCTCGTAGGCCCCGATGGCCAGGAACGCGATGGCGTTGGTGTTTCGGAACGCCACGCTCAGCCCGAGGGAAAGCCCCGCCAGGGCGCACAGCGCCACGCGGCGAGTCCGCCTCGCCGCGAAGTACAGCCCCAGGCTCACCGTCGCCCACGCGAAGTAGTCGAAGTCGCTCATGTACACCCGATAGAGCATCGTCAGAAACGTCGGGTTCACGATCAGCAAGAGCGAGGCGAGGATGGCGGTTTCGGCTGGCTCCTCCAACTGCCGCCGCAGGAACCAGTAGAAGAAGCCCACCACCGCGAAGGCCAGGAAGACGTTCGCCCACCTGTCCAGCCCGACCTTGTGGAACGCGGCCAGGAGCGCGTAGTGGCCTGGCGAGCGTTCCCGGATGAAGCCCTTCGGCGACCCCACGCCCATCACCATCTGCGGGCGTGGCTTGGTGGTGTCGGGCAGCGGTATCTTGCCGAGCTCCTGCGCCTCCTCGAACGTCATCACCGCCTTCCCCCGCGCGAAGGCGTGCATCCCGTAGAAATAATCGTCGTCGTCCGGCTCGATCATCCTGAACGGGAGCGCCAGCGCCACCACGCACGCGGCGGCGAGCACCCCCAGCGGAACCAGCACCGGCGGAAGCCTCTGAGCCATGCGCAGCCCTTCTCTCCGAGGGGGATTATAGGGCGCCCCCGACTCCCGATCAAGGCCCACAGGGCAACCTGATTGCACCGTTCCCAGCCAGGCGCTAGAATGCTCGCGTCGGCGCCGGCGTCGGGCGGCGACGACGGCCAGTTGCACGCACGGGTCAAGGAGGCCCTCGAGCTCTGTCCCGCACCCGACACCGCGCGAGCGCTCACCGCCCGCATCCAGACCACCCTGGCCGCCAGAGGGGCCAGCGAGTAGGTGCGGGTCGCTGGCGCAACTTGCGCCCCCAGGGGGGCGCAAGTTGCGCCTGGCCACGCATGGGGCGCAGTGTAGTGCTGAGCTCTGCCGCTCAGTAGCCCATGGCGCGCAGCTTGGCGTCGAAGTCGTCGGGCAGCGGGGCCAGCGGGCCGCGGGCGGCCTGGGCCGCGTGGTTGAGCATGTTGCGGAGCAACCGCTCGGCGGCAGGGTGGGCGCCCAGGGTCTCACGGATGCGGAAGGTGTTGAGGACGAATTGCCCGGCCCCCAGCTTCCAGGTGCCCAGGAGCAGGCCCGAGGAGTAGGCCTGCGAGGCGTTGATGCCGCCGGCCACGGCCTCGGCGGGCGGGTCCTGACCGGCCAGGACGTTGTCGGGGATGAGTTCGCGATAGAACTGGATGTCGAGCAGTCCGCCGGAGGGGAGTCCGGCGAAGAAGGGGTGGCGCTTGCCCCATTCGTCCTTGAGGTAGACCCAGCTCCTGATCGCGGCGAGGGAGCCTTTGCGCTCCAGGGGGAGCCAGCCGACCGGATTGTTGTCCCTCTTGAAGACCTCGGGGCAGAGGAATATGGCGACGGAGCCGCGCGCGACGCGGCGGGCCAATTCAGCGAACGGTGGCACAGGCATCTTGCCTGTGGCGCCAAGCTGGCCGACGAGGATGACCTCACGAAAGGCGCCGGGAGGCGGAGTTGCGCCCACTTCTCCCTTTGGGAGAGGGGCAGCGGGAGAGGCCGCCACGCCCCCTCTCCCCTGGGGAGAGGGCTGGGGTGAGGGGCCTGTGGGTGGGGCCGCGCCTGCTTCAGCGGCCCTCACCCTACCCTCTCCCAGGGGGAGAGGGGAGGAGGCCCTGTCCGCGGGGGAGAATGGGCGTGTGCGGATGCCGTGGCCGGCGAGCCACTTGGCGAGGCCGGGGTCCTCGCCCCAGAGCACCACCTCGCCCTCCACGGCCGGCATCTCGGCGGGGTCGGCCACCCAGAACTCGGTCGCTTCGCCCGCGGCGGCGGCGCCCCGCTCGAAGGTGGCGATGAAGCGGTATTTGCCCGCCGGGCCGTCAATCACCACGTCCTCCGCGAAGACGGGGACCGCGAAGGGCGGCTCGGCCTTGCCGCCCGCGATCTTCACAGTCACAGTACGCTCCAAGACCCGGGTGGTGTCTGGGCCGACGACCTGGAGGCGGACCGGGTATTCGCCGGGCGCGAGGGCGTCCTCGTTGGCGAGGACGGCTTCGAGCCGCACGCGGCCTTTGCGATAGACGTTGGGCGGCTCGACGAAGAGGCACCAACGCAGGCGCGCCAGGGCGTCGAAGAGCGCGTCCGTCGTCCCCGGCTTCAGCTCGCGGAAGGTGGTCCAAAGCCCCTCGGCGGTCATCCCCTGGTCGAGGGTGCCCGTGAGGCTGTAGCCGATGACATTGGGGTTGGCTCGGATGGCGTTGATGCCGAGGAGCCGCTGGCCCGCCATCTTGGCGATGCTCTGAGCGAAGAAGTCCTCGGGGCGGTCGAATGCCTCGGCGAGCTTCCAGCGCTCCCAATCGGCCAGGAACTTGTCGCGCTGGACGCGGTAGAACTGGGCGTCCTCGACGCCCGCCTTGCCGATCTGCTCGTAGAGGCGGCAGACGCGGAGGAGGTCCACGGCGCTCCCCACGCCGTATTCGGAGAGGAAGAGCGGCCGGGCCGGGTTGCCAACCGTCCGCAGCGTGCGGATGACGTCGGCCGTGTGCGGCACCCGCTGGTAGGGGTGCTGGTCGTCCATCGCGTCGTCCCAGACGGCGGAGCCGGGGTTGCTGAAGGTGCCGACGGCCAGCTCGGCCTCCTCGCCTGGGGCCTTCTTGGGATAGAGCTTGAAGGTGGCGGGGTTGGGCGTGGGGCCGGGCGCGAGCTGGCCATAGCTCCACGGGCCGCTGGGGTTGGCCTTCGTCGAGAAGTCGGTGGTCGCGTTGTAGCTCTTGCCGCCTTCGGCCTTGATCGTCACGTCGAGGGCCGTGGTGTCGGCGCCGTAGTTGCCGTTGCCCCAGCCCACCGCGGCGTCGAGGGTGTCGCCTGCCTGCACCTCGATGGTCTTGGCGAACTGGGCCTCGTTGCCCCCGCCCTGGACGTTTATGCCCGCGTCGAAGAGCGCCTTGCCGTTGTGGAGGAGGTGGACGTCGGTGGTGGCCTTCTCGGCGATGCCGGCGAACTTGGCGGAGATATCCACCTTGCCCGCGGCGGGAGCGGTCCAGCGCACCACGCTATACTCGCCGTCGCGCCCCGGGTGGAACGAGAGCTGGCCGGGCGCCCAGGTGATGCCGAGCCCCTTGACCACGCGGTCCGTGACGTTTCGGATGACGCACGGGTCCACGCGCTCGGCGCTGCGCCAGCCCTCGACGCCGGCGATGCGCTCGCTGGCCGAGGCCACGCGGTCCCAACGGCCGCTGTTGAGCATCACGAGGCGGCTGTCGTCGAGCTTGCGCAGGCGCGGCAGGAGGGCCACTGCGTGGCG
>VGYW01000592.1 GCA_016872875.1 Planctomycetota bacterium | reverse complement strand
ATGCGGCGTACCGCCGCGAGTTCTGGCGCACCCCGGGCACCTATTACATTTCAGCCGGGTGGTATGAGGAGAAGGTGCAGCCGCGGGCGCAGCGCCGCGCCAAGCAGAAGCCTGAGAAGCGGGCAGACTCTCACGAGCTGGCAGCGAAGTACGGCGAGGAGAACGCCCGGGCCATCGTAGAGTTCCTGAGCAGTTGGCAGCGCAACTACAAGCGGGCGGCCTTCATTGACACCGGCGCGGGCGGCCGCTCGCGCTACGCGGCACACGCTCGGGCGATGGCCGAAGAGTTCGGCTGGCGCTACGAGGAGCTCCCCGGCAGCACCGCTCTCCTCGAAAAGCTCCTGACCGCCGAGGCCACCACGCCCGAGGTCCTCATCGTCCCCCCCCACCACGCCACGGTCTTCGATGCAGTAGAGGGCGCCCTCAAAGCCGTCCCACTGCGCGAACTCGATTCTGAGCGCGCGTCACGCGTCACGCGTCACGCGTCACGCGTCTGCCGGGAACGTTCCGTCTTGAGCATTGCCCGGCTGGGCCTGGGCATTGATGCGGGCGGCACCTACACGGACGCTGTGGTCTACGATTTCGCCCGCCGGGCGGTCCTTGCCAAGAGCAAGGCGCTGACGACGAAGTGGGACTACACGGAGGGCATCGGCAACGCGCTCGCCGGCCTGCCCGCGCGCCTCCTGGGGCGGGTGGACCTCGCGGCGGTGTCAACGACGCTCGCCACGAACGCCATTGTGGAGGGCCGCGGGCAGAAGGTGGGGCTGCTCCTTATGCCGCCCTATGGCATCTTCGACCCCGCCGACGTCCCGCACGAGCCGAAGGCGGTCGTGGGCGGGCGGTTGGAGATTGACGGCAGGGAGATCAGTCCCCCCGACCTTGCCGAGGCTGGGCGGCTGGCGCGGGCGATGGCCGAGCGCCACGGCGTCGGCGCCTTCGCCGTCTCAGGCTACGCCAGCACGGTGAACCCCGCGCACGAGCGGCAGGTGAAGGCGGCGGCCGCCGAGGCCACGGGGCTGAGCGTGACCTGCGGCCACGAGCTCTCCGAGCTCCTCAACTTCCGCACGCGGGCGACCACCGCGGTGCTCAACGCGCGCATCATCCCGCTCCTGCGGCGGTTCCTGTGCGACGTGGAGGCCGCGCTCGCGGCACGCGGCATCCACGCGCCCGTGATGGTGGTCAAGGGCGACGGCACGCTGATGAGCGCCCAGGCGGCCATCGAGCGGCCAATCGAGACCATCCTCTCAGGCCCGGCCGCAAGCGTCGCAGGGGCGCGCTACCTCACCCGCCACCAAGACGCCCTGGTGGTGGACGTCGGCGGCACGACCACCGACACAGCGGCGCTCAGCGCCGGCGTCGTCCGCACCGAGGCCAGCGGCGCGCGTGTGGGCGGCTGGAAGACCCACGTCACCGCCCTCGACATGCGCACCGTGGGCCTCGGGGGCGACAGCCTTGTGACCTTCGAGCGGGGCGAGCTGCGGGTCGGCCCCACCCGCGTGGCACCCGTCGCCTGGCTCGCCGCGCACTGCCCGGGCAGCGGCGAGGCGCTCGATTACCTGGCGGCGCGCCTCGGCGACCTCGATGGCTCCACCCGCCCGATGGAGCTTCTCGCCCTCACCGGGCGGCACGACGCCCTCCGGTTGCGCGAGGACGAGGCCCGAATCCTCCGCCTCCTGGCCGAGCGGCCCCACTCCGTGGCCGAGCTGGTCGAGAAGGCCGGCTCGCTCCACCACCAGCTCCTCCCCGTGGCCCGCCTCGAGCAACACTACGTCGTCCAGCGGTGCGGGCTGACCCCCACCGACCTCCTTCACTGTGAGGGCCTCTTCCGGCGGTGGGATGCTGCGGCCGCCGAGCGCCTCTGCGGGCTTGTGGGCGCCATCTGCGGCTCCCGGCCCGACGAGCTCCGCGAGCGCGTCTTCAACCTGATGATCGGCCGGCTGGCCACCGAGCTGCTCAAGAAGCAGCTCGACGACGTGACGCAGCCCGACGCGATGGACGATTGCCCGGCGTGCCAGGCACTGCTGAAGAACCTGCTGGGCGGCGGGAACGGCGACTTCGCGGTGCGCGTGAAGCTGAGCCGTCCCATCATCGGCCTGGGCGCGCCCGTGCGCTTCTTCCTGCCCCAGGCCGCGCGCCTCCTGGGCGCGAGGGCCGTCATCCCGCCCCACGCCGACGTTGCAAACGCCATCGGCGCCATCACCAGCAACGTCGTGGTGACAAGGCACGCGCGGATCGAGCCGAACGCCGCCGGCGGCTTCGCGGTGCACGGCCTGCCCGAGGCCCGCGACTTTGCGCATCTCCACGACGCCCACGCCTACGCCAGGGCCGAGCTCGAGCGCCTCGTCCGCGCCCAGGCCCGCGCCGCGGGCACCTCGACCCGCGACGTGGACCTCGACGCCCGCGACCGCATCTCTGCCGCGGCGGACGGCACGGAGATTTTCCTCGAACGCCTCCTCACCGCGCACCTCGCCGGCCCCCCGGACGCGGCCAACGCTCCAAAGGCGAAAGGCAAAAATCAAAAATCAAAAATCAAAAATCTCTGACCGCTCCGGGCCAGCAAGCATGGAACGTTCCCGCGTCCCCGAAACCATCCTCATCATCCTCTGGATCGCAGCCGCAATCTACTTCGGCGCCAAAAGCCTCGAGCCCAGGGACGCCGATGACCTCGACATCTTGCCCATTCCGGACATCCCGTCGGAGGTCCCAGGCGTCCCGAACTTCCGGCGTGTCTCGCACGACCTCCTTCGCGGCGCGCAGCCATCCCTCGTCGGCTTCCAGGCCCTGAAGTCCATAGGCGTCAAGACCATCGTCAACCTCCGACACTACCACTCCGACCGCCACATGACCGAGAGGACGGGCCTCGACTACGAGCACGTGGACATCAAGTCGTGGGGCATCTACGGCGGACACGTCCTGCGCTTCCTGGAGATCGTCGCCGACAAGAAGCGCACGCCCGTCTTCATCCACTGCCACGACGGGGTCGGCCGCACGGGCGCCCTGTGCGCAATGTACCGCATCCTCCTCTGCGGCTGGACCAAGGAGCGCGCCCTCGAGGAGATGCGCTCCATCGGGCCATGGGACGAGCGGGCGTACGATAGAGTCCTGGCCAGGCTCGAGGCGATGAACGTGGAGCAGATGCGCAAGGACCTCGGCCTGGCCCCAGCAAACCCGCAGTTCTCACGAACTGCGGGAAATCCGAAATCCGAAATCCCAAATCCGAAGGAATAGCAAAGCCCAAAGCACAAATTGCCGAAATCACTAGCCTGGGACCTTGCGCAGCACGCCGTTCTTGTTTCGATCATTGGGACTTTGGATTTCAGGTTTGTTTCGGGTTTCGTGCTTCGGATTTCGAATTTCCTCGGTTCCTTGCCGGTGAGTGGTGGAAGCCCTCGTTGAAGGATGATCACGGCAATGAAGCCTAGACTCTTCCCGGCGGTCCTCCTCGCCTGCGTGTGGCTCTTCTCCGGCCTCTACATGGCCCGCTGCGAACCCGACCGCCGCGGCGAAGTCCCTCGGCCCGACAAGTGGGCGACGCCGCTCAAGCTGCCAGGCCTGCCCAACCTCCACAAGGTTTCCGACGCCCTCTACCGCGGCGCACAGCCCACCGCCCAGGGCATGCGCGAGCTCAAGAAGCTCGGCGTCAAGACCCTCGTCAACCTGCGAATGTCCGGCTCCGACAAGGATGAGCTGGGCGACACCGGCCTCGCCTGCGAGGAAATCCCCATGAAGCCCTGGCACGTCGAAGCCGATGAGGCCGTCCGCTTCCTCAAAATCGTCACCGACAAGGCCAGAGCCCCGGTCTTCGTCCACTGCCAGCAGGGCGCCGACCGCACCGGCCTCGCATGCGCGCTCTACCGCATCGTCGTCCAGGGCTGGACAAGAGAGGAGGCTATCCGCGAGATGACCCGCGGCGGCTTCGGACACCACGCCATCTTCGGCAACCTCCCGCGCTTCATCCAGGAGCTCGACGTCGAAGACCTCAAGCGAAGGGCCGGCCTGCAAGCCAAGGAGCAGGGCAACCCGTAAACCCTGATGTCCCTGTAGTCCCTGTGGTCCCTTGGCGCCGAAGGGACCACAGGGACCACAGGGACCACAGGGACCACAGGGACCACAGGGACCACAGGGACCACAGGGACCACAGGGACGCAGAAGGAGAGCCACGTGTCCCATCTTCTCTACCGCGAGGACATGGATGAGGTCCGCAAGCGTCTGACCACCTGGTGGAACGGCGGCGACATCGGGCGTCCAGCCCTCCAGCTCTACGCCCCGCGCGAGCGGCCCATCGAGGACGGGCCCGCGATGCCCGAGCCCCCAGGCTGGGTCACGGGCTACTCCACCAGCAACTTCGCCTACCGCGTGAACCTCTCCGCCCGCGCCTGCGTCGGCACCCACTACCTCGGCGAGGCCGTGCCCAGCGTGGCGCCCGACCTCGCGCCCAACTGCCTCGCCCTCTACCTCGGCTGCCGAGGCGTGGAAACCCCAGGCACCGTCTGGTGCGAGCCGTGCATGGCCAGCCCCGAAGAGGCACGCTTCGACTACGACCCCGCGAACTTCTACTGGGACTT
>VGYW01000591.1 GCA_016872875.1 Planctomycetota bacterium | reverse complement strand
CCGTCGTCCGCAACCCCTGGTACTACGGCTGGGGCATCCACTGGACGCCCCACGGCTGGCTCTACAACGTCTCGGGCCTCGGGGCCGTCGAGATCGTCTTCGCCTCGGGCAAGAAGGCCCGCATCGGGAGCGACGAGCCCGACAAGCTGGCCGAAGCCATTCGTCAGAGCCTGCCGGCCGGTCAAGACAGAGGGTAGTCCCTTTGGCGCGCCAAGCCGAGGCGGTTGACTTCCCGGCGGATACCGCTAGGATAGGCGTCAGCGAGCACGCCTGGAGAGAGCAATGCTTGAGAAGCTTCGGCTCAAGAACTTCAAAATGCACGGGGATACCGAGCTTGAACCGGGCCTGGTAACGGTTCTCATCGGCCCGCAGGGGACGGGCAAGTCCACGGTTCTACAAGCTCTCACCTTGCTGAATGAATCGGCGGGCAAGGAGGGACTTAGTTACCTGGGCTCCTTTGCGGGAATGACGTTCGGCGACATCGTCCACCGGCGAGAGGAGCGGCGGCTGGTGTCATTCCACCTCGACCTGAGTTGCCTGGCCGCACCCCCTCCGCTGGCATGGTTGGGGGATTACCACGTTGCGTATGACATCGCTGTGGACAACCAGGGCTTCCACGACCACTCTGCCCAATTCACTTTCAAGGAAGCAACCTGGGACGTGAAGGGGCATCGGGTGGGGGGCAAGACGACATCGAGCATGCCCGTGGACTTGGTGAAGTGTGCCCCGGGCGTTCGGTTCTCTGCGAGCGCGTACACTTTGGTCCCATTCAGCGCGGTGGCTGAGACCCAGGACTACGCCCTCTTCAGTGCCCTGGAGCAGGTGCGCCTGAGCGTCCGGGATTTCGTCCGCAGGAGCCACTTTGTCCCCGAGGGCCGTACCCTTCAGGGGAGCACATTCCGCAACCTGGGGCCTTCGGATGCGGTCCCGCGGTCTGTCGAGCAGATCGTCAGCCGGCTCGCGCATGAATGGGAGTTGAGGGACCGGGTGTCCGCCCAACTTGAGGCGATCCTGCAACGACGCATCAGCTTCCGGGCGGCGGGGGAGAGTATCGAGGTGGAGGCGGGGGGCGGGGTGCCTGTCCCCGTGATGGCCGAAGGAGGCGGGTTGCGGGCTCTTGTGTGGCCCTTGGGTGCAATGGCTGTAGCTGGGCCGGGCGCGCTCGTGGCCATCGAGGAGCCGGAGATTCATCTGCACCCCAAGGCAGTGGCCGCCCTCGCCGATGTGATGCTGTCAGTCGCGCTGGGCAAGGGCACCCAGCTTCTCCTGACCACCCACAACGAGCATCTGCTTTTCGCCTTCCTCCTGGCAGTCGCGCAGGGTAGGCTTCCTGCGCAGAGGCTGGCGATCTATACCGCGGCCGAGGAAGAGGGACGCGCCGCTTTCACGCGCCTAACCGTTACTGATAAGGGCGCGGTCGAGGGCGGCCTGCGGGACTTCTTCGAGGCGAGCTCGCAAGGGCTGGAGGCCCACCTCAAAGCTCTCATGTCACGAGGGAGCCAGCGTTGAGTTCACGGTTCGTGCTCGACCAGAGCGTCGTTTACGGCGCCCTCGAGGAGCGCGCCGAACCGGAGCAGGCCATCCACGCGATCATCAGCCGCTGCGACACGGTCGTATGGAACGCGGAGTGGTATGAGAAGTGTCTCAGTGTGGTGTCGCGGGAGGCAAGCAGGGACAGCAGTGGCGCTCTCCAACTCCTGTTGCTCTTCCACCGGGCCCTCGCGTGGGAGGGCAAGATGGATCAGGTCACCGGACAGCCCTCGGCCCTGGCGAACGCGACCGGCATCCACCACAAGGACCTCTGGTTGGTTCGCCTCGCCATGGCTGGCGGCGCCACCGTGGTGGCGGAGGACGCCCCGCTCCGCGAGGCTCTGCACGCCCGCGGCGTCCCGTGCGTGACGCCGAGCGAAGTCCTCGGCGGTGCCGATCGGCCGATCCCCGGCGCCTGAACAGCTCGAATCCATGTCCCAAGAAGGGAGACCGCACTGAAAGCGCTGATCCTCATCGCAGTGCCCGTAGTGGTCGCCTGCGCCTGTGGCTGCTCGCCGTGGCGGGCGGCCGCGGGCGGACGGGGGACGATTCGGCTGTTGGGGCGGTGGGATGCCTCGGGCGCGCCGAGCCGCATCGTGGCCGTGAACCCAGGCTCGTCGTTCGAGTTCCGCTACGAGGGGACGCATGCGCTGCTGCACTTCGACCGGTCGGGGAACAAGCCGCCGCTGCCGCAGCTCTGGGTGCAACTCGACGGCGGCGAATGGACGAAGCTCACGGTTGACCGCGACGCGGTGCCCATCGGCGAGGACGCGAAGCAGGGGCGACACCAGGCGTGGGTTGTCGTGAAGGCGCTCGACGAGCACCAGGCGCGCTGGAAGCCGCCGCTCGTGGCCGCGCTGGTGCTCAAGGGGGTCGAGGTGCCCGACGGACGCCTCCTCGCGCCGCCGCGCCGACGACGGCTGCTCTTCGAGGCCATCGGCGACTCCATCACGGAGGGCGTCCTCGCCGTCCGCGGGGGGAAGCTTGAGGAGTGGACTGAGATCGCGGACGCCCGGGCGACCTGGGCGTTCCAGACGGCGCTCGCCCTGGGCGCGGAGCCGCGCCTCATCGGCTTCGGACGCCAGGGCATCACGGTAGAGGGCAACGGCGGCGTGCCGCCCGCCCTGCTCTCCTACCCCTACGTCTACGAGGGTGTGCCCGCCATCGAGCGCCCCGCCGACATCGTGGCCATCAACCACGGGGGCAACGACAGCCGCGCGCCCAACATCGAGAACGGCTACCTGAACCTCATCCGCCAGGCCCGCAAGCGGAACCCCGAGGCGGCGATCTTCTGCGTCGTGCCCTATCCTCAGGCCCACGCCGCCTCCATCGAGCGCGCCGTCGCCGCCGCGCGCAAGGAGGGCGACGCGAAGGTGTACTTCGTCGAGACCGCCGGCTGGCTCGACCGCCGCACCGACACCACCGAAGGCGTTCACCCGAACATCCAAGGCCACGAGAAGGCGGCGAAGCGGCTCACCGAGGTCATTCGCAAGACGCTCAAGCGGTAAGGAGGCGACGCCATGCGCCTGTGCCTCACGGTCTTCATTGCCCTGGCCATTTCTGCCCTCTGCTCAGGAGGCGCGAAGCGGATGACGCCTGAGGAACGAATCGCCATCGTGCTGCGCGAGACGCAGCCGCTGAAGTTCCCACGCGGCGAGCGCCTGCCGCTCTACGTGTGGCCCGCGATGGACCTGCCCGGCGACGAGGCGCAGGTCGAGGCCACGCTCAAGGCGCTCGACGCGCGCGGCATTGCCGCCTGCGCCTCGTGGCATCCGGGCAAGGACCAGCAGCAATCGCTGGAGCGCGCCCTGCGGATGAGCGCGATCCAGAAGCGCCTCGGCCTCCGCGTGAACATCAATGCCAACGCCTGCACCTACAGCATCTGCGACGGCTCGGAGGCCACCGCCCACCTCGATGCCGACGGCAAGCCCTTCTTCGACACCTCGTCCGAGGGCCGCAAGCTCGGCTGCCCATTTCGACTCCAGCACCGCTATCCCGCGATGCGGGAGCAGGTGGACTTCTTCTGCCGCGGCTACGCGGAGAAGGGGATCGAGCCGAGTTTCGTCTTCGCCGACTGGGAGATAGACGGCCCAATCGAGTGGAACGGCGGCTGGGACGCCGCGAAGCGGTGCGCCGTCTGCCGCAAGAACATTCCGAAGCTCGATGATTTCATCGAGTTCCAGAAAGCCTATCGGCGCGTCCGCTCCGAGATCCAGCGCGAGTGCTACGCGAGCGTGGTGCTCAAACACTTCCCCAAGGCCCTCGTGGGCAACTACGGCGTCTACCCCCACAACGGCTGGCGCTACTGGTATGACTACTTTGAGGGCGACGCGCCGAAGGGCTGCCCGGTGAAGACGGACGGCCGTGCGCCCTACCGCCCGTGGGCCGACGAGTTCAAGGATTGCGGCTACACCTTTGCCATGCCCGTCGTCTACACCTGGTATCGCATCTGGAGCTGGTACGACTGGCCGCAGGGCAACTACCGCTGGTTCTACGCGCTATTGCTCGAGGTGAGCAGCGTCGGCCAGGCCACGCCCGCGACCACGCCCATCATCACATTCGTCCACCACACCACCACCTCGCCGCCGAAGGACCCCGACCCCGCCGTCAAGCAGTTCAGCCCCGAAGCCTACAAGGAGCTCCTCTGGCACATGCTCCTCCGCGGCCACGACACCTTCTTCCTCTGGTGCCCCGACGACGAGATCGCCCAGGAGATTCGGCCCCTGCACGAGGTCTGGGCTGCGGCACTCGAGTTCCGCGAGTTCCTCGACAAGGGCGAGCCCGTGACGTTCGGTGTGCCGAAGCAGCCCGGCCCCGTCGTCTCCGCCTTTCGCCTCGGCAACCGCCTCCTCGTCCGCCGCACCGACTTCACCGCCGCCCGCGACGCCGTGCCGCTGAAGGTTGGCGACAAGGCCCTCCCCATCCCCCGCGCCGGCGCGAAATGCCAGGTCCTGACCCTCCCTGAGTGACCCGCTTCGCGGGCAATCCAAAGCGGTAACTGCGTTACCGCACTCCATAGCACCCCGTTTGGAGTGC
>VGYW01000590.1 GCA_016872875.1 Planctomycetota bacterium | reverse complement strand
CCTGGGCCAGCTCCTGACGGCTCTGGGCCGCGGCCCCCAGCAAGCCGAGCTTGCGCTCGGGAAGGAGGTGGCCTAAGATGAGCCCCCGGGCCGCCGCCTATTTCAACGGAGTTCGGGACATCGCCGGGACGGGTCCCCCAGAGAGGTGTGGGTGCCGCGCGCCCGTTCGGCGCGCCGACGGTCTCCGGGGCAAGCTCAAGAGCTTGGGACGTTCCCAAGTCTTTGTAAGGGTGGAGGGGAGCAGGTCCGACGCGCGCAACTCCGGGCCTCCTTCCCTCGTAGGAGTGGCCCTCCGAGGCGGCCAAGTAGCGCTCCGTCATCGTCGCGAAGCGACCGCCGCACCTGCTCGTTGACAATTCGCAAGAGGATTGCGTTCACCACGGAGGCACGGAGAGCACGGAGAAGAACAACCCTGAGGGGATTGGGGCTCTGGGTCTTCTCCGTGTGCTCCGTGTCTCCGTGGTGGGTCCATCTGACCGGCGAAAGCCGGGGGGATTCCATGCCCCGGGCGCGAGTGCAAGGCACAAGCAGGCGCCGCACGATGGGTCCTATAGAACCTTCCGTCGTGACTCGTGCGCGTCTTGCGCACATGTTGGCGAGGATGGATGGATGAATGGATGGGTGGATGAATGTCAGACATCCATTCATCCATACATCCAATCATCCTCTTTGGTTGCGGCCACGGGCCGCCTTAGGTCCTATAGGTCCCATAGGTCCTATCGGTCCTACGGGGAGCCACCTCAGAACCTCCGAATGCTCACCAGCCGCCCCGTGTGCGGCGCGAGGGCGGGCACCTTGAGGGTGCGGGCGGCGAAGTCGAACTGGCAGGGGGGCTCGCCCTCGCCCTTGTCGAGGTCGGTCACGCGGATGAACTCCTGCCAGGCGAGCTTGGGCACGAGGCCGAGCTTGTCGAGGTCCACCTTGATCGCCGCGTCCTTGCCGCTCTTGGAGTTGTTGTTGAAGATGGCGAGGAGAAGGCGGTCGGGGAGGCGCCAGGCGGAGACCAGCACGTCCTTGTCCTCGCAGGCGGCGAAGGGGTTCCGCCAGAAGGGGATGTAGTCGGCGTCGAGGATGCCCCATTCGAGGACGGGCTGCTTCAGGGTGTCCACGGGGCCGCGCCAGGAGTCGTAGAGGCGCAAGTAGTCCTGGATGCCGCGGTGGATGCGGGCCGAGCGGGCCTTGTCTGTGACCTGGATGAGGTTCATCCAACTGATGACGCTGCCCCACGTGTGGGCGCACGAGAGCACGCGCATGCGGTCAACCGGATAGCCGTCCACCCAGTCCATCGTCGAGGCGTCGGTGAGCTGGTGGTACTCGCCATCGAGGATGGCGTCCATCCAGGGGGAGGCGACGAGGAGGTAGTCGTTCGTGGCGTGGGAGACCTGGCCGCCGGGCGTCAGGCCGCGGTCGTGCATCAGGGCGTACATGCGCATCATGAAGCGGCGGACGTTCAAGCCGGTGTAGCCGGGCTGAATCCGCCCGTCGGGCAGCGTGTAGGCCACGCCGTTCTGCACCGAGTGGTGGAGGATGGGGAAGAAGATGTCCCAGTAGATCGTTCGCAGGCCGCCTTCGCGGAAGGCTCTATCGGCGAGGTAGAGGTAGTAGTCAATGTTCGACGGCGTGTAGCATTCGCTCTCGCCCCACTCGGCGGGGGCGAAGTAGCGGGTGACGCGCTCGTCGGGCGACTTCCAGCCGTAGCCGACGAGTGGGAGCGAGGTGTGGGCGAACATCCAGTTGCGGGCCTGCGCGGGGTCGAAGGGGCGCTCGCGGACAAGCTTCTCGTCGGACTTCTTCTTGTATTCGGCCCAGATGGCGCTCCATTCGGCGGGGTCGGTCGAGGGCGGGGTGAGCCAGTTCCAGCCCTCGATGACCTTGCCCGTCTTGGGGTCCTTGCGCCACTTGAAGCCCCACGATGGGCCGCCCGAGAAGGTGCCATCGGTCGAGTGGACGGCCCACCGCCAGTTCTTGGCGAGCGGCCGGAAGGGCGAGGCAATGTAGGCGAAGGCGATGGTGCGGGGCGCGTCGAGGGCGAAGGGCTTGCCGATGATGTGGTTGCGGAGGATGACCTCGCCGCCCTTGCGCACCACGTCGTGGGCCGGCACGTCGTTGTCGGGCACCCAGCCGCGGTCGCTGTCGCCCCACCACAGCAGGCCGCGTCGCTCGCTCCCCAACCACACGCACGGATAGAACGAGCCAACGGACATTGCGGAGCCTGTTCGGCCCGTATCCAGCGTGCTCCAGATGGTGCCCTCTCGCGCGGTGGGCGGGGCCACAGGCGGGACGCCTGTGCCACCGTGGGTGGGCGGGGCCACAGGCGAGACGCCTGTGCCACCGTGGGTGGGCGGGGCCACAGGCGGGACGCCTGTGCCACCGGTGGACAGGCTGCTTTGGCTTGGGGTGGTGGCACAGGCCTCCGGCCTGTGGGGGATGAGCATTGTGGTGCGGGCGGAGAAGTTGCCGCCGGTGCCGAGGCAGAGGAGGCATTCGGCGTCGTCGGGGGCGAGGGGAAACTCGATGCGGAGGGCGTCAATCGTGGCCTTGCCCTTGCGGGGCGCGTAGGTGAGTTCAAGGTAGGTCAGGCCGTCCTGCTCAATGTAGCCCTTGCTGGCGAATTCGATGCCGCCGCCGCTGGCGGAGCCCTTGAAGCTCACCCGCCAGTCGTGGCTCTGGGTGAAGCTCGGGCGGCCCCGAAGGCTGATGGCCTCCTCGCGCCCGTTCACGGTGACGACGATGCGGGCGGGAGCGGCGAGAAGCTCCTTGCCTTGCGATTCGATGCTCGTGGGCAGGCCGAGGGCGTTGAGGCGATAGGCCCGGCCCCAGGCCGTCACCTTGTCCCGCTCCTTCGTCATTGGCACGAAGGGCGGGATGATGCGCTCGGCGTTGCCGAGGCCCTTCTGCCACCATTCGGCGAATGCCTTGGCCTCATCGAGCTTCTCGAACGTCGCGGCCACAGGGCCGACGGCCTTGCCGTCCTTGAGCAGGAGCGAAGCCTCGACGGTGTGCTTGCCTTCGCGCAGCCTGGGCAGTTGGATGAGGTCGCGGAAGTAGTGGGTGATGGGCCTCTCGATGGTGCCCTCGGCAAGGGGCTTGGAGGCTCCTTCGCGCAGGACGCGGTAGCGGAGGGCCTTCGCGGCCTCGGGCTGGCCGAGGTAGTAGGCGTCGCCGCTCACGAGCAGGTTCGCGCGGATGGGGTTGAACGTGGCGGAGAAGGGGAAGGCGTCCTTGGGCGGCTTGTGCTTGACAAGGGCCTCGTCGTAGCCGACCTTGAAGAAGGCGAAGTAGCGGAGGAGTTCGCGCCCGCCTTCGCTGACGCGGTACGTGATGCTCGCCGTGTCTTTCCCGATGTCGCGCGGGAGCTTCTCGCTGAGCTTCCATTCGGCGGACGCTCTCGGGGGCACGTCGAGCGCTTGCTCCCGCTTGATCAGGTCGGCCTGGTCGGCGTAGTGGGCGAGGATGGCGAGCTTGACGGGATTGGCGGTGGGATTGAAGGCGCGGAAGGTGGCCGCCGCCGTGCCGCCGCAGGGGCCGGGGAAGGCGTCCATCAGCAGTTGCACGGCGGGGGTGTTCTCGACGAGGGTGCCGAGGCAATAGCCGCTGGGGTCGAAGTAGCTGGTGGCGGCGGGGATGCGCGCCTGGAGCCAGATGGGCATGTGGTTGAAGCCGAGCATCAGGCGCCACGCGTCGCCCGCCTGGTGAGGGCCGCTCAGCTCGAAGTCCCTGGGCGTGGCCGCCACCTCGCACTCCCACCAGCGGCCGCCGTTCGGGGCAGTGCCAGGCTCGGTGAGCCGCGTGGCGACCTTGAAGTCGGGCAGCCAGTTGCGGAACATCTGGCCGACGGCGACCCGCACGGTGTCGCCCGTGAAGCCGAGGCAGTTGACGAAGAACTTGTAGGAGCTGTCGGCGCGGCCGGTGGGGACGTTCTTGCCCATAGGCTTGAAGTGGAGCTCGAGGCCGTCGTCGCCCGTATTCGCCGCCCCGGGCTCGCGTCCGCCCACGCGCGGCTTGTAGCCGGGCATCACCCAGGTGCGGCAGGCGAAGTAGAGGTGGCCGGGGTCCCAGGCGAGGAAGAAGATGGTCGGCCGCGGCACCAGGAGGTTGTCGGCCTGGTTCACCACGCCGCTGATGGCCGTGGCCTCACGCCACTCGTCGGCGTCAATCTTCCCGTCCAGCACCGGCGGCTTCGACATCCGCGGGATGGCAAAGGCCGGCACCTTGTCGGGGGGGATGGGGTCGCCAGGCGCGGGAGTGCGGAGAACAGCCAGACCGGCCAGAACCAGAAGGAGCCAACGTCCCATTGTAGCCTCCTGTGTTTCGTGAGTGATGGGGATGTTATAGTGGACTCGGGGACAAGGGTCAAGCTGGCACGGCGACGCCGAGTATGGCCCCCAGTTCTGGTGAACTACTCCGGAGCCCCGACAGGGGCGTACTATAGCAGCCCAGGGCGAAGCCCTGATCTTTGCCCACATCTCGGGGCCTTGTAGCCCGCCGACGCGGGCGACCCAGCCGTAGCCCAGGGCGACCGAAGGGAGCCCTGGGATCGCGCGTCCCCCCCATCCAAGCCCCCGAAGGGGGC
>VGYW01000589.1 GCA_016872875.1 Planctomycetota bacterium | reverse complement strand
CAGGGCGAGCGGCCCCCCTCAGGGTTCTCTCCTCATGGCTCCTCTGGTCAACCTGGTTGTGGAACATGATTGCAGAGTCATATGACTCTGCAATTATCTAGCAAGGAGCTCCCACTGGCAGGCGGGCACTCTCTTCGGTGCGAAGGAGGGGCAGAAGACGGCAGACGGTCTCTCGGGATTGCCTGACGGCAGCGCCAGTGGGCGACAGGTGTCTGGGAGATAATTGCAGAGTCATATGACTCTGCAATCATCTGTCCGCGACGAGCCAACATCAAGGGGCCACCGCGTCGAAGCACGGTAGAGCGCTTGCGCTTGCGGTCGATGGCGACGACTCTGTGGAGGCTTGTCGAAGACATTGGGCGTGGGAGCAGGAGTCCTGCTCGTAGAACGGTGCCTTGGGCGCTCGACCGCGCCTCAGTGGGGCCGCGAGGTGCGGGCGACGCGGCGCTTGCGCCGGCTCCGCGCCGAGCGGTAGCAGGCGTCCACCACGGCCATGATGCCGTCGGCCCGATGCATATCGGTCACGTAGGCGGCTGGGTGGCCCGCGCGGGCCTTGAGCAGTTCGTCGTACATCGTGCGGAAGAGCGGCTCGTCCTTGTTCGCGGCCACGCTCATCACCTCGTTCGCCCCGTCGTAGAGGGTGAGGCCGTCGTAGCTCAGGTAGAGGCTCTCGCGCCCGGCGGCGAAGGCCAGCTCGAGCGCGCTCCGGGGCAGGGTGTAGCTGATGACCACGGAGGCCACGAGGCCGTGCGGGTAGGAGAGCTGGATGGCCGCCTTGTCGTCAATGTCGGGATGCGTCTTGAGGTAAGAGAGCTGGCAGAAGGCGGTGTCGGGCCTGCCCACCAGCCAGCTCAGGAGGTCGAGGACGTGCCAGCCGGAGTCGATGACGGCCACTCCCCCGCTCCTCGCGCGGTCGCCACGCCAGCCGGGGTCGCCGAACGCCGCCGGCCAGAAGTAGGTGAAGAGGACGTTGACGAACTCGACCTGCATGCCGCAGAGGATGTCGCGTGCGACGCGGAAGTGGCTGGAGTACTTGCGCTGGCCGCCGACCCAGGCGCGGCGGCCCGAGGCCCTGAGGGCGGCGATCATCGCGCGGCAGCTCGCCAGGCTGTGGCCGAACGGCTTCTCGGTGAAGACGTCGGCGCCGTGGACGCAGGCCAGCTTGACCATCGGCTCGTAGAGGTGGTTGGGCAGGATGAGGCTCACGAGGTCCAGCTTGTGGCGCTCGAACATCTCCTCGGCGTCCTGGTAGCGTGCCACGCCGGGCGGCAGGTTGTCCAGGGCGTCCAGGGCGATGTCGCACCCGGCCACGAGCTCGAAGCCCTCGTGCGCGGCGAGGGTCTTCACGTGTGCCGCGCCCATCCCCCCGCAACCGATCACGCCGACCTTGATCTTCTCCGAGGCCATAGGCTTGCTCCTCCAATCGTCCTCGTCCTTCGTCCTTCGTCCTCGAATCCCGCTTCTCTCCCTCTCCCTCGGGGAGAGGGCCGGGGTGAGGGTGCTTTCTCCCGTCGGTGGCGGTCGTGCCGGAACAAAGCACCCTCACCCGCCCGCCTTCGGCGTGCGACCTCTCCCCGGGGGAGAGGTGACTTGGCCTCATGTCCTGAAGCGGATCGGCTCGCAAAGCGCCTTCAGGTTCGCAGGTGGCGTCCCCGGCGGAATCTCGCAGCCGGCGCCGGCCATGAAGGGGTTGCCGACCAGCTTGTAGGCGGCTCGGAGGGCCTTCTTGATCGAGGCAGGTGTGCCGCGGCGGACCGCGTTCGCGGGGTCGAGGTTGGCGAGCATCACCTTCCCCCGCCCGAGAACCTCCCGCGCCCGCGCCATGTCCACCTGCCAATCGAGGTCCACGATGTCAATGGGCAGGCGGGCGAAGTAGGGCAGCAGGTGCGTGGTGTCGCCGCAGATGTGGAGGCGGATGAGTCCGCCTGCCGCCTTGATGCCCTCGAAGAGCCGCCGCTCGAAGGGGAAGATCATCTCCTCGTACAGTTGAGGCGACACCTGGCTGGCGATGGCGTCGCCCACCCCGATCGTGTCGGCGCCCGCGTCGAGCTGGGCCCTGGCGAACTCGATCCCGACCTCGACGCAGCGTGCCATCAGCTCGCGGGTGAAGGGCGCGTCGAGGATGAGGTCCATGAGGAAGCTCGTCACGCCCCGCAGGTCGGCCGCCTCCGCCGCAGGACCCTCCACCCAGCCGAGGATGGAGTATTCTCGCGGGACGGCTGCGCTGTAGGCTTCGACGGCTCGGACGCGGTCGAGCATGCGCTCGGAACTGAGGGGGTCGGGCCGCTTGAGGAGCGAGAGGTCCTTGGCGTCCTCAAGGGGCGGCTTGGGGCAGCGCGGCACGCCGTCGCGGACGTAGCGGATTTCGGCCCCGAAGCCCTGCGTCTCGCGGTAGGGGTCGGAGATGGTGCTCACCTGGTCGAAGCCGAACTCTTCGGCGCAGAGGAGGTTCGCCTCGACCAGCACGCGGTAGTCCGAGGCGAACGCCCCGTAGTTCGAGCCGATGTGCTCGGCGGCGAACTGCATCAGGATGGGCAGGCGGGGCAAGATGTCGGCCCTCTCGCCCCGCACGACGGCCATATATCGCGCGAAGCCGGTCATGGCGCTCTCCGTGCTGTCGCTCGGCGCGGCCAAGCGCATCGATTGAATCGACTCATTCGACTCATTCGACTCATTCGATTCGATCGAGCGAATCCTACTATTCTCCCGTGCGGGCCTTCATGCGCTCGTTCGCCTCGGTGATGGCGGCGAGCTGCCAGGAGCGGGCGTTGCTCGCCGTGACGCTCCAGTCCTTGGCCTGGCCCGCGAAGTCGTAGACCCAGAGGGCGGCGAGGGGCACGTCGGCTTTCTCGATGGCGGCGATGAGTGCGGCGAGGCGCTCCTTCGCGCCCTTCTCAGCCTCGGGGCCGACGCCGGGCGCGCCGAACTCGCCGACGAAGAGCGGCTTCCCCGCCCGCACCGCAACGTCCACCGCGAGGCGCAAGAGCTCCTCGACGGGTGTCTCGCGCCCGAAACGCTTCTCCTTCGGCTCGTAGACGTGGACGCTGAGGGTGTTCACGGGGTCGGGGTTGTCGAGCCGCAGGCGCTCGGCGAACTGCTCCTCGGTGTCCTGCGCCCAGCTCTTCTCCTTCCACTGGTGCCAGGCGGAGGGGCGCGGGAGGCTGTTGCCGCTGGAGATGATGCGGCGGCCGTCGTGCTTCCGCACCTCCTGGGCAAAGGCGGCCAGCGCGACGGCAAGGGCGTCGTGGGTCAGGTCGTCGGCCTCGCTCCGCTTCTCGGGCGTGCCGAGCTTGGGCACTACGGCGGGGCGGTGCTGGGCCGCGTTCGGCAGGTCGGCGTCGAGGCTGTACTCGTTGCCGAACTCCCAGCCCCAGATGGCGGGCGAGCGGCGGTAGCGAGTGACGACCTCGCGGACGTAGTTCCGCATGAAGGCGTGGGTCTTGCTCTCGGGGTTGGCCCACTCGCCGCGCGGCTCGCCCACCAGGTCGGGCACCGTGGCACTGGCCCAGAAGAGGCAGGGGATGAGGCCGACTCGGTTCTGCTCGGCCGCCCTCACCACGCCGTCGAGGAGGTGGTAGTAGCGCTCGCGGTCAACGAAGTAGAGCTCCCAGTCGTTCGGCCAGAAGCCGCAAGCCATGAAGCGCGCGAAGGGGACTCGCAGGCGGGCCAGCTCCGCGAAGCCCTCGAAGTAGCTCGTGTCGTTAGGGTTTCGCAGCGTGCGGTAGAAGGCGTCAAAGTAGTTGACCCCGATGCCGCGGAACGGCTTGCCCTCGCGGAGCGGCGAGCCGTCCCTGGCCACGGTGAGGCCACGCGGCTTCGGCCCGGTGAGCAGGCTTCTGAGCGGCGCGCAGCCCGCGCCCGCCGCGAGAATGGCCGGAAGCCACCACACACGAGCGGTTCGCATCGTCACGATCCCTCTCGATGCTCCTGTTTGTAGTGCGGGCTTCAGCCCGTATCTGGACCGCAAGACACGGCCTGAAGGCCGCACTACGAACAGCACGAACCCTTGCTCGGGAGCCCTGGCTATGCAGCGCGGCGCTTGGCCGAGGTGGCCCGCGCAGGGGCCGCCTTGGGCTTTGCGGCCTTGGTGGGCTGGGCCGCGCGAGCGACGGGTCTGGCCGGCGCGGGCGCCGCCTTTCTGACCGTGGTCCTCCTGGGCGCCTGGCGCGTGGAGCCCTGGGCGGACGCCACGGAGGCGTTGTCCCTGGCCCCGCTCTGCGCTGCCTCGATGGACTTCTGGACGCCCTCGAGCTGCTTCTCCAGCGCGGCCATCCTGTCTTCGAGCTGGCGGAGGCGCCGGGCGGGGTCCTCAGTCTTCGGCGCCTCGGACTTCGGCAGGATGTTGCTCTTGCCGCAGCCGGCCACCAGCCCCACCAGGGGCAGGGCCAGCACCAGTGCCCAAACGGTCCTCATCGTGTCCTCCTTCCCAGAGGGAAAACGGACAGGCGCACCTTCCACGGTTTACGGGGAGGGACACGGGGAGGAGCGGCAGCGTCCCGCTGCCGGCGCAAGTATTATACCACACGAAAGAGAAATGTCCACGTTTTTTGTGCGCGGAGGGTGCAATAACGCATCTGTACGACCAGTGCACCACTTGCCCGGCCCCACCGAGCTCGTTT
>VGYW01000588.1 GCA_016872875.1 Planctomycetota bacterium | reverse complement strand
GGTGCAAGGGAATGGCCGTGCCGCCGTGCGGGCGCAGGGAGCTTCTCTCGCCCGCGCCCCTGCGGCTCAGCCTGCTGCACTGAGGGAATCCGTAATCCGTGATTCGTAATCCGTAACCAGACAAAGAGAGAAAGAACCCCGCCCCTTTCGGGTGTTCATCTGAATGGCGCTAACTTGAGGGCGCGCGCCGACCCAGCCCCCGCAGGGGGCGGCAGCGGGATAGCCACGGGCGTAAGCCCGTGGAACACGGCGTACCCCCTTCTGCCCAGCCCCCGCAGGGGGCGGCAGACACCGCAGGGACGGGCGCCAATCAGGGCTTCTGCCGCCCCCTGCGGGGGCTGGGGTCACGGGGCCCCCCTTTCCACGGGCTTACGCCCGTGGCTACCCTCTGCCGCCCGCCGGAGCGGGCTGGGCCGGTCCCAACCGCCTGAGTTAGTGCCATTCGGTGTTCATCTCTTCTCTGGTTACGAATTACGGATTACGAATTGCGGCCTCGATTGGCACCAGGCGCCTCTGCCGCTTCTCAAACCACCCATAGCAGGCATATCCCGCGCCGCGGGCGAGCGCCACGGCTCGGCCGAAGTAGCGCCCCACCTCGATAGGGCCGTGGGCGTCGGAGCCGAAGGTGATGGGCACTCCCGCGGCGAAGGCGGCGCGGACGATCTGCTCAGAGGCGTATTGCTCGCGGACCGGCTTGTCGAAGCCCGCCGTGTTGATCTCCAGGCAGACGTCGTGGCGGCGCATCTCGGCGCACAGCGACGCCGCGATGTCCGACCAGTCGCCCCCCAGCCTGTGGCCGAACTTCTTGATGAGGTCAACGTGCCCTACGACATCGAAGAGCCGCGTGCGGACGGCCTCGCGGACCAGGCCGAAGTAGGTCTCGTAGAGCGTCCTGCGGTCCCACCGCTCGAAGCCCGCGGTCTCGGCCGGGTGGTCGAACGCCCAGTCCCCGATGAAGTGCACCGAGCCGATCAGGTAGTCGAACGGGTAGGCCGCGGCCAGGGCCGCGATCTCGCGCTCGTTCCCAGGCAGGTAGTCGGCCTCGCCGCCGAACAGGATCGGAATCCGCGGCCCGTAGGCCGCACGCAGCCGCGCGATCTCCGTCGCAAGGTAGTCCAGCTCCTCGCGCGTCACGTTCACCTTGTAGGTCACTGGGATGGCGATTGGGAGGTGAAACGAGAAGCCGACGCCCCGAAGCCCCAGCTCGATTGCCCGCTCGACGTATTCGTCAATCTCTCCCACGGCATGGCCGCAGAGCTTCGAGTGCATGTGGATGTCGGCCGGCAATCGGCCGATTGCTGGTTGCTGACTTCTGACTGCTGATTCCGGCACTGGGACAGGAGTTCCCGAGGCCATCTGACGTCTCGCCAAGCATGGCCCACCCCGCCGGGGCGGAGAGCCTCCGCGTCGGAGACGCGGACACTGGAGTCCGCCCAGCCGGGGCGGAATCTTGCCCCATCGAGGACTCGGACTCCGAGAGACCCGAAGCCGGTCCTGCTGCAAGGGGCCAGACCGCCGCAGCATCTTAGCCCGGAGCCGCGGGCATGTCAACGTCTCCCATCCCCCACGAGCATGGCCCTTCGACTTCTTTCCATGCTGTGCGCTCGTGAGCAACTGGGCTGGGAACGACGATTCCACACTTGTACAAGTGTGGAATCACCGCCTGAGCCAGAGGGCCGGCCCCCCCAAGGCCCATCTGCCAAGTGCGGAACGCAGAATCGGGGATCACCTTCTGCGCTCCGCGTCACAGGCCCTCTGTGTAGGAGCGAAGCGATCGGCAACTGCCCGCCCCCACGGTGGCGCTCCCGGTCCCTGACGATCATTCCACACTTGTACAAGTGTGGAATGATCCTTCCTCGCCGTCGCGAAGGAGCGTGGGGGCGAGAGCGGGTCGCTCTCGCCCCTCGTCCCTCGCGGCGCGCCCGGTTGATCGCGCGTGGGGCATCTGCTACACTCCGGGCCGGAGGTGAGGGCCGCGGGGGAGGTCGGACCGGAAGGCATGAGCCAACGCCTCTTCATTCTTGCGCTCGCTGTGGCGTGCGCCGCCGCGCTGTCGGGCGGGGAGCTGCCGCCGGAGGAGCTCCAGCGCCTGCGCGGCATGTGCGCCCAACTGGGCGCGAACGAGCCGGGGAAGAAGTGGGACGTGGCCCGCGCTCTGGTCCGCGAGGGGCCGAAGGCGGTGGGCGTGGTGGGCGAGCTCTTCGCCGGCGATTGGCTTGAGGGGAAGCGCATGGCGGCCTGGGTGCTGAGCGAGATGCGCCACGAGAGCGCCGTCGGCCCGCTCGCCAGGGCGCTCGACGACCCCGACGACGAGGTCCGGTGGAAAGCCGCCATCGGCCTCAAGCAGCTTGGCAAGCCGGGCGTCCTCCACCTCGTGGCCGTGCTCATGAGCGGGAAGCTCACGGGGAGGCAGTGCGCGGCGTGGACCCTCGGCGAGATAGGCGACGCGGACGGAGCCGGCCCGCTGGCCGGCGCCCTGGAGGAGGCCGATGAAGACCTCCGCTGGAAGGCGGCCATCAGCCTCACGCAAATCGGCGCCGCATCGCTCCCCGCGCTCAACCAGGTGCTCAAGAAGGGGAGCGTGGACACCCGCCGCTGCGCCATCTGGGCCGTGGGGAAGATCGGCGGCGAGGCCGCTCTCCCCGCTCTCGCCCAGGCCCTCGCGGACCCCGACAACCACGTCCGCGCCAAGGCCGTCGTCGCGCTCGGCAGCATCCCAGGCGACGCCGCCACGAAGCTCCTCCTCAAGATGGTGAACGACCCCGACCCAATCGTCCGCAAGGACGCCATCGTGGCCCTGGGCCGCCGGGGCAAGACTCTCGAGCCGACGGCTCGCGTGGAGAGGCCGGGCGAGGAGCCGACGACTGAGATTCCCCTCTACGGCCTCTGCGAGGTGGCCTTCAAGCCCGAAAAGCTCCCAAAACTCGCCAACCCGTTTGCCGATGCGGCGCTGACCGCGACGTTCGTCGCGCCCGACGACCGCAACATCAGGCTGGCCGGCTTCTACGCCGGCGACGGCACCTGGAAGGTCCGCGCCGCGCTCGACCAGGTGGGGCTGTGGTACTACCGAGTTGACCTCAAGGCGGGCAGCGTGGGCGGGGCCTCCGCGCCCCGCGAACCCTTCGTCGAAACCCGCCACGGCGGGGCCAAGTGCGTCGCGGCGAAAGCCCCCGGCTTCGTGCGCATCGCCAGGGGCAATCCCCGCTTTCTGGAGTTCGCCGATGGCTCGCGCTTCTACCCCATCGGCACGGGCACGGAGCCGCTCGGCGCGCCCAACGCCGCGGGCGAGCCGGCCAACACGCTGGACGTCTGGACCGCCTACCTCGACGCCTGCGCGAAGGGGGGGATGAACAAGTGCCGACTCTTCCTGCCCGAGGTGCCCTGGGTGCCGCCCGCCACGGTGCAGCGCCACCCCGAGCTCTCGCCCTGGCCGCTCCTGCCCGAAGGACTCCGCTACGACCTGTCGCGGTTCTCGCTGCCGTTCTGGGACAAGTTGGACGCCGTCATCGCGCACGGGGCCAAGCTGGGCATGGTCTTCGAGCTGACGGTTTTCGACGAGGCGGGCCTCGCGGAGGGCAATGGCAACCGGTGGACGAATCACCCGTTCAACGCGAGGAACGGCGGGCCGCTGGCCGGCATCGCCGGCTGCCCGACATTCTACGACCTGGGCAACGCGCCGAACCGCGCGGCGCAGGAGGCATACGTCCGCTACCTCCTGGCGCGCACGGCGGGCTGCCCGAACGTCTACTACGAGCTGAACAGCGAGATGAACCGCCGCGGGAGCGCGGGCGCGTTGGGGCTACGGTGGGTGGAGCACTGGGCCGCCTTCCTCCGCGAGCACGACCCCTACGCCCACCTGGTGTCGCTCTCCGTCGCCGCGCAGCCCGAGGCCTACTTCCGCATCGAGGGGATTGACATCGCCAACCTCCGCGGGGAGGCCCCGCCCGAGCCGGCCGGCATCCGCATGCCCGCGTTCCTCAGCGAGCCGACTGTGAAGACGCCGCGAGCCGAACGCGCCATCTTCTGGCAGGCGCTGCTGCTGGGCACCTCGGCGGCACGCGCGCCCTGGCAGCCGCTCACCGAGCGCTCCCCACTCTTCGAGCACTGCCGCTACCTGGCCGACTACGCGCGAAACGTGGCCTACTGGGAGCTGCGGCGCGACGAGTCGCTCGTCCTCGCCACCCCCCGCAACGTCGCACGCCTGACCGCGGTGCGGAAGGGCGAGGTGTTCGTCTACCTCATGGGCACGGCGGACGGCGGCACGCTGAGCCTGGGCCTGCCCAACGGCCGCTACGAGGCCGCCTGGTTCGACCCCAAGAACGGCCGAGCCGTCCGCACCGACGAGGTCGAGCCCCGCCAGGGCGCCGTGGAAATCGCCGCGCCGACCTTCGATGAGGATATTGTTTTGCGCGTGCGCAGGAAGTAGAATGAAGATTGCTGATTGATGATTTCTGATTGCTGATTTGCACGGATTCCCTGACCAGCTTTTCCCACCAGGCTGCCCATGGCCGACCTCTTCCTTCCTCCCGGCGTTCGCTACACCTGCCTGCGGTGCGGGGCGTGCTGCCGGAGCCTGGAGGTCACGCTGACCGAGGCGGAGCGCGAGCGGCTGCTTTCCACAGGCCG
>VGYW01000587.1 GCA_016872875.1 Planctomycetota bacterium | reverse complement strand
GTGAGCCTCAACAATGGTAGGAATGGCTGAAATGGCCACCGGAGGCCGCTCCACCCATTGTTGAGGCTGTTTTTGAGACCCTCAACAATGGCGCAGGGGCGCCACACGGTGCGAGCCGGGGAACTGGGCAAGGGTCACCAGAATCAGGGGCCAGACTCCGCTTCCAGCGCCTGGTTGACATCGCGGCCTTTGGGGTATACACTGTGGGCGATGGTGCGGGAGGCCGCGGGTGCGAGGCAGGGCCATGGCGGACACGCGCAAGGTCCGGTGCTCAAGGTGTGGGGCGGCGTTCGACTCCGCGGCCGACGGGGAGGCGGCGGTGTGCCAGAGCTGCCGCACGGCCCCGAGCCACACCGAGGTGCTGCCGCTGACGGGCACGCCGGACCCGCTGATCGGCAAGACCCTCGGCGGCTTCGAGATCATCGAGCTGGTGGGCCGCGGGGGGATGGGCGCGGTCTACAAGGCCCGCCAACCGAAGCTGGACCGCCTGGTGGCGCTCAAGGTGCTCGCCCCGGCGCTGTCGGCGGACGCCACGTTCGTGGCGCGCTTCGAGCGCGAGGCCCGCGCCGCCGCCGCCGCCAACCATCGCAACATCGTGGGCGTGGTGGACATCGGGGAGGACGAGGGGCGCCACTACATCGCCATGGAGTTCATTGATGGCGAGAGCCTCTCCGTGGCTCTCCTGAGGGAGGGGCGGATCACGCAGGACCACGTGCTGGACATCATGAGGCAGACGGCCTCGGCGCTCGCCGCGGCTCACGAGGCGGGGGTCGTCCACCGCGACATCAAGCCGTCGAACATCATGGTGAACTCGCGGGGCGAGGTCCGCGTGACCGACTTCGGCCTGGCCAAGCGGCTGGAGCGCGACAAGGACATCACGGAGGCCGGCCAGTCCCTCGGCACCCCCTCCTACGTCGCGCCCGAGCTCGTCTCGGGGCTGCCTGTGGACGGCCGCGCCGACCTCTACTCGCTGGGCACCGCCGCCTTCCACCTGCTCACGGGCCAGCGCCCATTCGAGGGGACCACCCCCGCCGAGCTCCTCATCAAACAGGTCAACGACCCGCCCCCCTCGCTCCGCGCGCTGGCCCCCGACGTGGACCAGCGCCTGTGCCGGATCATCCACCGCCTGCTCGAGAAGGACCCCGACAAGCGCTACCCGACGGCCAGCGCGCTCGTCGAGGTGCTCGAGGCCCTCGGGACCCTTCCGGCGCAGCCGTACTCCGGCCCCGTGCCGCCCCAGGCCGCTGCCACCGCCACCCTCACCCCCGCCTCGCGCCCCGACGCCGCACCAGTGGCCCGCCAGCGGGCGTGGAGCGGGCGGAGGGCGGCCCTCATCGCCGCCGGCCTCGCCGCCGCGACGGCCGCCGCCATCCTCCTGGCGTTGCCGAGGGACGGACGCCGCCCCGCGCATCGAGATGTCACGACTGACACGGGGGTTATCTCTCACTCCCACCAGGCCCCGCCGCCCCCGCGGCCCGCCACGGACACCCCTCCCACGACCGAGACCCCCGTGGTGCCGGCGGCGCCGCGGCTGCCCGTCCTCAAAGGCCCGCCGCCCGAGCCCGAGCCGCCGCCCGCCGGCGGGAAGCGGGTGGACTCGGCTGCGGTGGCGGTGCCGGCACAGGCCGACTGGCTCGATACCGGGCTGTTCCTCGCCAAGGACCAACGCTACGAGGCCGGGGTGAGCGGCCGCTGGGGCGCGATGGCCGACTTCAGCAGCGGCCCTGAAGGAGGGGAGTACGACGCCGATGCCACCTATCCCCTCCCCGGCCCCAGGCGCTACAACCTGATCGCCCGGCTGGGCACGCAGACGCGGCCTTTCGCCCTGAACGAGGCCCCCGTGTTCATCGCCGCGCTCTCCGGGCGCCTCTACCTGCGCATCAACGACCCCAAGCTGTCGGACAACTGGGGCAGCCTGCGCGTCGCCCTCAGCGGCCCGCTCGTTGCCGACCCCGCCGCACAGCTCCTTGAGGGCTTCACCAAGCCCCTCCAAGAGGTGGAGGTGGATGCGCGGACGGCGTGGGCCGACACCGGCCTCGCCCTGCGGCGCGGCGAGCGGGTGCTCATCACGGCCAAGGGCGAGTGCGTGACCGACCCGGCGGTCCGCCCGACCGATGCCGACGGGCGCGACATGGCGGCGGCCGGCCGCCGCGTGGGCGCGCTCACCGCGCGCATCGGCCAGCACGGCGAGCGCCTCACCATCGGCGCCCTCTGCCTCCTCTACGCCGCCGAGTCGGGCAGGCTCTTCCTGTCGGTCCACGACGAGGCCCGTGCCGACAACCAGGGCGCCCTCACCGCCGCCATCGCCGCCGCGCCCGCCACAGCCCCCGAGCCGAAGGGCGGGCCTGGCCCCGAGTGCCGCCCACTCGCCACCCTTCGCGGCCACACGGCCTGGGTGAGCTCCGTGGCCTTCCTGCCCGACGGCGCACGCCTGGTGTCGGGCAGCGCCGACAAGACCGTGAGGCTCTGGGACGCCGCGAGCGGGCAATGCCACAAGACCTTTGGCGGCCACGCGGGCGCGGTGCTCGCCGTCGCCGTGTCGCCCGACGGCGCGCGGCTCGCCTCCGCGGGCGCCGACAAGTGGGTCCGCCTCTGGGACCCCGCCCAGGCCCAGCCCATCAAGATATTCGAAGGCCACACGGGCGAGGTCCGCGCCCTGGCTTTCCTCCCAGGCGGCAAGCTCCTGGCCTCGGGCGGCGCCGACGGCACGGTCCGCGTCTGGGACCTCGCCTCGGGCAGCGCCCTGAAGGTGCTGGCCGACCCGCAGGAGCCGAGCGTCGTGGACGACATTGCGGCCAGCCGCGACGGCTCGGGCATCGCCTCGGCGGGCGAGGGCAAGCTGCGGCTCTGGGACCCCGCCACGGGCGCCTGCCTCCGCAAGTGGAACGCCCGCAACGCCGCCGCCAGAGCGGTCGCGTTCTCGCCCGACGCGGCCCGGCTCGCCATCGCGGGCGACCAGCCGCTCCTCGAGGTCTGGGACGCTTCGGGCGAGAAGTGCCTCGCGGCCCTCGCAGTGCCACACGAGGGGCGCGCCGTGGCCTTTTCGCCAGATGGCTCCTGGCTCGCCAGCGGCGGCGTGCCGCCCGTCCTCCGCTTCCGCGACGCCGCGACGCTGGAGACCGTCCGCACCCTCGACGAGCACCGGGCCGCCATCACGCGCTTCGCCTTCTCCCCCGATTCGAAGCGTCTTGCCATCGGAAGCTTGGACACCGCGATCAGCGTCTGGACCCTGGACGCCACACCGGCCAGGTAGCTTTCGTTCCGGGCGGCGCGTCCACTATGTCCACTACGTCCACTACGTCCGCAAGGGAAGAACGCCCATGCCCTTCGACCGGATTGACCTCTCGCGGGTGAAGACCTATCGGCTCGGCGAGCGGCGGAACCTGGTGAAGCTGGCCGACCTCGTGCGGCCCTGCGACCCGCCGCCGCCCTACGACCACCCCGAGCTCTGCCGTGTCGCCGACGCCATCCGCGACGCGCGCAAGCGGGGCGCGCCCGTCCTCTGGATGCTCGGCGCACACGTCGTCAAGAGCGGACTCTCCCTCCTCATCATTGACCTGATGCAGCGGGGCCTCGTCACCCACGTGGCGGGCAACGGCGCCGTCTCCATCCACGACTTCGAGCTGGCACTCATCGGCGAGACGAGCGAGGACGTGCCTGACTCGATCGAGGACGGCTCCTTCGGCATGGCCGACGAAACGGGGCGGATGATCAACGAGGCGGTCCAGGCGGGCGTCCGCGACGGGTTGGGCTACGGCGAAGCTCTGGGCCGCCTCTATGCCTCCGACCCACGCTTCGAACACCGCCACGCAAGCATCCTCTACAACGGCCACAAGTTGGGCGTGCCCGTCACCATTCACGTGACTATCGGCACCGACATCATCCACCAGCACCCCGCGGTGGACTTCGGCGCGCTCGGCGCGGCCAGCGGACTCGACTTCCGCACCTACTGCGCCACCGTGGCGAACCTCGAGGGCGGCGTCTTCTGCAACTTCGGCTCCGCCGTCACCGGACCCGAGGTCTTCCTCAAAGCCCTCTCCATCGCCCGCAACCTCGGCCACACCGTCAGCCACATCACCACGGCCAACTTCGACCTCTTCCCCCTCCGCGGCGACTACCGCGCCGAGGTGTCGAAGGACGACATCGAGTACTACTACCGGCCCCGCAAGAACATCGTCAACCGCCCAGTCTCCCTCGGCGGGCGCGGCTACCACATCACAGGCGACCACAAAGTGACCGTCCCCAACCTGTACGCCATGCTCATCGAATAGCCCGCCAGGAATGTGCCCGCGAAACACGCGAAAAGACGCGAAAGAAGACCAAAGCAAAGAGAGGAAAGAGAATGGCAGAGATCATCTATCCTGACGAGAGCTACAAGATCATGGGGGCGTGCTTCGAGGTCTACAAGGAGAAGGGGTGCGGGTTTCATGAGGCGACCTACCAGGAATGCCTGGAGATCGAGCTGGGCTTGCAGGGCATTCCCTTCGACCCGAAGCAGGAACTGCGGCTGACCTACAAGGGCCACGAGCTACGCACCAAGTTCATCCCTGACCTCATCTGCTACGACAAGATCGTCGTTGAGCTCAAGGCCGTGGAAACCCTGGCTGAGGAGCACGAGGCCCAGGTGTTGAACTACCTT
>VGYW01000586.1 GCA_016872875.1 Planctomycetota bacterium | reverse complement strand
ATCCAAGATGCAGGGGACGCAAGGGCATGAGCCACAATGGGTTGTGGCTTCAGAAAAAAACTCGGAAAAAGTGGAAAAAAGTTCTTGACTAGGGGGCGGGCGGTGGGTAAACTTTGCACGTTGTGGGATAAAGTGGGTAGGAGTGGGAACAAGTGGGTCCACGCTTCTTCGGCCAGTACCTCGCGAGCCTCGACGACAAGCACCGCGTCGTCGTGCCCCGTCGCCTCCGCGAGGCCATCGGCGAGGAGGAGCTGCGAGGCGGCCTCTTCCTGTCGAGGGGCATGGACAAGTGTGCGTTCCTGTTTCCTGCCAGCGAGTGGGAGTCGGTGGCGGGCATGATCGCCGCGCTCGACTTCCGCAGCTTCAACGTCCGAATGCTCCAGCGGCTCTTCTCCAGCGAGGCCGTGCAGGCCGACCCGGACAAGCTTGGCCGGATCCTCCTGCCCGACCGCCTGAGAGAGCTCGCCGGCATCGAGGAGGAGTGCCTCTTCATCGGAGCATTCAATCGCATCGAGTTGTGGAATCCGGCCCGCTGGGGAGCGCTCCGCGACGCTCACGAGGCCCAGTTCGAGGAGCTCGCCGAATCGCTCTACCAGCCGAAGCCGGAGCGTGACGCCAAGTGAGTTCGGGAGAGGCGAGCTCGTTCTTTGACAGGGGGATTCCTAGCGGGGAAAGCAGGGCTCCGGGCGAGACGGGGAACCGGAGCCCCGCTTTCCGTCACACCACCCGCGCCGGCCGCCAATGGACGGGGAATCAGGCCGGCCGCAGGTCATGCCGTCTGTAGTCTACTACATGCGGCCCGCAATGTCAAGGGCTGCCGTCGCACGCCCGACAACCACCTCCCGGCCTCGGGAGACACCGACCCGAGCGACGGCAGCCCTCAGGAATGAGCCCGCCTCTTCCCTTTTCTCCTGACTGCGATGCACAAACCGGTCCTTCTCGGAGAGGTGCTCGATGCGCTTCGGCCCGCGCCAGGGCGTCTTTTCGTTGACGCGACGGTTGGCCTCGGGGGCCACGCGGAGGCGCTCCTGGAGCGGCTGCTGCCGGGGGGCCGGCTGCTTGGGATTGACCGCGATGCGGCGGCCCTCGAGCTCGCCCGCAGGCGGCTGGCGCGCTTCGAGGGGCACTTCGAGCTCGTTCACGGCAACTTCCGCGGCCTCGCCGAGCTCGCCGCTCGGCGCCTGGGGCGCGGAGCCGATGGAGTTCTGATGGACCTGGGTCTGTCGAGTTACGCCCTCGAGCGGCCCGAGCGAGGCTTCAGCTTCCAGCTCGCTGGCGCGCTGGACATGCGGATGGACCCCAGCGGCGGGGGGCCGACGGCGGCGGAGCTCATCGCCCGCAGCCGCGCGGAGGACCTTGAGCGCATCCTGCGCGAGTACGGCGAGGAGCGCTACGCCCGCCGCATCGCACGGGCGATTGCCGAACGGCGCAGGGACCTGCGGACCACGGGCGACCTGGCGGCGCTCGTCGAGGCCGTCGTCCCCCGCCGCGAGTGGCGGCTCCACCCGGCCACGAGGACCTTCCAGGCCCTCCGCATCGCGGTGAACGACGAGCTCGGGGCGCTCACGGCCGCGCTGAGCACCCTCCCGCAATGGCTCGCACCGGGCGGGCGCGTGGCGATCATCGCGTTCCATTCGCTCGAAGACCGCATCGTGAAGGACGCTTTTCGTTCGTACGCTTCGGCGGGAGAGGTGAGCGTGTTGACGCGGAAGCCGATCAGGGCGAGCGCGGCCGAGGTGGCCGACAACCCCCGGTCGCGCAGCGCCCGGCTCCGCGTGGCGGAGCGCCGAGCCGGCTGACCGGCACTCGGCGGCAGACAAGGGCGGCACAAAGTGGCGGCACTGGGCGGTCACAACGCGAGGGTGTGGGCGGTTGCCCTCTTCGTCGCGGCCCTCTACGCGGGCCTCCTGGGGCGACTCTATCTCATCCAGGGGATGGAGGAGAGCCGGTTCCAGGAGATAGCGCGCTCGCAGCACTTCGTGCGGGTGCCGCGCTCGGAGCGGCGCGGGAGCATCGTGGACTGCCGCGGCCGCGCGCTGGCCACATCGGTGCAGGTGCCGAGCATCTACGCCGACCCCCGCCTGGTCGAGAACCCCGAGGCGACGGCCCGCCGCCTCGCGGACATCCTCCGCCTGGATGCCGCACTGCTCCACTCGCGCCTCGTGCGCCCGACGGGCCGCGTGTGCCTGAAGCGGTTCCTCTCGGACGCCGAGGAGGCGGCCCTGCGCGAGGAGCCGGCGGTCCGCGAGCTTGGCACTGCGCTGGAGTTCAGGGACTGCGGCCTCTACGCCAAGCCGGTAGAGATCAGGGACCCCCAGGCGGCGGCGGCGGCGCTGGCGCCCCTCCTGGACCTCGACCAGGAGGAGTTGGCGACGGACCTCGACGGCTTGCGCCGCTTCGTGTGGGTCAAGCGGAAGGTCAGCGACGAGGAGGCCAAGCGGGTGGCCGCGGCCGACATCGCGGGCGTGGCGGCGTGGCCCGAGTACAAGCGAACCTACCCCCAGGGCGAGCTCGGCTGCCAGCTCGTCGGCTTCTCCGGCCTCGACGAGCAGGGCCTCGAGGGGCTGGAGATGGCCTGGAACGGCCTGCTCAGCCCCGACGCCGGCCGCGCGGAGCTCCAGCGCGACGCCGCAGGCCGCTGCATCAGCACGCCCAATGCCGCCGCCAAGCCTGCGCAAAGCGGCACCGACCTCGAGCTCACCATTGACACCGTGGTCCAGGGCTACGCGGAGGACGCGCTCCACGACCTCATGGACCTCTGGGCGCCAAAGGGCGCCTTCGCCGTCGTCCTCGACCCCCGCACGGGCGACGTCCTCGCCGCGGCCAGCCTGCCCACCTACGACCCCAACACGCCCGGGAAGTACGAGTCGAGGGACCTCAAGCAGCGCGCCCGCGCACGCTACATCGTGGACTGGATGGAGCCTGGCTCGATCATGAAGGCGTTCATCTTCAGCGCGGCGCTCGCCGAGCGGGTGGTCACGGAGGAGACCCCCATCTTCTGCGAGAACGGCATGTGGCTCATCGGCTCGCGGCGGTTCCACGACGTCCACGCCTACGGCACGCTCGACGCCGCGCACGTGATCATCAAGTCGTCCAACATCGGCACGGCGAAGATCGGCAAGCTCCTCGGCCCCGACCGAATCCACAAGTATCTCAGGAAGTTCGGCCTCGGCAAGCCCACCGGCTTCGAGCTGCCGGGCGAGAACCCGGGCAAGCTCCAGCCCCCCTCGCGCTGGACGAGTTTCTCGCTCCCCTCAATCTGCGTCGGCCAGGAGGTGTGCGTCACTTCGCTCCAGATGGCCCTCGGCTACGGCGCCATCGCCAACGACGGGGTGCGGATGCAGCCGCGGCTCGTGCGGCGGGTGCGGCGGCCCGACGGCACGTGGGCAGAGCGCCCGGTGAGGGCGGCCGAGCGCGTCATCCCGGCGTCCGTGGCGCAGCGCGTGCGAAAGGTCCTCTGCGCCGTGGTGGAGGAGGGGACGGGGAAGCAGGCCCGCCTCCCCGCCTACACGATCGGCGGGAAGACTGGCACGGCGCAGAAGCCCACCGTCGGCGGCTTCTCCCACTCGGCGGTCATGTGCTCGTTCGTGGGCATGGCGCCCATCGAGCGGCCCAGGCTGGTGGTGATCGTGACGGCGGACGAACCGACCAAGACGGCGGGCGGCCGGCATTTCGGCGGCACGGTGGCCGCGCCCGCCGTCGCCCAGATCATCAAGCGCGCCCTGGCCTACCTGGGCGTGCCGCCCGACAAGCCGCAGGCCCTCGAACGCCTCGGCATCGCCACCGCGCCGCAGAAGGTGACACGATGAGACTCAGCAAGCTCATAGAGCCGTTGAGGAACCGCGACCTGCGGAACTACACCGACCGCAGCATCCAGGGGCTGACGCTCGACTCGCGCAAGGTGCGGCCGGAGTGGCTCTTCGCGGTCGTGCCCGGCCCGCACAGCGACGGGACGTGCCACGTGCCCGACGCGGTGGCGCGCGGCGCCGTGGCGCTCCTCGCTCAGCGGGAGGTGCCCGTGCCGCCGCACGTCGCCCTCATCATCGTGCCCAGCGTGCGGGCGGCACTGGCCGACCTCTGCTGCCAGTTCCACGGCCATCCCGCGGACATGGTTCGCACCGTGGGCGTGACGGGGACGAACGGCAAGACGACCACCGCCATGCTCGTCCACTGGCTCCTCGCCAGGGCGGGCAAGCAGGCCGCCCTCATCTCCACCATCGTCAACCAGGTCGGCTCCCTGCGCGAGACTGCCGCCAACACCACCCCCGAAAGCCCAGACCTCCAGGCCATGTTCGAGAAGATGGTCGAGCGCGACATCAGCCACGCGGTCATGGAGGTCTCCAGCCACAGCCTGGACCAGGAGCGGGTGCGCGGCATCCGCTTCGCCGTCGCCGCACTCACAAACGTCACGCCACACGAGCACCTCGACTACCACGGGACGTTCGAGAACTACCTGAACGCGAAGGCCCGGCTCTATGAGACGCTTTCCCCCGAGGCGGTGGCGGTGCTGAACGCGGACGACCCGCAGTGCGGCTTCTTCCGCGAGAGGCGCGGCAGGGGCAGCGTCCTCACCTACGGCCTTCAGGCCACGGTGGACGTCACGGCGCAGGTGGAGATGATGAGCCTCGCGGGCACGGCGTTCCGCCTCCACACGCCCGTCGGCCACCTCC
>VGYW01000585.1 GCA_016872875.1 Planctomycetota bacterium | reverse complement strand
AACTTGCAGCCGGCGAACTTGTGGGTGCCGTGGACGACGACCCCGCTCGCATACTTGTAGGTCACATCCACCTTGGAGAAGGTGTTCCAGAGTCCATCGAAGAACTCGCCCTTGCCCTCGACCTCGACGGGGCCGGAGTCGTCGGCGCCGATGCCCCACTGGGCGACGTCGAAGTAGTGCGCGCCGAAGTTGGTCATCTCGCCGCCCGAGTAGTCGCGCACGAAGCGGAAGTTGTAGTGGCAGCGGTTCGCCGAGTAGGGCGCCCAGGGGGCCGGGCCGAGCCATAGCTCGTAGTCGAAGCCCGGCGGCACGGGCTCGGCGACGTCGGGCATCGGCTTCACCGGCCGCATCCCCACGCCGACCTCGACGCTGAGGAGCTTGCCGATGCGGCCGTTGCGCACGGCCTCGCAGGCGCGCCGCGGCTTCTCCTCGGAGCGGCGCTGGGAGCCGACCTGGAAGACCCGCTTGTAGCGTGCCGCGGCGTCCGCCATCGCGCGCCCCTCGGCTATCGTCAGGGTCAGCGGCTTCTCGCAGTAGACGTCCTTGCCGGTCCGCATCGCGGCGATGGCCATGTGCGCGTGGTGCTGGTCAGGCGTCGCGAGCAGCACCACGTCAATGTCGGTCCGCTCCATCACTTCGCGGAAGTCGTTGAGGCCAGACGTCACGCTCCGCCCGCGGTCCTGCTCCTCGTAGGCCTTGTTGCACTCGGCCACGCGCTGGCCGCGGATGGCGCGGTCAACGTCGCACACTGCCAGGAGCAAGGTGTCCTTGTGGCGCACCACGCTCCTGATGAGGTCGTTCCCCCGGTTGCGTGTGCCGATTGCGGCGGCGAGGATGCGGTCGTTGGGCGACATCGAGCCGCTCCGCCCGAGCGCCGAGGCGGGAACCACGCTCGGCGCCAACACCCCTGCCGCAAGAGCCCCCAGGAACCCCCTGCGATTCATCGCCACAGCGCCGCTCCTTTCCTGGCCGCCTCCCGCCGCCGCGATTATACCCGCCGGCACGCCTGGTGCAAGCCGCGGCCACGGGGGCCGTGTTGCGGCGCCGACGCGCTTCGGCAATGATGCAATCCGGGCGGCGGGCCGGCGGGCCAGACGGGGCGTGCAAGCCGTGAGCGAGTGGTTCGAGGAGTTCTTCGACGAGTCTTGCGCGGACGCGTTTCTCGACGCGCTTCCCGCCCAGGTGAACGATGCGCACGCGAGGCTCGCGGCCGACCTGCTCGGCATCGGAAGGGGGAGCCGCGTGCTCGACGTGCCCTGCGGCACGGGCCGCCTCGCGCTCCCGCTCGCCCGAATGGGGATGGCAGTGACCGGCGTGGACCTCATGCCGCTCTACCTGGAGCGCGCGGCGGCCAGGGCGAAGCAGGAGGAGCTCGCCGTCCGCCTCGTCTGCCGCGACATGCGCCGCGTCGAGTTCCACGAGGAGTTCGACGCAACGATCAACTGGGGCGACAGCATCGGGTACTTCGATGACGCGGAGACGCTCGGCTTCTGCCGGCGGGTGCTCGCGGCGTTGCGGCCGGGCGGCGGCTTCCTCATCGAGTGCACCAATCGGGCCTGGCTGCGGCGGGCGAAGCTGTCCGACGCCGAAGTAGTGACCCGCGGCCTGCGCATCCGACAGAGCGGCCGCTACGACCCCGCGGCACGCCGCTTCCTCGCGTCCTGGACCTATACGCGGGGCGAGCAAGCCACCACGCGGCACCTCTCGATGCGGGTCTACGGCCGGGGCGAGCTGCTCGCGGTCCTCCGAGCCGCAGGCTTCCGGGGCGTGACATTCTCGCAGTCCTACCCCGTCCCCGGCCCCGCTGCCCGCGACAGCCAGCGTCTCATCGCCGTCGCGCGCCGCCCAACCCGTCCAATGGAAACCGCTTGACGCCGGCGTGAGCGCGGACTATGATACCGGGGTGCCGACGGGGCCGGTGGGGGCCAGCGTGGCCGGTGAGGCCCGGCGGCTGCTCGGCGCCCACTTGCGGAGGTGGACCATGAAGCTGCTGCGGTTTGTGATGGTGGCGGCTGCCGGAGCCATTGTGGCTGCTGGGCTGGGCCGCGCGGCGGAGGCGCCCGCGCCTACGGAGCTGGAGGGCCGCCTGGCCATCCGGCGCGGCGAGGCCCTGGCGGAGAAGAGGCTCTTCGAGCGGGCCGAGGCCATCCTGAAGAAGGTCGCGGAGGCCTGCCCAGCCGTCGCCGCCGACGCCCGCAAGGCCGCCGAGACGGTCGCCGCCAACTCCAAGGCCGAGGCCCCGCCCTCCGGGGGCAAGGGCTACCAGGCCGCCCTCAAAGAGTCGCGCCGCACCGGCCGCCCAATCATGGCCGTCTTCGGCCGCGACGCCTGCGGCAACTGCCGCTACACCAAGAAGGCCCTCGACGACGCGGCGCTGGCCCCGCTCCGCCGCCAGGTGCTCTACGTCTCCCTCGACTGCGACGCCGGCGAGAACCGCCCCCTGATGGACCGCCTGCGCGCGGGCAAGGACATGACCATCCTCCCCTTCATCTTCTACCTCACGCCGAAGGAGGGAATCCTCGACTGCACGGCGGGCGCGCAGGATGCGGACGCCCTCAAGGAGAAGATGAAGGCGGCGATAGGCAAACAACGCCCGGCGAGCGACGACGAGCTCGCCAAGGCCGCCAAGGCCATCGAGAGGGCCAACGCCCAGATGGACGCCGGCCACTGCGGCGCCGCCGCCGCCACCTACCTGACCCTCTCCAAGATGAAGTCCGAGAGCGCCGTGGTCGAGGAGGCGCGCGACAGTCTCGAGGTCATCACGTGGCTCTCGCAGGAGCTCCTCGATGCGGCGCGGGCCGCGGCCGGCCAGAAGGACTATGCGGGCGCCGCCGCGCGGCTGGCAATCCTGCGCCGCGACTTCGAAGGCTGTAAGGCCGTTGCGGAAGCCGAGGGCGACCTTGCCAAGCTCCGTGCCGAGCCTGAGGCCAAGGCCGCCCTCGAGGCTGCCGGCCTGACCGCTGGGGCCGGGCCGAAGCCCACCGGCGACAAGCCCGCCGGCGACAAGCCCGCCACCCCCGCCTCCGACCCCGAGGCCGCCGCCAAGCGCCTCCTCAGCATGGCCAGGAACTACATCGCCAACAAGCTCCCCGAGCGCGCCCGCCCCCTCCTCGAACGCATCCTGAAGGATCACCCCGGCAGCGCCGCAGCCGCGGATGCAAAGGCCCTCCTCAAATTGCTCGAATGAGGAGGCACCGGGTCACGTGCTGCGAAAAGAAACAGGTAGTGGGGATATTGGCAGATGGCCTTTTTGTGATTGACACCCGACGCTCGGCGCGCCATGATGCCGCGTGAAGACTCTGTTGGAGGATACCTGAGAATGGCCAGTCCTGCTGACGGTACCGGCTAACTGGCCTGGGTCATGGGTAGTGCAAAAGCAAAGATGTGACGCCCTACTTCCTGAGCCGCCGGGCGCCAGGCACGCGAAGTGGGGTTGATGAACGGAGGCAATTGCCAGGATGGCTACAGAACCCGGCGCAGATGGCAAGACGGCACGTGACAGGGACCGAAGGAGTCTGGTCATCGCCTACGGCTTTGATGCCGCTGGGTTCGATGTGGAGCGCATGGAGGCCGACCTCGGAGGCAATGTTCGCGCGAGGTTTGTGGCGCTCAAGAGCCCCGAGCCAATCGAGGGGGCGGACGGGGTGCTGATTCCTCAGGGTGTCTTTACGGACTCGGGCAAGGAGGACGCCACGATTCTCGACGCGGCTGGGCAGCCAGTCTGCTTCCTGGAGATACGGGGTGCGAACCGGGGCATCAGGAGAGAGGACATCAACCAGGTCGACTCCCACCGGGAGAGAAGCGGCGTAACCTCTGCAACACCTGGGGCGCTGATCTTCAACGATGAGATGGAGGTTGTGGGCCTGACCGAAGGGCTTGCCACGCCAGTCCACCACGAGCAAGTAGCCCACGCTGCGAGGATGAACGTTCTGGTTGTTCGCACGATAGACCTCCTATTCCTCATGCGACACACCGAGGCAAAGCCAATCCACGAACGGGCCGAGGAGCTACTGAAGCTACTCAACTCAGGTGGGGGGTGGTTGAACGCTAGCGAGGTTGGCTACCAGGTAGAGAAGGGAGCATAGTGGGAACCGGGGGCTGGTCGGGTCAAGCCTCCATCGCCTTGGGTGGGGCATTACCCGGTGGGCCGAGGCGCTGGCCGCACTCTGAGGGGCTTCGAAAATGGATAAGAGAGCCGCCGGGAAGTTGAGCGAACACCTCAAGGCACGGCTCGCGTCGCTGGCCCCGGATGAAACCCGCACCGCGATCGTCCTGGCGAAAAAGGAGTGTGGGAAGGGGGAACGGCTGGGGACAGCCGAGCGGATGTCGAGGGCCAAGCCGGCTCGGGCGGCCGCGGCAAGGCTGAGGGACAGCGTGCGGGAGGAGTTCCCTCAGCCCGGCCAACTGAGGGTTCTCGACCAGGACCTCGGGTTGTTCGGCGGGGTGGCGGTCGTGGCGACCCGCGGAGCGCTGGAGAGGTTAGCACAACGGGATGATGTGGAAGCAATCCTCGAAGCCCAGAAGGTGGAGTGGGGCAAACACGACTAGCCCGCATTTCTCACGAAATGCGGGAAATCCCAAGAGCCAAACGCCAAGCACCAAACAATCTCCAAGCCCGGAATGCTCAATGACGAAAGCAAGCCCCCAGGGTCGCGGGCAACACCACGTAGTCTCC